>NZ_JAUMTJ010000118.1:0-8998 GCF_032654765.1 Bradyrhizobium sp. 33ap4 | reverse complement strand
GACGCACCAGGAACAAGGGGCAATGCCGGGAGTCATCATAAGCTCCCGCGATAGGTTGCCCCCCGACCGGGAGTTTAAAGCGGCCTTGGCGTTCCCCGCGCCAAGGCCGCTAGCGTTATTGTGTGGCATTGCAGCATGAAAAAGCGCGAGATAGCGAAGGGCATCCCCTGACGTTTTTTCTATCATTTTCGGCGAGCCGAGGGCGGGGGTAATCCCTAATGGTGCTGCTTAGACGCGGAACGGGGCGGGAATGCAGGAAGTCATCTTTCTTGCTTCCGTTGTCAGCGCGCCTGACGGCGGGAGCTTGGAATGCAGCCCCGACGCGCCCGATGACCGTGTCGGGGTCGTCTGCTGGTGCGGCCACTGCTCCTAGGAAGCGCAGCGCGGCTTCAGATTGACCGATCGCAGGAAACTGTCCAAGTCGCTCTGGCTGCAGTTCTTAGCTTCGCCAAGCTGTTTCAGCGCTTCGGGGCGGGCAATTGGCGCACCGTTTCCGCTACCCGCATTCCGCTTTGCCGATTTGTACTTGGTGTCCGCAGGATCGTGCCAATGTCGAGAAATGATCTTGGCCGGTGCCTTCTGTCGATCGGCCTGACGGGCCGGGATAGCTATTGGCGGGTCTGCTGCGGTGATCGTTGCTGATGCTGAAGCGCCCGTTGTGATCGCAGCAACCTCGTTTGCTGACACGACTTCATTTCCCACGGCGACCACATCTGTCGCGGGTTCGGCCTTGAGTGGTAGACGGTCGCTCTTACTCGACGTCTCCGCCACTGGGTAGGCTTCGTCAAGCGGCAGCGCGGGATTCCTCCCGAGCGCTGTAACCGCGCCCATTCCGACCAGGCCAATTACTCCGACGGCTACAAGCTTGATCCACACTGATTGATCCTCGACCAACGCAGCGAACCGGAGGCTTCTCTCGAAATTAGCCCAGAATAAGGCTAAGCTATTGGCGCGTCTGACAGAATGCGTCGCTATACGATCCAATCCAAAAGAGAGATGCTCCGATCATTTGTGGGTTGGATGGTGGGTTGACAGACCGCACGAGCGAGGGTCCGACTGTCGAACCGGTTTGCGATGAGCATGATGACCTCCCGAGCAGTTTCTTGACCGATGAGGGCTAGGCAGCAAGCGACGCTAGCTGGGCTTCGGCGTGCCGTCGATAGCTAAACGACTGCAGCAAGAATGAACCTGCACCTCCGGGTCTCACACCGACAGGACAGCGTTACAGACAGTATTGCTACGGCTCATAAAATCGACGGCGCGTCTGCCCAATCGGACGTAACCTTGCGCCTTTACTCCGATTGCGAAAGGGGGGAGACGCCATGTCGTCGCCCGTATGCTTTGCCTGTAACGTGGAGCGCAAGCTCGTTGCCGTCGCCGCTTTCACGAAGGATTACGACATCCACTCATTTGAGTGTCCGATCTGCCATTCCACCCTGCGACTGGCGGTCCGACGCGAACCGACGTGGGACCGAGTGCCAGGACATGCCTAGCCGGCGAGGCCACCGTAGTCGCCCGGGATAGAAGTTCTCCCTGCACCGCAGGATATTTGCCGTGTTCATGAAATTTATATTCGCGCTCGTCCGGCGGCCTTAACAGGCTGCCGGGCCTTTGCGCCAACTTTCGGCGACGGCTCAGTTCTTCTTGCGGTCTCTTGACTTCCTCATGTAATAGCCTTGGCTGTGGACCGCCTGCCTGATCTCCTCGCTAACCCTGATGACCCTCTTCTTGCTCTTGCGCCATTTTCCTTGGGCGCCAATGTCAGGCACCGGCAATCCCTTTTTCACAACGAGCAGATCACGCCTGACGTTGAAATACACCTCGACCATGTAGCCTCCCAAAAGGCTGAAAGTATCCATCCAGAGCAGAGCGCGGCTCGCACAAATGCAACTGCGTGTTCGGGGCGCTGCCTGTGAATATCGAGGAGAAGTGCCGCGCTCGTTGTTTCCACAAGACATTTTCTGGTTGGATGTTGTTCGCATGCCGCACCCAACAACCAACGATTATCTGGATGAATATGACCGGGAGCTGGACGAGATCGTCGCTGCCTGTGACGGCGATGTGCGTAGCGCTCTCAGGGCTCTGTTGCTGGTCAATGAGCAGTTGGAGCACATCTTAAATTGTTTGAACGCGGAACTGATCGAGCAGGCGTCGCGGCATCGACGGCAGACGCTGCACTAAGCTTTCCAAATCCAACTCGGAGATGGGGCCGTCGTCAACCTTCCGCGCTGCTCGAAATGCTCCGAGATCGTTCTCAAACTCCAACCCGTGCTTATCATCAACGTTGTGCCCCCTTGGAGGGCGAATAAAATCTCGGCATTGCGCTTCCCAGCGCGCGTGATCCTCACCCTGATGCTGCATGTTGGAGCGCGGAAACCGTCGGTGCGGAAGAGTAGGTAGACAGCAATTCTGGCGGGACTGCATCCCAAGTAAGTTACCTCGTCGGAATGGGGCTAGCCGGAAAGGGATGAGCTGCCCGGGCTACCAGGCGGCCTCTCTGATCGGCGCGCAGGCCGTAAGCCGGATTTTTCCTGCATCGGTAAACCGGAAATACGTGCGCACGCGCTGGCCGTCATACGTGCGATAGTCGAGCGAAACACAGTCCCCCTCGGGCATCAATGCTTCGATCTCGAACACATCGGCTCCCAACGCCGCGAGCCTTTGACCCCAGTACCATTTCATCGCGGCTCGGCCTTGAAAGCTCCCGCCCTCGCAGCACTCGACCGTAGCCGTGTCATCGTAGAGGTTTAGCAAATCACCCAGGCGGCGCTGCTTACAGGCGTCGATCCAATCGATAACGACACTACTGGCATCGAAGTCCTCCCGAGCGTTGGACATGTTACTCCTCCTCGTCGGCGCTGCCCGACGAGATGGGTAAGTGCTCTGGGCTGAATGGATGGTGAACCGGCCTAGTTCCGCCGATCATTTTTCATGTTCCCGCTCGTTGAGCGTTTCGCGTTTGATACCGGGTATTCGGAGATGCCCTGGAGGAGCATCAAATTTCCGGCGTAGCGGTCGATCACGCTGGACAGATTGATGATCGCCGCTTGGTTGATGGTGATCAGTAAAGATCATTGAGCTTTACCTCGTGGAACAGTCAGGTGTCCGCCCCGTTACACCGGCTCATGCTCAAGGGAGGACATCCATATGCTGAAAATCGGTTTTGCCCTGACGGCCGCCGCAGCGGCGCTAACAATCACATTGCTTGCCACTCCAGCCAAAGCCGAGGGCGTCAAAATGGCGCAAGGCGTTGATGTCCAGATCGGACGGGATCGCGAGGATCGCTATTACAGAGACCACGACTACAGGGACCGCGACCGCTACGATCGCGACACCACGGTTGGCATCGGCCCGGGAGGCGTTACGGTCGGCCCAAGACAGCGCTGTCACACAGAGGCTGTCACGGTCGAACGTGATGATGGCCGTCGGGTTACGCGCAGGGAACGCCGCTGCGACTAGCGCCAATTCCTCTTTCGGAAACACTTGGCAGGTTCGGCCCGGCCAGGCCGGGCGTCGGCTTGCCGTAGGCAAGGCAGGGAGCAAGACAGCGCCTTAGGGCCGATCGGGCCTTCGCCCAGGGGGTCTTGAACCGAACCGCGCCGCTTAGGTTTCCTCTTCGAGCACGGGAGGGTCCCTCAGGTTTCACGACCGAACGTTCCGCACAGCGTGCGTAAGATTTGGTTCAGGCGTGGATGGGTCGGTGCGCGCCGGAAGTTTACGGAACCTAGTGAGGTCCGGAACGGCAAAGCTTGCTCAACGTTCATAGGCGGGCCGCCGGACGGAGGTTCTTGTCCAATGAATGAAGCAACTTTGTTCATGGTGAGCTTAGTGGTTTTGGCGCTATGGGCCCGCTATCGTCGCGGTCCCTGACATCGTGGCGGCATGAAGCGAAAGCGGCTAAGGCTTCGCCGTTAGTTGCTAGGTGGGTCCCCGAGCCCTCGGACATTGCCTCAACTCGTTTCCCGAGCGTTGCATTCGCTCGCTCGATTTGTGCAGACAGCGCTGGGGCCTTTTTGGTTGGGAACTAATCCCATGCAGCGGCACTCGTGGCCCTGCTCGGTGTCGCGTCGCTACCGGCACCGGGAGCCCAGATTACACTTGTCCTCAGCTTCATAGCTGAGGCCGTTTCTTTCGGAAAAAAATTGGGCAACCGCTTGGTTTGAGTGGTTTCCTTGGCCCCAGCTTGTACCCCTCGCTGGGGCCTCTTTGTGCGCATCAGACAGGCCGTTCGAACCGAAATAGGAGGCCCCGACAACCTTGGGGGCCTGCGGAGGCCGATGTCGGGGCCACTTGCCAGTCCCGCGTCGGGATTTGGCGTCAGAATGATTCTACAAGTTTGTAGACCTCGCAAGCAGGATCCCCGCTGTCTCTGCGAAGAGGTCTTCGCCTGGCTGCAGCATCCTCACGAAGGTTCGGATTCGTGGTACTCGAGGAACTGTCCTAGTTGGGACGCTCGCTGCCCCAAACGTGCTGAGCCTTTCCTATAGCGGCGTAGGAACGGACGTGGCCGAGTCGCTGATCGGATGTTCTGGCCTTAGCAATCGTTATGGTCCGCCAAGTGTTCTCCCTCTATAGGGGAGAAGTGTTACCGGGGTTCTCCGTGGGAGAACGGGAGTTCCGGCGCGATCCAGGAACGGCGCATCTGTCGATCCGTTAACGGACCATCACCGCGCGGTCATGGGTACCTATCGGCAATTCGTTAGGCTGTGGAATGCGAAGCCTTGCTCAGCGCTGGATCGAACATCACCTTGAGGCTGCTTCATCGGTAGCTGAAGAGAATGGTGATGAGCAGGCCCGCGTCATCATAGACCGCGCTCTGCGCAATATCTCTGAGCGCGCTAGTTTATCAGGCCGTCCCATGGACCGCAGAACGCAACTCTTCAGGCTTAGGATGGCAGAGCGCCACGTCGTTGAAGGCGAGCGACGCGTTAATCGGCAGGAACGCATAGTTGCCGAGCTTGATCGAGACGGCCACAATGCGACAGAGGCCAGAAGGCTGCTTGGAAACTTCTACGACGCCCAGAGGCTCCATCTTGAGCATCGGAGCCGCATGTTGAGAGAGTTGCAGTAAGGCCGCCTCAATTGGCGGCCTCTTTCATTGTGGACCTGCGATCAAATCAGCTTGTCGGCTTAGCACAGGCTGGTGCTGCCCTAGTTAGGTTCGCAGTCGGGAATTAGGACACAAAGTGCCTACGCACTTCGCCGGCGGCCATATTGAGCGCCGGGATGTGCTCGGCGGCAAGCTGTCGCTGGATGAGGCTAACAGCCCACCCTTCCGGGATTTCGTCCAGCACTCGATCAACCGCTTCTTCGCGCGAGGTCGCAGCGAGCCAGATTTGGACCTCGCCGTCATCGGTCGTCACGCGAACCAGATGAATTTCGGTAGCGGGCTGCATAACCGTAAAGCGATGCCTGAGCGGATTGTTTCTAGTCAGAGAACCAAGGCGGATTTTTGGAACAGGCCGGCGCTGAGGCAGTTACCGGGGGTGTCCAGATGCCACCCCCCATGGCATTGGACAACACCAACGGAAGATCAGGCCCCGGCGACGTGCCCGCCTCGCTGGGGCCGTTTCTTTGGGATAATGAGATCCACATGGAACTGGTGGAAGGAATCGTCGCAATCGTCGGAGTGCTCAGCGCGGCCGCTGCGGTTGGGACCGGATATTGGTACGTCATGTCAGAACGGCGAAGGCGATAGGCACAACGCCAATAGCTCTCGGTCAGGCGAACAGGTCTTTGCCCGGCTGAAGCATTCTCACGAACGTCCCGCTCTCATGGTACTCGAGCCAGCCCTGATCTTTGGCGTATTCTAAGCCGGCCCAATACTCGGCCGGCGTCGCTTTGTCCTGGTAGATCATAGGATAGTTGATCTTCTCGATGTAGGTCCGGCCGTCCTGCACGGGCTCGAATGCCCGGGCGTGCTCCATGATCCTGCGGGCGGCTTTCTCAGGGTCGGAGTAGGGACGATCACCCACGTATTTCATTTCTCATCTTGGGTTGCTTGGTCGGCAGGGAAACGATTCTCCATTCGTTATAGTCGTAGAGCCCGGCCCAGTGGTGAACAAGCATTCCACATTGCCGGCAATCGAAGCTCCCAGAAGTATTCGTATGGATTGCGCTGCGTTCCTGGATCGCCGAATAGACGATGCGGCAGCCGGGACAGGTGAAATGAACAGTGACGGTTGGCGCCATAATGGCAGCACAACAATAAAGCCCGCTTAGTGTTCCTCGGTTGCCCAAACCGCCCTTCAACTTGTCTTTCTTGGCATGCCTCAGCGCGTCCCCATCCTCGCCTGCGAGAGGTGCGGCCGTACATCGGCGCCGCGCCTGCCGCAGGTGATGCAGGTGAAGTGGGGCTCGAGGTCGGAGAGGCGCACGCGGTCCGGCCACTGATCGACCTTGCCCGGCGGCAGCTCGACGGAATGGCTGCAGCGGTGGTCCGAGCAGAAGACGAGGAGGCCGCGGGCGCCGGACTGGCACATCTCGCCCAGGGTGATCTTGGGCTCGACCATGTCTAGGGCCTCCGAAAAGGCACCACGTCGCCGTCAGCGGCTCGAATGGCCACCCGGGCCAGCTCCATGACGCCAAAATCCTGATCTTCGAGCGTGTCCGCTACGCCCTGACGGTTCATTTCGCCGACGATCGCCTCTGCGACCTTCATCAGACGTGCTGGGGCGTCCGTCAGGTGCATTAGGTCTGCGGCCTTCGAACCGGGCACCACGTCACCGTCGGCTGCGCGGATGACAACTCGGGCCAGCTCGAGCGGGTTGAAGTCGAGGTCGACCACAGCCTCAGCCGCCCCTTGGCGCGCCAGCCCAGTGACGATTGCCTCCGTTACCTTCATCAGGCGCGCCGTTTCTGCAGTGAGGTCCGCCATTGATCTGCTCCGGAGCTTCGGGCAGCCACGACCTTGCCCCCTGGTGGGATAATAAGTCTGTGTCCATTGGGGCAGGTGAGGTCAGATATCGCCCGAGACGAAAACGCGACCCCCTGAGCAGAAACGGTCAGCGCAACCTCACCGCAAACCGGGCACAGGTACCTTTTATCCATGGGGACTGCTGGCGTCAGGCTCATCGAACATCTCATCGTGCTCTCCCTAGCGAATAACCACGAAGTCGTTCTCGAGTTGTCGCCGGCTATGACGGTGGGGCGGAGGGGAAGTTCCATCAGAGTGGACGCCTGCGCAACGGCACCACATCGCCGTCGGCCGCCCGGATCGCGACGCGCGGCAGCTCGAGCGCATCGAACCTGAGCTTAACAAGCGTATCAGCGATGCCCTGGCGGTCCAGCTCGCGGACGAGCGCCTCGGTCACCTTCATCAGTCGGGCGGTCTCAGCGTCGGGCATGTGCATGGGCGGGAGACTATTATGGTAGGACGGAGGATGGCGTCATTTTCCCGGCGAATCGAACGGCGGGGAAGAGCTAGCAGTTGTCGATTATGAGGAGCTTATCAGCTCCATCTGGCGGCGAGCGGCGTTGGCGTGCCGACGATCAATCAGACCGTATCGACCCTGCGGTTCTTCTTCAAGGTCACGCTGCGGCGTCACGAGATCGTCGAGCACACCCACGTCGTTCACGAGCCGCGCAAGCTGCCGGTGGTGCTCAGCGTCGAGGAGGTGGCGCGGCTGCTCGATGCCGCGCCGGGCCTGAAGTACAAGGCGGCGCTGAGCGTGGCCTACGGTGCGGGCCTACGCGGCCGCCGAGGTGGTTTCGCTCAAGATCTCCGACATCAACAGCAAGCGCATGATCATCCGCGTTGAGCGGGGTAAGGGCGGCAAGGACCGTAATGTCATGCTGTCCCCACACCTGCTCGACCTGCTGCGGGCCTGGTGGAAGGCGGCCCGGCCACAGGGCTGGCTGTTCCCGGGCCGCGATCCGGCCCAGCCGATGACGACGCGCCAGCTCAATCGCGCCTGCCACGCCGCGGCCCAGATCGCCGAGATCAACAAGCGCGTGTCGCTGCACACCCTGAGGCACAGCTTCGCCACCCACCTGCTCGAACAGAACATCGATGTCCGCATCATCCAGGTGCTGCTCGGTCACGCCAAGCTCGATACGACGGCGCTCTATACCCGCGTCGCCACCAAGACGATCAGCGAGGTCATGAGCCCGCTGGAGCACGTCGGGTTCAAGCTCCAGGAGACCCGGCCACCCGGCTGACGTTAGGGCCGCGTGTGGCGCGCCCGGCTCTGGAGGTTGCAGACATCTTCCGCGACCATGGGCCGGCATGGCGCAAGACCCATGCCGGCCACGTCAGCCTCGACCAGTTGAAGGTCATGTCGGCGATCGAGAGCTGCCGCACGGCAACCCTCGGCGGCCATGTTGCGCGCTGCGAGGACTGCGCCTACACGTCCATCGCCTACAACTCCTGCCGCAATCGGCACTGCCCGAAGTGCCAGGGCGCCGCGGCAAAGCAGTGGCTCGCCGACCGCGAAGCCGAGCTGCTGCCGGTGCCGTATTATCACGTCGTGTTCACGCTGCCGGCTCGGATCGCCGACATCGCCTACCGGAACAGGGCCATCATCTACGATCTCCTGTTCAAGGTCTCGGCCGAGACCCTGCTGACGATCGCTGCCGACCCAAAACATCTCGGAGCCCGGATCGGCATCACCTCCGTGCTGCACACCTGGGGCTCGGCCATGACCCACCACCCGCATGTGCACATGATCGTCCCGGGCGGCGGCATCTCGCCCGATGGCCAGCGCTGGGTGTCCTGCCGGCCGGGCTTCTTCCTGCCAGTGCGGGTACTCTCACGCCTGTTCCGGCGACTGTTCCTGGAGCGCCTCGTCGCCCTGCATCAGGCGGGGCGCCTGAGCTTCTTCGGCGACGACGCTCATCTTGCCGGAGCGCAATCATTCGCCGCCTTCCTCGCACCGCTGCGCAAGACCGAATGGGTCGTTTATTCCAAGCGTCCGTTCGGCGGTCCTGAGAGTCTGACTCATAAATCACCCAACCTTAGCTGCAGCCGCGAGTCTGCGGGTCAGGAGCCTGATGTGTG
>NZ_JAUMTJ010000117.1:0-10377 GCF_032654765.1 Bradyrhizobium sp. 33ap4 | reverse complement strand
GTGATCTATCTGGGCGACCACGTGCGTACCCGCGTCTCGGTGTGCGGCCATGATGATTTCGTGATCAAGCTGCCGAATTCGGAGGGCGTGGTGCAGCTCGAGCCCGGGGCGACGACCACCATCGGCTGGAAAACGGAGGATTGTCAGGCGCTCGATGCATCGTGACGAGCTGGACTTCGCGCGAGCAAAGTAGGCTGGGTTTTGATAACGCCGCCCCATCCGGGGAAGCATAGCAGGGAGAGAGTAGACAATGACAAAGCCATTAATGATTGCGAGCGCCCTTGCCGTGATCGGCCTGGTCGCAGTGACGCTTGCGTCGACGAAGCCGGCCTTTGCAGACGATCAGCTCACGGTCGTCTCCACTGGAGGGGCCTGGCAAGCGAACCTGCGCAAGGCCGTTCTCGAGCCTTTCTCGAAGGCGACCGGAATCAAGGTTATCGAAGACGAGTTCAACGGCGAGCTCGCCAAAATCCGCGCCATGGTCCAGTCCAAGACTGTAAGCTGGGATGTTTTCGATATCGACACCGGAATGGCCACCCAACTGTGCACCGAGGGCGTCCTTGAGACGATCGACTGGAACAAGCTGGGCCTCGACCGCAGCAAATTCATAGGCGCTGACAGCTATGAATGCGGGGTACCGTTCATCGTCACTGCCGCGGTCATCGCTTATGACAAGGACAAGCTACCGAACGGTCCGAAGAGCATCGCCGACCTGTTCGATACGGAGAAATTCCCTGGCAAGCGCGGACTGCCAAAGACGACCCTTAGGGCAGTTTTCGAATGGGCGCTGATCGCCGACGGCGTGCCAACCAAGGATGTCTACAAGGTGCTCAACACGCCCGAGGGCGTCGACCGAGCCTTCAAGAAACTAGACACGATCAAGAAGGACGTCGTCTGGTGGCAGTCCAACTCCCAGGCGCTGCAGCTTTTGGCCGATGGCCAGGTCGTCATGACATACGCCCCCAGCAACCGCGTCTACGACGCCGTCAAGAACTCCGGAAAGCACTTCGGGATCGTGTGGGATGCCCAGCAGCGCGGCTCAGGTATCTGGGCGATTCCCAAGGGCAGCCCGCATCTGGACGCCGCCTACAAGTTCCTCGCCTTCGCTGGTTCGCCACGGGTTCAGGCCGACCTGACGCAGCAGGTGGCCCTCGGACCTACTAACAAGGACGCGATCGCGTTGGTCGATCCGGCGATGCTGCCCCACCTTCCGACTGCGCCAGACAACGCGGGCAACGTTCTGGTGTATGACGCGGTCTTCTGGGCTGAGAAGGGCGACGAACTGCGACAGCGCTTTACCACCTGGCTGGCGAAGTAAAAACAAGGAACGGCGGGGAGAGCTTCCGTTCCCCTCCCGACTCGAATGCACGAACGAACGAGAGCGATCGATGATTCCAATCGCTGTCTTCAGGTATTTCCAAGGTTACAATTCTAAATCTAAAGATCCAGCCAAGCGACCTGGTGCACTTACGCCGACCGCGGAGTTTAAGCGCGACATGGCCCCTGCAAGGTCGAGCAGTGCAGACTGGGTCGAGTGCACGAAAAAAAGGAACTGAAATGGCCTTGGTCCAGCGCTCCGAAAACCTTTGGGAGTTTCGGGATACTTGTAATGTTTACGTCCTGACGAGTGGTGAGGAGTGCCTGCTGATCGATACGGGATCCGGCGCTGTTATGCAGCATCTTGCCGCGATCGGTACTGATCGAGTCGATTGGGTTCTACATACGCATCATCATAGGGATCAATGCTGGGGAACGCGTATTGTTCAGAATGCCGGCGCAAAAATTGCCGTGCCGGAATACGAACGTCACCTGTTCGACAATGTCGAGGCTCATTGGCAGGCTCGAGGTATCTTTGACAACTACAACGATAGCAACACGTTCTTCTCGCTAGGGGAAAACATTCCTGTCGATGCTATTCTTGAAGACTACGGTACATTTGTCTGGAAAGAGTACGAATTCCGTATCCTGCCGGCGAAAGGGCATACATACGGCATGATATGCCTGATAGTGGAAGTGGACGGCAAGAAGGTTGCCTTTACCGGCGATTTGATGACTAGCGGCGGAAAGCTCTACCAACTTCATGCCATGGAGTATTCCTATGGTGATCTCGTTGGCATTGAATTTACAATGCAATCGATCCTTGCTTTAAAGAAGCAGGACGTCGAAATTGCCTATCCATCGCATGGGGCGCCGATCCGTGAGGTCAAGGCGGATATTGGAAAGCTTGAATCGAGGCTCGAGAGACTCGCTAGTATAGGTAGGCTTCTTACATCGGGCCGGAGTACCGGCTTCAAGGATTGGGAGACTATTCGCGAGAGCAGACTGCAGCCGATTACGGAGCATCTGCTGTGGGCCGGACCATACACCTGCTCAAATTTCTACATTGTGCTGAGTGGAAGCGGTCACGCATTGCTGATCGATTACGGATTGGCCTCGGTAGGGCATCTCCATTTCGGCAACGATCACGACGGCCTCCAAGCCCTTCGTTTCATCGAGCATCATATCGATCAACTGCGCCAGGAATATGGAGTGCAGGACATCGAACTTGTCATTCCCACACACATTCACAACGACCATGTCTGCGGAATACCGTTCCTTCAGCAGCATTTCGGTACCCACTGTTGGGCTCTCGACTGTATTGCGGCGGTCATTTCCGATCCTGCTGCATGGGCGAGTACACCCTGCTGTTTCCACAAACCGATCAACGTGCAACGGATTCTGAGTGATGGTGAGGCATTTCATTGGAGAGGAGTTGACTTCGAGGTTCATCATGCCCCGGGTCAAACCGAATACCACGCGATTATCTTGGGTCATATCGACGGGAAGAGAATTGTCTTTGGAGGGGACAATGTGTTTCTCTTCAACCCTCAGGCGGGAGGGATTGAGCACGAGATCCCGATTCAAACTACAATCATGCGCAACAGCTTTCAGCTGGAGATGCATCGCCGCTGCGCGACCGTGATGCGGGCGACGAAGCCCGATCTCATATGCCCCGGACATGGAGAGCTCATTACATGGGATCAGTCGAGGATCACCGAGTACACGGGCTACATCGAACGTAAAGAGGCAGCCTTTCGCGACGTCGTCGCTGAACCTGCAAACCATTTCATCGATTTATTCTGGGCGCGAATGCTGCCATATCTTTCGGAAGTTAGCCCGAACAGCGAGGTCCCATACATCGTCAGGATTCGCAACAACTTGAGGCGCGCAGCAATGTTCAGCGCGCGCCTCTTACCGGCATTCGGTTGGAACTCTCATGCAAGTACTAAAAGTATCACCCTTCAGCCGGGGGAACAAGGCGACATAATGCTTCGCGCAACTGCGCCGTCTCAGATCGATCCGTGGCGAAGGCTCATCACCGCCGAGATTTTCATCGACGGTGTCTCGCTGGGCCCTATCTGTGAAGCTCTAGTCTCAACTTCTATGAGGCCGATTTGAAAAGGAAGCGGTCAAACTTCACGGAAGTCCGACGGAGGTTGTTTGGGACGTGCGAATAAATGACCGCGCGCAGCTCTTTTTCGAACTCGTCGGTCGTCCGCAATACGTGATCATTGTAGACGGCTTCGAACCGATCCTGAGGTATGTACCGAACAAGTTCGACCCGTTCCAGCGATGATCATCAGCAAGGCTCATGACGCACGGATCGCCAGCGACCCAGCAGAGTTGAACTGGCGAGCCGGCTCACCCGCTTTCCCGCGGAATCGATCCCGCTTCAGACCTGAAATGGGTATTTTGTTGCGAGTTTCCCAACAACGCCACGATATCCGGGAGAGCACTCTTGGCGCTCACTCTGCGTGTACGCATCCACGTAGGCCGCAGCTGGATGGGATTATTCGGCGGTCGTCATGACGTTTCTGAGGGAACGAACTCCCCATCATCAACCGCTGGAGGTTATCCGCGAAGATTTCAAAGATGTTTCGCGGGTTCGTTGCAGGTCCCGCAATATGCGGCGTCAAGATCACGTTGGGCGTTGTCCATAGCGAAGATCCCCCGCCAGGGGCTCCCTTTCGAATACGTCAAGTATCGCGCCCGCGATCATTTGAACTCGAGTTCTTCGATCAAGTGTTTTTTCACCACGAGGTTGCCGCGCGCGATATTCACCAAGTAGGCGTTTCGACGCATTTTCTGGAATCGCGCTTTGTCGAGAAGCCCAACAGTGCCTGCGTCGCAGGAACCGCCAAGATGACACAATCGCATCGCGGTATCGTCGAGGTCGGACGCGCCAAACATTTGGTCGATGCCATCGATTGAAACAGACACATCCCTCTTCAAGCCAACTAAAGTCATTCCGGTAGATTTCGTGCGACGCGCAATCGCTGTGCCGATAGAGCCAAGTCCCACGATTCCAGCCGTCATTTCGCACAGGGGCGTTACGAGGTGTCCCGTCCACTCTCGATGTTGTTGCTGCTTAAGCAGACGGGGAAAGTCCTAGTGAAGCATGGTCAGGCCCGCCAAGACGTAGTCAGCGATGAGCTCTCGTTGGTGGATCCCGCGCGCGTTCGTTATGATGAGGTCCCCAACCTTATCTCTTACAGCCACCACCTGCTCAACACCGGCACCTGTGCTTTGAAACCAGCGTAGCTTCTTATCTTTGGGAAGGTCGGCGACCGGGAAATTCGAGTGCCGCCAAAACGTCCACTTGTGGGAGAAGTTGGCTAACAGCCTCACGATCGTGCGCTACCCGTACCGTCGGGAGCTTTGCCTCGGTCATCCCGAAGTTTGTCAGCCATAGGCTATGGATTAGGACAGTTAACAACACGCTCGCGGTCGCGGATTTTGTCATTTTGGGTGAGGTCCCCATTTGAAAGCGTTGGCGTCGCGGTCTAAGCGCGTCTGGGCGATGGATCGGAGGCCAAGGTGTAGATCCTTGCCAAGAGCTACGCCAGTTCGATGTGCGAGGTCGCCAACCGCTATGCATGCGCGACAACGAGAGGCCGAGCCGCCGTCGGTGCGGAGATCTCGGCGCTCGTGCCGGCGGGGTAGCAGTCGACGGCGACGCCGCCATCGGCATCATCGAGCTAAGGATCACGCCCTGAGGCCAATACGCGGATGGCCGTACTTCCGAGCTACGTGGGCCATCGGCGTGATCCCGCGCAGCGGCAGTTGCGGGGTCGCTCGATTTCGACCAGGCGCTCGCTGGCATGGCGTCATTGCGCGCCACGCCCATGCACAGGCGAGGTCGGTGCGCGCCCATTTTTTTAAGCTGGTCTACCTCACTGCCGCGCGGACGAACGTCGCTTGCACTGTTTCGCACTACGGCGACGGCATCGAGGAGTGCCTTTACGAAGCCAACCTATTGATTGTCCGATGGTGTTCATTTCGCCCATGACGACCAAATGTTTCCGCTTGAAGCGTGAGAACGTGAGCGTCATGCAGAGACCACACGCTGAGGGTTGATCTGGTCGGCTAGGAAGATCTCGCGGAATGGTTTGTCGCGAGGTCACAATGTCCAAGGATAGTCGTAAGGATAGCGATAAGGATAGGCATATGCCTATCCTCGAACACGGCGCCGACACGCTGCAGCGTGTCGAGATCATCACCGGGACGGGCCGGCGTCGGCGCTGGTCGACCGATGCAAAGGCGACGATTGTCGCGGAGAGTTTTGCGCCGGGTGCAAGCGTGTCGGCGGTGGCGCGGCGACACGACATCAGTCCAAGCCTGTTGTTTCTCTGGCGTCGCCAGAGCACGCCGGCGCAGGTCGCGGAGCACGGGGACAGAGGCATGCCACCTGGCTTTGTCCCGGTCGCGATCACCAGCTGTGGCGGCCAGAGGGAGGAGCCGGCGACGATCGAGATTGAGGTCGGCGCGGTTCGTATCCGTGTCAGAGGGACAGTCGACCGGCAGGTACTGTGTGAGGTGCTGGCGGCGGTCGGGACGGTTGGTCGATGATCGGGCTTCGAGCTGGGTTGTCGATCTGGATTGCGACGCAGCCGGTCGATTTCCGCCGCGGCATGGACTCGCTGGCGATGCTGGTGAGCGAGGCCTTTGGAGCCAATCCGTTCGACGGCGGACTTTATGTCTTCCGCTCCAAGCGCCGAGATCGCGTGAAGATCCTGACCTGGGATGGAAGCGGCCTTGTCCTTTACTACAAAAGAATCGAGGGGCAGTTCACCTGGCCGCCGATCAAGGAAGGCGTCATGTCGCTATCTCATGCTCAGCTCTCGGTCCTGCTCGATGGCTCGGACTGGAAGCATGTGCCGATGCGAGCTGTGGATCAGCCGGTACGAGCAGGTTGATCATTATCAAGAGGCGTTCGTCACTCATGCAGAGTTGTTGTAGAATCACTCTGCATGAGTGATTTGCCTTCCGATCCAGCATTGCTCCGACAAACTGTGATGGCGCTTTCGTCACGGCTTGCGGCGTTGTCGGAGGAATGCAGCACGCTGGCGACCGCGCGTGATGCAGCGATCGCCCAACGCGACGCTGCGATCCAGGAGAACGACAAGCTCCTGATGATCCTGTCCCAGTACAAGCGCACGATCTTCGGTCCGCGCTCCGAGACACTGGATATCGGACAGCTATCTCTCTTCAGCATCAGGGCACAGGCGGCTCATGCCGCCGCCAACGACGACGTGACCGGAGGCAGGCTGCCTGACGGAGCGGAGGGCCGTGGAAAGCGACCGGCACGACGCAACCGGGGGAAGCTTCCGGAGCATTTGCCGCGCATCGATGTCGTGATCGATATCGAGGGCCACATCTGCCCCTGCTGCGGCGAGCAGCTGCACAAGATCGGGGAGACCGTCAAGGAAGCCTTCGACATCATTCCGATGCAGTACCGGGTCAAGCGCACCGTGCGTCCGCGGTACGGCTGCCGGGGCTGCCGCCAGGGTGTGGTACAGGCACCCGCGCCGGCCCAGGCGATCGACGGTGGAATGGTGACGGAAGCCTTGCTTGCCCACGTCGCGGTCATGAAATACGGCTACCAGCTGCCGCTGTATCGCCAGGAACAGATGTTTGCCGCCCAAGGCATCACGCTCGACCGGCAAACGCTAGCCTCGTGGATGAGCCGCGTCGCCTGGTGGCTGAAGCCGCTTCACACGCTGTTGCGCCACTCGGTGATGTCCTACCCGCGGCTGTTTGCCGACGAGACGCCGCTGCCAGTTCTCGATCCCGGCCGTGGCAGAACCAAAGTCTGCCAGTTCTGGGCGATCGCCACCGATGACCGCCCATGGGGCGGCCCGGCGCCGCCAGCGGTGGTCTACGTGTTCGCCGAGGATCGCAAGGCGATCCGCGCCAAGCAGCTGTTTAGAGATTATAACGGCATCCTGCAGGTTGACGGTTACGCCGCTTACAAGGGGCTGATCAAGAACGGCGGCCGTCTGGTACAACTAGCGTTCTGCTTCGCGCATGCGCGGCGGAAGTTCTGGGACGTCCACGTCGGGACGAAATCGCCGATTGCCGCGGAAGCGCTGCAGCGGATCGCGATGTTTTACGCCGTTGAGGATCGCATTCGCGGTTTGCCGGCGACGCGGCGAGCTGCGGTGCGACAATCCGACATCAGACCGCTGATCGAGGACTTCAAGCCCTGGCTCGAGGCGCGGCTGTTGGAAGTCTCGAAGAAGTCCGGTTTGGGCAAAGCCATCCGCTACACCCTCAACCATTGGGACGGCCTGACGCGCTTTATCGATGACGGACGCATTGAAATAGACAACAATACGGTCGAGCGCAGCATCAAGCCGATAGGGCTTGGAAAGAAGAACTATTTGTTCGCGGGCAGCGAAGGCGGCGCCGAGACATGGGCCATTCTCGCGTCGCTCATCAACTCGGCAAAGCTACAAGATATCGACCCACGGCACTATCTGACCGACGTTCTCGAGCGCATCGCCTCTGGACGCACCAAGATCAATCAGCTGCACACGCTGCTGCCGTGGAATTGGAAAGCCGAGCGCGATGGTTCGGAAGCAAAGCTCGCCGCCTGATCAGTTCGACGGCAGAGCGTCTGGAACTTCCTGCGCGTCGCTGGTGTCGTCATAAATCTCTTCGCGGATCACGCGCAGCGTCACCTCGTGCAGATAGACTTGCAGCGCCCGCTCCAGCTCGGTGAACTCCGGCAACAGGATCTTGTCGACGAAGCCCCGCGACGCGCGGACCATCACCGTGTTGCGTCGCTGGCGGCGATAACGAAACGGCCGCAGCCCATACCGGCGGCAAAGCGCCAGAAACAGATGCCGCGACCACTGGTCGGGAAGTGAGAATTGCTGTTCGATCGGTGGATCGTGGCGGGCGAGTTCCTCGACTCGGGCCCGCACCCGCCGCAGCGCCGCTTCCGCCGCAAGGCGCTCACCAGCAGTTCCGGCACCCACGAACAACGCCTCGATCTTCCGAAGCTTCTCGCGCAGCTGCGACTCGCCGGTCATTCTGATCCCCCGTTGCCCGCTCCGAACCGAGATCACCCCATCACCGCGCAACGGCAGCGTCAATCATCCCAACCGCGCTATCCAGAGCATTCCGCGCAAGTCAAGCCCGGGCACCGGTGATCCCTTCGTGACGCTCACGTGAGAACGGATCGCGGTTGGCCTGCGCTGGCCCGACGCCGAATTCGACGTCCATCCCGGTTGCGATCACGCAATTTGGCACCCGCGCTCGCCTGCGTCACAACCCTGTCGTTTCTGCGGGCGACCCCCGGCGCATTTGTGCATTAGAAAGCCACTGTCGCCGGTATCCCACCGAACAAGAGTTAATTGCGCAGAAAGTCGATGCATCGGCTGCGCTATTCGCGGAGAGTCGTCCACCTATTTCCGCTACCGTATTGGGATGGGCATTGAGAGCCGCAAAAGTCGAAATGTTACTGGTACAGCCAAATGAGCAATCCTCTTCCAATAAGGTCCGCACAACCAGTATAGCTAGGTTCTTAAACGGGGGTCCATGGAAGATTGCGGATAGCGAACTCATGGATTGCCCACAGTGAACACGGGGAGACAACACTTGCTTCAAGCTGCGGGTCGGGTCGTTATGGTTTCCGGTGCATCGCGCGGCATTGGCCGGGCCGTCGTCGAGCGGCTGGTTTCTTCAGGATTCACAGTGTCGGGTGGTTTGCGCGATCCATCTGGTCTACCCGAATCCGAGCAGGTTATAGCGTGCTTTTACGACGCGGAGCAGGCAGGCTCCGCTGAGGCATGGGTCGAGAGGACGCTCAAGCACTTCGGGCGCATAGACGCCGTCGTTAACGCGGCCGGGATAGATCTGAAAGTCCGCGCAATCGATGATAACGAAGACGAACTCGACCGCATGTGGCGCGTCAACGTCAAGGGACCCCTCCGGGTTGTGCGTGCGGCTTACCCCCATCTGGCAGCCACGGGACACGGGCGCGTCGTGAACTTGGGGTCTCTCTCCGGGAAGCGTGTCCTCTCGAACGTCGGCTATGCGATGAGCAAATTCGCCGTCGTCGCGCTAACACATGGTATCCGCCGGGAAGGACGCGACCTGGGTATCCGAGCAACTGTTGTCTGTCCGGGCTCTGTCGCGACGGACATGACGGCGGGGGTGACCGGGATCGGACGTCACGAGATGGTACAACCGGAGGATCTTGCGGTTCTGGTTGAGACCCTCATCCAGTTGCCTAATAACGCGTCCGTTTCAGAGCTTCTGGTTCACTGTCAATTCGAACCGATGCTTTAGCGGCGTGCTCAAAAGGCTACAATGATTCGACCTCAAGGAAGCGCAGCTTGTTCACGTGGTTAACTCTATCTTTGGCTGTTTCCCACGCGGCTCAATGAGAGCGGTCGCCTCATCGACTGGGCGGCGACAGCAAAACAAGTTGCACGTCCAGCGCCCAGGGGCCGAAAATACGACGAGCAGCAATCGAACTCACCGCATGGGCGTGCCTCAAAAGGCCTGTGATCGGAAGAAGCAATACCAAGCTGGAGATATATCTGAGCTAACGGCCACGAGATTCTTGCCGGTGTTTACCGGCCAAAAGGTAATGGTGCACAACCCGTCATCGTTTACATTCATGCGGGGCTTTATTTATGGGGCGCCGCCAACTGAGAACCGAACACCACATCCAAGGGCGGGTACTCTCCTTCGCGGAGGACAATGGTTATGCCCTTGTTTCGATCGACTATCGTCTAGCGCCTGAAATGAAACCGCCCGGTATCGCCAGCGATATTGAAGCAGCGTTTGCTTGGTTGGCCAACGATGGCGCCAAACGCTTCAACCTCAATACCGATCAGATGGTCGTCGGTGGCGATTCTGCGGGAGGGTATTTGACCTTGCTGACTGGGTATCGTGCCAAACCTAAAACCGAAAGCCCTCATCGCGCTGTACGGTTACGGTGAGTTGCATGCCGATTGGTACGCTAAGCCTAGTGGCTCGTCACAGTGATTTTGACGGTTTGATACCGAGCCAGCTTAGGATCGGCAAGTTCTCTGGCGGCAC
>NZ_JAUMTJ010000116.1:0-10620 GCF_032654765.1 Bradyrhizobium sp. 33ap4 | reverse complement strand
AACGGCCCGGAATTACCGGGCCGTCGTCACTCTCGCTGCCATTGTTCTATGGATGCGCTAGTGTCCACACCACCTAACGCCTCTTCGGCATCACCGGCGAGCAACGCCGCCTTCGTCGCCAAGATTTCCATGTGCCGGCCGCTGAACCCGCCCCACCGCTCGAGCGGACGCTAGTTCTTGAAGCAATTCTCACGTTTCCGGAACTCGACGCCGGTAACGTGAACGCGGGCGCCATTCCTGAGTTCTTCCAACAGATGGCGACCGACGATGCAGGTCGTCTAAAATGCCGGCTGCTTCTTGAAGCCACATGGACCGACGACGGTTCGCTTGAAGGGACCGTAGAGCAAAAGCACTGGGCCGTTCGCACTTTCGGAGCGTTTGTCGAGGCCGACTGCATCGAGCTTAAGACACTCGACCGCGCTCGCATTCAAATGATCTACGTACCGGCGTCACGTGACGGCGCCTCCCAGGTGACAGCCTTTCTGCGCGGACGCCTGTGGCGTGCCATCAACTGGTCGCAAGGCGTGAGGCAGACCTTCGCTGATGTTGGCGCCACCCTCAACGGCGCATTTGCCACCGAGCCGGCGGTCGATATCGTCGTGGGGCCAGTCACTAGGCGGTGGCAGCAAGCCCACACGGCGGGTACGGACACCACGCCGCTCTTTCGCCCGATCGACTTGCGCTTCCAAGAGTTCATCCGCAAGGTCGAAGTCGTCTTCCGGCCCGACGAGGCTGGCCGCGAGCGAGCGCTGGACGATCTCAGCGACGGACAGCGTTCGCTCTTCCATCTGGCGATGACCGCCGCCACGTTGGACGTTGAAGCCAACATCGCGGCAAAACCCGCCGCGGCAGGTTTTCACCCGGGTGGCGTTCCCCTCCCCGCTCTGACGCTTATCGCGGTGGAAGAGCCGGAGAACAACCTCGCGCCATTTTACCTCTCGCGTATCGTTCGCCAGGTCGAGGAACTCACGGCCGGCCCACGCGCACAGGCCGTGATCTCCAGCCATTCGGCAAGCATTCTTGCCAGGGTCGATCCAGCGCAGGTCAGGCACTGTCGGCTTGACCCAGCCGACCGCACGGCGCGCGTCCGGGCGATCCGCCTTCCAGCCGACCAGGAGGAAGCATCAAAATTTGTGCGCGAGCCGGTGCGCACCTATCCGGAACTCTACTTCGCACGTTTTGTTGTGTTGGGCGAAGGCGCGTCCGAGGAAGTGGTGCTACCCCGCGTTGCTGAAGCGATGGGTCTCGACATTGACCGGTCGTTCGTGGCGGTCGTCCCGCGCGGCGGTCGCCACGTAAACCACCTGTGGCAGTTGCTAACTGATCTCGACATCCCATATGCAACGCTTCTCGATCTCGACTGGGGCCGTGACGGCGGAGGTTGGGGGCGTATAAAGACGACTTGCACCCAACTCCTGGCGATGGGGATCAACCCACAAGCCATCTTCGGGCAGCACCTCGACCCGGCCGCCGCGGCAGCCGATCTCGCCGCATTCGATGCCCTGCCGCCTCAGAATATCGCCGACATGAACAACTGGATCTATTGGCTGCGCCAGTTCCACGTTTTTTTTTTCTGCACGCCGCTTGATCTCGACTATTCCATGCTGCAAGCGTTTCCAGCGGCCTATCAGATCATCGAACCAGGACGACAAGGCCCCTCACCGCTGGGAGATCCCCGGACAGCGGTTCTTGGAGAGGCAGGTCGCGGCGATCTCTACACAACGACACGAGACCAGCTGCTGCGTTGGTACCGCTACTTGTTCCTTGGACGCGGCAAGCCAAGCACGCACGTTCGTGTGCTCAGTGCCCAAACGCCCGAAGCGCTGACGAACGCCGCTCCCGAAGAGCTCAGGGCCCTCCTCACCTCAATCGTAGCCCGCCTGACGCCGGCTCCACCCTCATCCTAATCATGATTCTCGTCCGACCAGAAGACTGGCGACCACGCGATATCGATGATCTCGAACCTGATGCCTGGCGTGCGTTGCGCCAATCCGGATCAGTCTGCGTCGTCGCCGGACCTGGAGCGGGCAAGACCGAGTTTCTCGCCCAGCGAGCTGCCTATCTACTTGAGACAGGCTTATGCCCCCCGCCGCTCCGTGTGCTGGCGATTTCGTTCAGAACCGACGCGGCCGCTAACCTGGCCGCGCGTGTGCGCAAGCGCTGCCCTTCCGAGCTTTCGCACCGCTTCACCTCGCTCACCTTCGACGCCTTCACGAAAAGTCTGGTCGATCGCTTTCTGACGGCGATACCCATCGACTGGAGGTCAAGCCGTCCATATAATATCCCGTTCCCCCCACCGACTTTTCGTCAGGTCACCGGCTTCCTCCAGGACGCCCTCTTGAATGCCCCCAACCCGTGGAAGACGGAGATCGCCGGGCTCAGTGCAGGCGATTTCGAGCCGCACCATGTCGGGGCATATCGCTTGC
Organism: Bradyrhizobium sp. 33ap4; assembly: GCF_032654765.1. Lineage (NCBI taxonomy): Bacteria > Pseudomonadati > Pseudomonadota > Alphaproteobacteria > Hyphomicrobiales > Nitrobacteraceae > Bradyrhizobium > Bradyrhizobium sp. 33ap4. The sequence goes on along the minus strand of NZ_JAUMTJ010000116.1, from coordinate 8,194 downwards.
CGATCGCGCGCGCGGCGGCGCAAACTGGAACCGAACTGACCATCCAGCGATGGTGGGCAAGCCGGCTTGGTGCGCAGCCTCGCTCAAGCATGACTTTCGTCAGCCTCAATCGCCTCGCTGAGCTTCTGCTGCGGGCAAGCCCCCATATTCGTTGGGCTCTCCAGCTGACATATCCCTTCGTCTTCGTGGACGAGTTCCAGGACACGACCTACGCGCAGTACGATTTCCTGCTGTCGGCATTCCAAGACGCGAATGTTGCCATCACAGCCGTTGGTGACGACAAGCAACGGATCATGACCTGGGCGGGCGCGCGACCCGATGCCTTCGAGCGTTGCCAAGCAGACTTCGCAGCGGCACGCATACCGCTCCTTTTCAATTTCAGATCCTCGCCCGATCTCGTTCGTATTCAACATGTAGTCGCCCGAGCCCTGGATCCGAATGCTACGGCCACCATCGCGCAGGCTGCCCGGTAAATCGACGGCGACGTCGTCCAGGTCTGGAATAGCCCCACCAAAGCCCGCGAGGCCGCCCATCTCGGCCGGTGGCTGGCAACGGTCGCGCACCGCGCGACTACGCCATTCTCGTCAAGCAGAAGTCCGACGATATCGAGGCTGATCTCGCCGAACCATTCGCGAGAGAAGGCTTGCGCCTCCGCAACGAGAGCCATGCGCTCGGTCGCACGACGTTGCAGGATCTTTTGACCGACACATTTGCAAGGATCGCAGTGGCGCTGCTTCGGCTGGGCTCGGTTCGCCGTGCGGCCGATGCTTGGCAACTCGCCTCAACGGCTCTGCTCGAAATACGCGCCATTGCTGACCGCGACGACCGCGGTGGGGCTCGAACTGAGCACGAACTCGCGACCTTCGTCGCGACACTGCGCGCAGACATGACCAACACGCCGCCATCTGCGGCCAGCGCGCAGGCATTCGTCGACCGCGTCTATGCATTCCTGAACTTGGCAGCCGTCGCGCGAACATATGTCGAATACGCGACAAGCGACCTTCTCGCCATCATGGCCGAAGCCTTCAGGCTCCGCCTGGCAGCCTCAGCGAACGGATCGCCGACATGGGTTTCCACACTCGACGCTTTCGAGGGTTTAGGCCAGATCCCATTGATGACGGTCCATAAGAGTAAAGACCTCGAGTACGACACGATCGTTTTTGTTGGCCTCGACGATCAGGCATGGTGGGCGCACAGACCCGGAAACCCAGAGGGCCTCGCCACATTCTTCGTCGCACTCTCCCGAGCGAAGCAGCGGGCAATCTTCACATTCTGCCGCAAACGGGGACGGCGGCAACGTGTCGCCGAGCTGTTCCAGCTTCTGACAGACGCAGGTGTGTCGGAGATCGCAATATGAGTGGGCCGACGGATCTCACCGAGCGCCTCGCCGCGACCATTCAGAAGCGCGACCGGGCCCGGCATGCGCTCGCTGGCAAGAGCGCGCGTGAGCCGGCGGCGGTTGTGCGCCGCATGGTTTCCGAAAGAGTTGGCCGACATCGCAAGACACCTGGAAGCGCGATGAAACTCGACCGTAACACCCTGATCGGAGGGCAGCCGGCCAAGCTCGTTCGCGACCTGCTGGCCGATGCGACGAACTCGGATGGCTTTCCATGCCGCCCTGGTCGACGAGCACCTCTTCAGGCATGGCGGCAGCGCAACCATCGATGAGTTGATCGAAACCGGCAAGCTCGACGGATCCAATCGCGGCCACGCCCTGCGCGTTTGGACGACTGCACGCAAGCGTGACAAGATCTTCGGCGTCCGCCTGCCCAAAGTGCCGAGTTTTACGGTTCAGACGCACGGCCTGATCGAAGCGTTGCTCGCCCACGATCTGATCTGCGAAGAGGGTCGAGAGAGCGACGGCCGCATGGTCTATCGGGTTACGGACGAGGGACACGCGACCGGGATGAAATTCCTGGTTCCGCGCATGAACCGCGCAGCCGCCGCGGCTCTGCTCAAAGAGGTTCTTGCGCGCGCTGAAAGGATCAACAGCGACGGCGAGCTCCTCCACCATGTTACTGAGGTGCGCGTGTTCGGCTCCTATCTCACCGACCGCGATGACCTCGGCGACCTCGACGTCGCCATCAAGATGGAGCGAAAACCTATCGAAGGGGACTGGGTAAAAGCCGCCCAAGCTCTCGCCGACAAGAGTGGCAGGAACTTGACTTTCCTTGAACGGCTGGTTTTCCCAGAGACGGAGTTCGGCGCAGGATCAAGCATCGTTTGCTGCGGATCTCGCTGCACGAGACAAGCGAGCTGGATGCGCCCCCCACATGGGCGGTAGGACGATCTACACTTTCACACCGCCCGCAGATAATCTGGAAGTCCCTTAGGGCGCCTCCACTAAGGAGCTCAACGCGCACGTCCTTACTCGCATGGCTTAGGGCCGGCTTTCTGCGTTCTTCGGCGGGAGATTTTCCCAACACTGATGCTCAGGTTGCAGTGCGCAAGGGACGCTCGCGTGCTATATCGATACCGAATCCGGCAGGAGAATGCATGGCCGACACTGAAGTCGAAGACGACGATGATTCCGAGCAACTACCGCCGGTCCAAACCCTGTTTACCGAAGACGGATTGTATCGCGAACGGCATCTGGAAGGTGATTGGTCGTACGTAAAGCGGCTAATCGACGGTCCTGATCTGCAATTCGACGCGCACTGCATCTATTGCAAAGAGAGAAGCACGTTCAAAGAGCGCGTGACGAGAGGCGCAGGCTCTGGCAGTCGCCCGCCCGACAATGAAACGTACCTCAATGATCGGACGTTTTCGCTGACGTTTTATTGCCAGCGGAATGAGAAGCATTCGTACTTCTACATCTTCGAGGTCAAAAGGCAGCCCCTCCAAAAGATCGGGCAATCACCATCTCACACTTAATAGTGTGCCTCCCTTACCTTCTTTTGCGTGAGCATGGCGCGATCACGAGATTTTTGGAGCAGCTCGGAAAGGGCATAGCGTGCCACGGAACGGGAGATAGGGAGGATAGGAGATGGCAGAACCGGACAAGGTCAAAGCGGAAGAAATTAAGCAACGCCAGATGCTGCTCTTCGAAACTTTCGGTCATGACGGGATCTACGGGGGACGAACCTTCGGCCCGGTCTTTGAAGCGGAGAAAAAGATCGGGGGCGTGTTCAATGACACCTACTACGGCGTGCGCATCCTGACGGACTGCTTTCTCGATTTCTTCGGACAAACGCTGCTGGAGCAAATCGAACTCAACAACAAGATAGGCTGGCCACAGGCAGAGCAGAACTATGCCACTTGCGTCCTGATGTATCTAACGATGTTCCGCAGCGTGCGGGCGTCAGATGTCGTCGCCAGTCACGGATACCCATTGCAAGGCTACATCATCCAGCGCAGCATCAAAGACCAAGCTTTCATTCTCGCTGCGGCGGCGAACAACATGACAGACTTCGCAATGCTCTTCGGACGGAAGGGTTTGCCGGACGACAGGCCGTGGACCGAAGAGGACAACGAGAAGGCAGTCAAGAATCGGCGGACAGCAGAAAGCAAGATAAAGGAGAAGCTGATTGGTTCGAAATCCAACCTAAAACCAGAGACAATCAAGCTTCTCCTCAAAGTGGATCAGATGTTCAACGTGGAGGCCCACAGAGGCCTTTTTACGTTGTTTGGCGAGTCCCACAAGTTAATGATCGAACACAAGCTGGATGTGAGCTTGGTCGCGCCGCCAAATCGCGTGAGTGACCCGATGTTCGTCAATCGATCCACCGAGACGAATTGGATGATCCACCGCCTCGTGCCGTACATGCGCCGCAAAGACACCCCTGTGAGCGAGACATGGAATAAGAACTGGAAGGTGTTAGACGATCATTTCCGTTGGATGGTCGAAGGGTTGGGCGCGATCGGCAAAGCGATCGCACCCGCCTATCTCGAGATGATCGACGCCAAGTTCAAGTTTGACACCGGCACGTACTACAGCGAACCAACAGGGCCCGCTACTGCTCCCTTAGTTGAGAGGTAGAAATCCGTCGGCGGCCTTTTTAGGCTTCGGGAGGCACCCGTGAGCGGGCGAATGTGATCGAACGCGCACCTTGGGAAATCAAACTCACGAACGACACGCGAGCACCCTTTTTCGAATGCCGTCGCAGCGCGCCAAAAGCGGCGCGCCAACCTCGTAACGCGGTAGCTTCCTAATTTCGCGCTGCGCGGTTTGAGGCCAGAGATCGCCATAAGCGCGTGCTTCGTTTGCCGGAGCATGGCCTTGGATGATGTTCTGGATACGCTCATCCATTTCGGCATCCATCGCTGCGCTGGAAAAACGATGGCGCCAACCATGATTGGGTTGGACGCCCTTCGGAATGCCGAGCTTGCGAATCCATTCCGCCAGCCGCTCGCCGACCTTTTGCCAGTGCGGGTTGGCATCGGTGCCGACACGGCTGCGAGCCGGGTCGTAGAATAGCGGTCCGCTGCCGTGTGATTTCACGTGACCAGGAGCCCTTGCTCGATCAAGTGATCATGGATCGGCACGATCCGATACTCATCGGTCTTTGTGTTCTCCGCCCTGATGCGCAAGACCGGCACACCGGCCAAATTGCGGAAGTCGTCCGGCAGTAACGACGTGATCTCGTTGACGCGTGCGCCGGTATAAGCGCAGATCCACGGAATCCATCGGCGCGCGGGAATCCACGGCCGACTTCGTCGGAATGCGCACGCAAAGGAAACGCGGTCAGTAATCGTGGAGCCTTAGCGGTTGATCGGAGACACTGGTCGAGTCGCCATTGTTTATTGGAACGTCAGGACCCTGCAGCTGTTTTGTGTGGAAACAGGGTTGGAACCGCGGACGTGGCAGACGAGCTCGAATATTCGGCGCACCGACTAGTGGTCACAGCCCGGGGGCGGTTTCCCGGTCGAGATCACGCCTCTCGGGGCGGTCAAACTGTCAGGACGATGACCTATCTGGAAGCGTTGCCGCAGCGAAGAGGACCGTCGACAAACATCCTGACGGAGGCGATAGGGCATATGTAGATAGTTCAGAGGGCGTTTCGTCGACGCGCCGTGGTAATAAGCCTGGCTAACGCCGATGCAGGATACGAAGAACGCCGTTAGCATTTCGAGCGCCTGGGCGGTTCGCTCTGCGGCACGCGCTTCTCGTTCGCTCGTTTCCTCGATCCTTCAAGCGCGTCGGCCATGCGGGTGAAACGGTTGTCGATAGAGATGGCGGCCAACTCGGTCACGCTTAAAGTCTGCCCATCGGGCGGCAGTTCAGTTTGCTCGGTCATGGCGGTCCTTTCAGGAGGACGGCGGCTAAGGGTGCCTGTCCTGCTCTAGAAACTGTTCGGGCCGCGCCTGCTTCACCTCTCATTGCCCCTACCAAACCCTGGGGTTCGGGTTCGGCGATCCTCGCGGACCTGTCGCTGTATTGTCCCATCGCGGCCGGGTGGAAGCGACGGCGGTGGTCGCTGCGTGGCCAGCCCTGGCTGCTTATCAACCGTAAGCGCGGTCCAGAGCACGCCCCGTTTGCCGGGGATGCGGGAACTCTAGAGCCGTTGCCCGAGCGGCTTGAGGAAAGTGAGGAGCCAGTAGGCCCTCATAGATATAAACGCCCCACCGGGGCATTCTGTGACAGGCATGACCGAAAAAGTTCACCAGCCATTCAGCAGCGAGCCCTTCCAGATTACAGCTTTCGACTGGGCTCCGGCAGCGACTTGGTTTGGCTCACCAGCCATCCCATCAGCCTTTACCCTATTGAACCGCCCACAATCTTAGCGTTAGTATGCGGCCTATTTCGACTTAAGAAGAATACTTAGATGGATAGGAGAGTGACCGATGAAAGCGAAAGTGCTTGCGACGATATGCCTGCTGTTGGCCACGACTGCCACTGTCCTTCGCGCAAAACCTGCCGCTATTTTCAACTTGGAAGAATGAAGGCGGTTCTATCCTGACGATCTAGTCAACTTCCGGCGATTCCTTCAGCGGCTCGTTCACCAATTTCGCGCCGGGCCTCGAGTGTCAGGCAATACCGTATACGCGACGGGCTGGTGAAACCGAACGGTGCGGTACTGCTCACAGTCACATTCATTGACTGCAACACGGTAACAAACTGCCATGGACAGCTTCTGGGCAACCAAATTCCGACTCGCTGGAAGCTGATCTATTCCGACAAGAAGAATTTCACACAATGTACGGCAAGAAGTCCGCCAATAGTGCCGAAGCTTCTCATGAATTGAGACGAGCGGCCCTGCTGCCCGGACCGCTCCGGACCCTCGCCATACACGACGGTGGCCTGTGATCGAATATTGGATGCTTCCGAAAGGCGAAATATGGGGCTCAATTCCCCAGTGGTTGGCAGCGGCGATTGCATTTGTCGCAGCAATCATCGCAATTTCTTCTATTCATGTTCAGCGGCAGATCGCCCGCAAGCGCGCCACGATCGATTTCTTCTTGAAGGCCTCAATGGACAAAGAGTGCCTGGAAACCTACGAGACTTTCAAAGCCGAGCTCGCAAACATCAAAAGCCCGGGCGTTCATTTTGAAAGCTACATTAAGACGCCCGCGTACAAGAAGGTACGTATCTGGCTAAATATCTGCGAACTAATATCTGTTGGCATCAATCGCCACGTTTTCGATGATCGCGTGGCATTTGATTGTTGGGGGGACTTATTACCCTGGTGCTACGACGAGAGCGAACCCCTCATCGAATGGTTTCGACAAAAGCAGGGAAGCGAGTTGTCGTATATTGACCTAGATACAGTGAGTAAGCGATGGCAGAAGCGCGCTGTTCGGGAAGACTACGCAGGCAAAGCAAAACGACGCGCAATCGAAAGAGTCAATGGACCGCTCTATTAGGCGTTCTCTGGAAAGCCAGCCTGCTAGACTGATCATTTCGACGTCGTCCATCGGGCTAGCACGCCAACAGCGCCCACCGTGCAGTCTCCCTCCCTTAAGGCCCTTAAGGGGAGGAAAGACGTATCGATGGGAAACGTAGTGCACGGTTGCTGCACGGCGGCTGCATGATCAACCTAAGCGTCTGATAATGCTTGCAAACAACCGCATGGAAGCGACCGTGCAGCAACCGTCTCACGGTCGATCGTTGCGCGGTCAGATGCACGGTCGAACAAGGTATCTCTATTTCCTGACGCACGGGCGGGCTCATCATGGATTATCACTTGGACCCTCAGCTCAGCGGACTACCGCGAGCCTACAGGGAAGACTCTCGAATAGGTGAAGAGACGCGATTCTCGATTGAGCTGCTGCAGACACTGGCTTCGCTGATCTCACCTAGTCACCGCCCGGTATATGCAAACGAAGCTCTTGCGACAGAAGTACTTAGCTCAATATGGGAGGAGAGTGACTCTCCTGCCTTTTTTGCCCTGGATTGCCCAGGGGTCAGGAGAGCAATCAAAATGTTGAATGAGCCAGTCGACCGGAGGCACGATGCCTCACCCCCGCCCGAACGGGAGCCCCGCGAGCTGCAATCCACGTAATACACGCCGTCTATCCAATCCTGCGCGGACACGTAGAACTTATCGAGACCGTGCCACTGATCTCGGTCGAGCACGATCCCAGAGCAGATCGAGCTCGGTGATGTCGCGGCCTATCGAATGGTTGGTAGTGCCGTGCATGTGGCTCAGTCCTCTTTGCGCTTGATGATCACGACGACAACCAAGGCCCTGCGCAGCGGGCAATGGCATCGTGGTCTGGCGCCGGCCGGGCTGCGAACAACGCCGACGAAGACGGCTTGCACCATCTCAGTGCCGATGTCATGCACCGGAATATCTGGTGCATTCACGCAATTGGCCCGATACTTGAAACCAAAGGTGATCGCCGCTAGGTCACTCAGATCGAAAGGGAACCCCGAATATGGTCACGGGCAGATTCACGGTTAGCGGCGTACTTCTAACAACACCACAGTGAAGGTAGGTGGGCGCGATGTATTGACGTCGTCGACCGTCGTCTCTCGCGAGGATGAGGATGTTGAAATCCGCGTGCGTTTATGCTTTCGTTTAAGAACACTCCTTCCGGAGACTTGAACCTGAATGCCGAGATGGCCGACGGCAGCATCGGCAGATGCGCTGCGTTTCGCGCTAGAGAATTTCAACAATCCCCTCGGCATCGGATATCACGCGGAGGTCGGAAATCTAGACGGCCGAAGACTCCACCTAGCAGGCTGTTGAAGAACTCAGCCGCGTTCGCAAACGAAGGCTGAATCGTCGCCATTGTGGATGTAGAAGTGGCC
>NZ_JAUMTJ010000115.1:0-10945 GCF_032654765.1 Bradyrhizobium sp. 33ap4 | reverse complement strand
ATCTTTGCAAATCCGATGGAATCACACCCCACTGAGATCACTCACCCATTTTTCAGTCAGGCTCTCAGGATGACGGGGAACAGGCAGGTTCAGCTTCGCTTGCTGCCCCGAGGCGTAACGTGATAGGCCGCCACTCTTGTTGGGTGGCGTTAACACAGGGCAGGTCTATGGCTGATGCAAAATACGACGTTCTTGGGATCGGTAACGCGATCTTCGACGTGCTGGTGCAGACCGACGAGGGGTTCCTTGCCCGTCACGGCATGACCAAGGGCTCGATGCAACTGATCGACGAGGCGCGCGCCACCGCGATCTACGGCGACATGGGCGTGGCGACCGAGATGTCGGGCGGCTCGGCTGCCAACACCATCGTCGGCGTCGGCAGTCTCGGTGCCCGCGCCGCCTATGTCGGCAAGGTCAAGGACGACCAGATCGGCAAGCTTTACGTCCATGATATCCGCGCCGCCGGCGTGGCGTTCGACACCGCGCCGGCCAGGACCGGACCGGCCACCGGCTGCTCCTACATCCTGGTGACGCCGGACGGCGAGCGCACCATGAACACCTATCTCGGGGCCGCGCAGGATCTGACGCCGGACGATATCGATCCGAACCAGATCGCAGCCGCCAGCATCATCTATCTCGAGGGCTATCTCTGGGATCCGAAGAACGCCAAGGACGCGTTCGTGAAGGCGGCTGACATCGCGCATGGCGCGGGCCGCCAGGTCGCGCTGACGCTGTCGGATTCGTTCTGCGTCGATCGCTACCGCGACGAGTTCGTCGATCTGATGCGCAAGGGCGTGGTGGATCTGGTATTCGCCAACGAGTCCGAGCTGCACTCGCTGTACCAGACCTCGGATTTCGACACCGCGCTGAAGCAGTTCGGCAAGGACACCAAGCTCGGCGTCGTCACGCGCAGCGAGAAGGGCTGCGTCGTGATATCAGGCGACAGCGTCGTCTCGGCGCCCGCCTCGCCGATCGACAGGCTGGTCGACACCACCGGCGCCGGCGATCTGTTCGCCGCCGGTTTCCTCGTCGGTCTCGTGCGCAATGTCGGCCATGAGAATGCCGGTCGGCTCGGCGCGCTCGCCGCCGCCGAGGTGATCCAGCACATCGGCGCCCGGCCGCTGGTGTCGCTGCAGGATCTGGCGAAGCAGCAGGGGCTGCTGGTTTAAGGGCGCCGCTCTTTCTCGCCTCGCCCCGCCTGCGGGGAGAGGCCGGATCGCATCGCAAGATGCGACCCGGGTGAGGGGGAGTCTCCGCGTACTCATCTTCATCCAGTTTGCGGAGGCGGCCCCTCACCCCGACCCTCTCCCCGCAAGAGCGGGGCGAGGGAGAAGAGAGATCACGCCGTCTTCGCCGCCTTGAGCCCGAGCCGCTGCTCGACCGCGTCGCGCATCACGAACTTCTGGATTTTCCCCGTCACCGTCATCGGGAATTCCTCGACGAACTCGACATAGCGCGGGATCTTGTTGTGGGCGATCTGGCCATGGCAGAAGGCGCGGACCTCGTCGGCGGTGAGCGTTTCACCCTGCCTGATCCTGACCCAGGCGCACAGCTCCTCGCCATAGCGCTCGTCGGCGACGCCGAAGATCTGCACGTCCTGGATCTTCGGATGGCGGTAGAGGAATTCCTCGATCTCCCTCGGATAGAGGTTCTCGCCGCCGCGGATCACCATGTCCTTGATGCGGCCGACGATGTTGCAGTAGCCCTCGTCGTCGATCACGGCGAGATCGCCGGTGTGCATCCAGCCATTGGCGTCGAGCACGTCTGATGTCTTCTCCTTCTCGTTCCAATAGCCGAGCATGATGCTGTAGCCGCGGGTGCAGAGCTCGCCGCGTTCGCCGCGCGGCACCACCTTGCCGTCGAGATCGACGACCTTGACCTCGACATGCGGATGGATGCGACCGACGGTGGAGACGCGGCGCTCCAAGGGATCGTCGGTCGCGCTCTGGAAACTCACCGGGCTGGTTTCGGTCATCCCATAGGCGATCGTCACCTCGCGCATGTTCATCTCGGTGTTGACGCGCTTCATCACCTCGATCGGGCAGGGCGCGCCGGCCATGATGCCGGTGCGCAGCGACGACAAGTCGAAGCGCGCGAAGTCGGGATGGTCGAGCTCGGCGATGAACATGGTCGGCACGCCGTACAGCGTCGTGCATCTCTCCTGCGCGACCGTCGTCAGCGTCGCCAGCGGATCAAAACCTTCGCCGGGATAGACCATGGTGGTGCCGAGCGTGACCGAGGCGAGGTTGCCCATCACCATGCCGAAGCAGTGATAGAGCGGCACCGGAATGCAGATGCGGTCCGCTTCGGTCAGGCGCATGGCGCGGCCGGTGAAGTAGCCGTTGTTGAGGATGTTGTGATGGGTCAGCGTCACGCCCTTGGGCGAGCCGGTGGTGCCGCTGGTGAACTGGATGTTGACGGGATCGTCGAATTGCAGGCTCTCGCCGAGCGCCGCAAGCAGCTCGCGATGGCGATCGCCGCCCATCTGCGATACCGCATCGAACAGAATGGTGCCCGGCGCCGCCGGTCCGCCGATCTGGATCACGGCGCGCAGTTGCGGCAGCCGCGCCGAGCGCAGATGGCCGGGCTCGGAGCTCGCAAGCTCGGGCAGCAGCGTGTTCAGCATCTCCATATAGGCCGAGGTCTTGAATGCGGTCGCCGTCACGATCGCGGCGCAGCCGACCTTGCCGAGTGCGAATTCCAGCTCGCTGAGGCGATAGGCCGGATTGATGGTGACGAGGATCAGTCCGGCTTTCGCGGCGGCGAATTGCGTTAGCGTCCATTCCGGCCGGTTTAGCGACCAGATCCCGATCCGCTCGCCGCGTTGCAGCCCGAGCGCGATGAAGCCCGCCGCCAAGGCATCGACGCGCTCGGCGAACTCGTTCCAGGTCCAGCGCACATTGTGGCTGGGCGAGACCAGCGCCTCGCGCGTGCCCCAGCGCGCCCGTGCGCGGTCGAGGCTGCGGCCGATGGTTTCACCGAGCAGCGGCGTATCGGAAATGCCGCAGACATAGCTGTCTGCCTTGCTGTTTCCCTTGGGTGTGGGTGCCAAGCTCGTCCTCCTCGTGGTCGTGTTCATGTCGTCACGCTTTTTGCGCGATCTTAGTCGTTTGGCGCCGATGGGACAGGCCCGACCTATGGCGGGTATGGTTTTCGATTGTGGCGGCGACGGGTTCCGCTTCACCTCGCCCCGCGTGCGGGGAGAGGTCGGATCGCATCGAAGATGCGATCCGGGTGAGGGGAGTCTCTGCGAGTCCAATTGCGACCGTCTGCGCGGAAGCAGCCCCTCACCCCAACCCTCTCCCCGTAAGAACGGGGAGAGGGAGAGGAGTCCCGTCACGGTTGGTACGACTTATCTCATCGAGCCTTACGCCGCCCTTTGCCCGCTGCCGGCGTCGAGCCCGGCATAGATGCCCTTCTCGAAGCCTGCGAAGGCTTCCAGGCTGTGCTTGTCGGCGAACGGCAACAGCTGGGTCAGGATCACGCCGCAGACGTCGCGCGACGGATCGATCCAGTAATAGGTGTTGGCAAGGCCCGCCCAGGCGAGGCTGCCGGCGCTGCGGCCTTCCGGCGTCTTGGCGGTGTTGATGAGGAAGCTCAAGCCCCATTTCTTGACGATGTCGGGATAGAGATCGACATCGTTGGTGTACATCGGCAAGGCCGTCGTCATCTTGCCGACGGTGAGCTCGCCGATGTGATTCTGCCCCATGGTCGCGACCGTCTCGGCCTTCAGCACCTGATTGCCGTTGCCTTTGCCCTTGTTGAGGATCATCTGGCAGAACTTGATGTAGTCGGCCGCGGTCGAATACAGGCCGCCGCCACCCATGTGGAATTCAGGATTCTGCTCGAGCTCGAACGGGATTGCCGCCAGCGTGCCGTCCTCGCCGCGGGCATGCATGCCGACCAGCCGCTTGCGCATGTCGTCGGAGATCTTGAAGGCGGTGTCGCTCATGCCGAGCGGCGCGAACACGTTGTCGCGCAGATAGGCATCGAGCTTCTTGCCGGATGCGGCCTCCACCGCCTTGCCGACGAAGTCGATATTGGTGCCGTATTCCCAGCGCGTGCCGGGATCGGTCATGATCGGCGTCTTGAGCGCGGCATTCAGGCAGGTGATGATGCCGGGCGTGCCGGTCTTTTCGAGATACTTGCCGAGATTGCCGTCCCACATGTCGTAGGCGAAGCCGGCGGTGTGGGTCATGAGCTGGCGCAGCGTGATCGGCTTTTTCGCCGGCCGCAGCTGCGGTTCGCCCTTGGCGTCGAAGCCGTCGAGCACCTGCACCGCGGCGAGATCGGGCAACAGCTTGCCGATCGGCTCATCGAGCGAGAGCTTGCCCTGCTCGACGAGCTGCATCGCGCCCGCCGAAGTCACCGCCTTGGTCATCGAGGCGATCCAGAACACGCTGTCCGCCGTCATGGGATCGCTCTTGGAGAGGTCGCGCTTGCCGAACGCGCCTTCATAAATCACGTCCTTGCCGGTGGCCGCGATGGCGACCACGCCGGGAATTTCCTTTGCCTCGCTTTTCTGGCGCAATACCTGATCGATCTGAGCCTTGCTCTGCATTGGGCGCTTCCTCCGGTGGGGTTTATTGTTTTGAAGTGGGCGGATCATCCTCCCGCTTTTCCGCTCCCGCAAGGCGGGCGCGATGCGACGACGTCGCGATGTCGTGAAGGCCGGCCGCTAGGAACGGCCTTGGTCGGGAGGCGTTCACCACGCGCGCAGATTTTGCAGGGGACTTCGAGCAAGTCCCGGTGACCTTCGCGGGTGGCCACGGTAACGTGATCAAGGAATGATTTTCGTACCTGATTATTTGCATTAACGCATTCAGATCGCTGCACAAACGGTGCGGCGGATTGGACCGGATTTGACGAAAAGATTCGTCATTTCCCGCCTTGCGGGGGCGCAGCAATGATTTCGACATGGAGTGAATGGAAGCGCTATCCGCGGCCGGGCCGCGGCGAGAATATCGAAGCGCCGATCAGCCCAGGTCTCTACGAAGTCCGCTACGCAGGTACCGGCGCACTGCACTCGTTCGAGGCCGTCGCGAATGTCGCCCGGGCGCTGGCGCTGCTGCAGACCGGCGCCAAATCCTGGTTCGGCCGCCGCGATGCGCGGGCGCAGGCCGACCTCGAATACCGGACCTGCGCGACCTCGACCAAGGCGGACGCCAAGGCCGCGGCCGAGCGCATGATCGGGCGTCGTGAAACCTATATGTCCGGCGGCGCGGTCTGATCAGAGCCGTCATTCCGGGGCGATGCGCAGCATCGAACCCTCAGGTGCGCAACTGCGCACCGAGAATCTCGAGATTCCGAGTTCGGCTCTTAGAGCCGCCCCGGAATGACAACCCTCCAACAATCGCGCCGCGTTTGCGTCCAAGCAGGGTCGCGCCCGGCGCCGGTGCATCGCAGCGGCTTTCCGCCTATATAGGCGGTGAACACCCCCAAGAAATTCCAGAAATGACAGGAGTAACGCCATGACCCCGCCCGTCGCCGCACGCGCCACCCAATCCGCAGCATCCTCCCTGCAGAGCCGCCTGAAGGACCCCTCGCTGCTGCGCGACCGCTGCTATATCGATGGCGCCTGGGTCGGCAGCCCCGAATTCGCCGTCAACAATCCGGCGACCGGCGTCGAGCTGATCAAAATCCCGCAGCTGAGCGCCGATGACGCGACCAAGGCCGTCGAGGCCGCCGAGCGCGCGTTTCCGGCCTGGGCCAAGCTGACCGCGAAACAGCGCTCCAACATCCTGCGCAAATGGTTTGATCTGATCATCGCCAACCGCGAGGACCTTGCGCTGATCCTGACCTCCGAGCAGGGCAAGCCGCTGGCGGAAGCGCTCGGCGAGGTCGATATCGGCGCCGCCTATGTCGAATTCTTCGCGGAAGAGGCGCGTCGCGTCTATGGCGAGACGATCCCGACCCAGCGTCCGGACGCGCGTCTGCTCGCGATCCGGCAGCCGATCGGTGTCTGCGGCGCCATCACCCCATGGAATTTCCCGAACTCGATGATCACCCGCAAAGTCTCGCCGGCGCTGGCGGCCGGTTGCACCGTGGTGCTGAAGCCCGCCAACGAGACGCCGCTGTCCGCGCTCGCGCTCGTTGCGCTGGCCGAGAAGGCCGGCGTGCCGAAGGGCGTGTTCAACATCATCACCGGTGATGCGCCGCCGATCGGCAAGGTGCTGTGCGAGCATCCGGCGGTGCGCTTCGTCGGCTTCACCGGCTCGACCGAGGTCGGCAAGATCCTGTACCGGCAGGCGTCGGTCGGCGTGAAGAAGCTCGGCCTCGAGCTCGGCGGCAACGCGCCGTTCGTGGTGTTCGACGACGCCGATATCGATGCCGCCGTCGAAGGCGCCATCGTCTCGAAGTATCGCAACATGGGCCAGACCTGCGTCTGCGCCAACCGTCTCTATGCCCAGGACAAGATCTACGACGCGTTCGTCGCGAAGCTGTCGAAGAAGGTCGCGGAGATGAAGATCGGCGACGGCACGGAGCAGGGCGTGACGCAGGGGCCGCTGATCAACATGGAAGCGATCGAGAAGGTCGAACGGCACATTGCCGATGCGGTGAAGGGCGGCGCCAAGATCGTCACCGGCGGCAAGCGTTCGTCGCTCGGCCGCAGCTTCTTCGAGCCCACGGTGCTGTCGGATGTGCGGCCGGACGCGCTGGTGTCGCACGAAGAGACCTTCGGCCCGCTCGCGCCGGTGATCCGCTTCAAGGACGAGGCCGACGTGATCGCGATGTGCAATGCCTCACCGTTCGGCCTTGCCTCCTACTTCTATTCGCGCGACATCGGCCGCGTCTGGCGCGTCGCCGAGGCGCTGGAGTCGGGCATGGTCGGCGTCAACTCCGGCCTGATCACGACCGAAGTGGCGCCGTTCGGCGGCGTCAAGGAATCGGGCCTCGGCCGCGAAGGCTCGCGCCACGGCATGGAGGAATATGTCGAGATCAAATACGTGATGATGGCCGGCGTCTGATCGCCGTCATTACCTTTGAGAGTGTAGCGAGATTAGGCCGTATCGTGACGGCAACTGCCGCTGCGCACCCTCTCCCCGTTCTTGCGGGGAGACGGTTGGGGTGGGGGGCATGCCGGGCAGCATCCATTGCCGGCCCGACGGCGGCGATCACGGCGAGTGGATCAAGCTCGGCTGGGCGTTCAACGCGGAACAGATTACCGAGCCGATTCGCGAGCCGGAACTGAATCCCTATTTCCCCGAAGTCGTGCTGCGCGCGGCGAGCCGGCTGCAGCCAAAGCTCGCGCACTATCTCGGCGCGCTGCCGCGCGACCGCGTGCATTACGGCGGCTACTATCCGATGACGAGAGAGAATTGGCCACTGATCGGGGCGGCGAAGACGCCAAGCGTGTTCCTCGCCACCGCGCTGTCGGGCTACGGCACGATGGGCGCCCGCGCCACCGGCGACCTCTGCGCCCGCGCTGTGGTCGGCGCGCCCGTGCCAGTCTTCGCCCGCAGCCTTTCGCTCGCGCGCTATGACGACAAGGCGCTGATGGGTCAGCTTGCGGCGAGCGAAAGCCGCGGGTCGCTGTAGTTCTCGCCTTCGTAGCCCGAACGAAGCGAAGCGAAATCCGGAGTCTCTCCGCATTACCTTCCCCTGAAATGGGGAGGTCGCTTTGCTCGTCAGAGCAAGCGGGTGGGGATCAGCTCTCTCCGCATACGGCATCGCCTGCGGCTCACCCCATCCCGACCTTCCCCCTTTCAGGAAAAGGAGAAGGCTAGCGAGACGTAATCTTCAGCCGTGGCCGCTCTCAGTGCCGAAGGCGCCGTGACGGCCGACGCCGGAGGCAAAGCGCGCCGCGCCCGACAGCGTTTCGCCTGACGCTATCACGTCGAGCCCGCCGCGCATCTCGTTCCTGATCGCCTCTTCCTCGTCGAGGTCCCACTGCCGCAGCGCCGACAGCCGGTCGGCGCGCATGCATTTCTGCGGGAATCTCGCGATGTCCTTGGCGAGCGCAATGGCGTGGGCGCGGGCCTCACCCTTCGGCACCAATCGGTTCGCGAGTCCCATGCGGTGGGCTTCGGGCCCGGCAACCGGGCGTCCGGTCAGGATCATGTCGATGGCCTGCGAATGGCCGATCAGTCGCGGCAGGCGGATGGTGCCGAGATCGATCAGCGGCACGCCGAAGCGGCGGCAGAACACGCCGAAGGTTGCGTCCTCGGCCACGACGCGCATGTCGGCCCACAGCGCGAGCTCCATGCCGCCGGCGACCGCAAAGCCTTCGATCGCGGCGACCACTGGCTTCGACAACCGCAGCCGGCTCGGTCCCATCGGCGCGATCGTGTCGTGGCCGCCGACCTCGCGCTTCTTCTCGGGATCGCCCGCCGCCACCGCCTTCAAATCGGCGCCGGCGCAGAAATAGCCGCCGGTGCCGGTGAACACCGCGACCGATGCGCTCGCGTCAGCATCGAAGGCGAGAAACGCGTCATACAGCTTGCGCGCGGTGGCGCCATCGACGGCGTTGCGGTTGTGCGGACGGTTGATGGAGATAATGGTGACAGGACCGTCGCGCTCGACGAGCACGGTATCGGCATCGGACATGGGGCGCTCCCTGGGCTGTTCTTGTTGTGCCCGGAGAGTGGCATCAGAGGTGAGTTCGTTGCAATCCCACGACAGACAGCGCAATTCCGCAGGGTGGGCAAAGCGAAGCGTGCACCGCTCGTTCCCCGTCATCCCGAGGTGCGAGCGGAGCCAGCCTCGAAGGATGAATCGGCCACCAGCCGGGCCGTCGACCCTTCGAGACGGCCGCGTTGCGGCCTCCTCAGGGTGACGGTGAAAGAGCGAACGCGCCGACGGTGCAGCTAAACCTTCAGCTCGCTTCCCGTCACGCGGCGATACGCTTCCAGATACCGCTTGCTCGTCGCATCCACCACGCTCGCTGGCAGCGGCGGAGCGGGCGCATCGCCGTTCCAGCGGCCGGCGCGGCGCTCGACGTCGAGATAGTCGCGCAGTGGCTGCTTGTCGAAGCTCGGCTGCGGCTGGCCGGGCTTGTAGGCATCGACCGCCCAGAAGCGCGACGAATCCGGCGTCATCACCTCGTCGATCAGGATGATGCGGCCGTCCTTGTCGCGGCCGAACTCGAACTTGGTGTCGGCGATGATGATGCCGCGGGCGCGGCTGGTCTGCTCGCCGTAGCCATAGACGTCGCGCGCCATCTTCTCCAGCGTCGCGGCGACGTCGGCACCGACGATCTCGCGCACCCGCTTAACCGTGATGTTCTCGTCATGGCCGGCCTCGGCCTTGGTCGCCGGGCTGAAGATCGCGGGTTCGAGCTTCTGGCTCTCGACCAGGCTGGCCGACAGCTTCTCGCCGGCAAGCGTGCCCTCGGCCGCGTATTCCTTCCAGGCCGAGCCGGAGATGTAGCCGCGGATCACGCATTCGATCGGAAACACCGTGGTGCGCTTGCACAGCATCGCGCGGCCGAGGATGTCGGCGCGATGGTCCTTCAGTTCAGGCACCGCGCGGATGATCTCGTCGGCATCGGCGCTGATCATGTGATGCGGCACGGTGCCCTCAAGCTGCCGGAACCACCAGGCGCTGATCTGGGTCAGCACCGCGCCCTTCATCGGAATGGTTTCCGCCATCACCACGTCGAATGCCGAGATGCGATCGGTGGTCAGCAGCAACACGCGATCGTCGCCAACGGCGTAGATATCGCGCACTTTGCCGCGGCCGATCCGGGGCAGGGGCAAATCGCTGGATAGCATCGCGGTCATGGCCTGATCTCTCTAGGTGGCTTTTCAAAATAGGTGGCTTGCAAAGACGAGCGCCCGCACGCGGCCGTGCGGGCGTTCGAGGTTATCACAGGAAATAACTCACTCCGGCAGCGGAATGAACTCGTGTTCGTGCGGAACCTGCGCGAAACGGCCGGTTTTCCAGTCCTGTTTGGCCTGCTCGATCCGCTCCTTGGATGACGAGACGAAATTCCACCAGATATGGCGCGGCCCTTCCAGGGCGTCGCCGCCGAGGAACATCATGCGGGTCGGCCGCAGCGTCTTGACGGTGATGCGGTCGCCGGGCCGGAAGATCAGGAGCCGCGGCCCCTCGTGGCGGTCGCCCGCGATCTCGACCTCGCCGTCGACGAGATAGATCGCGCGCTCCTCATGGTCGGGGTCGAGCGGCACCGAGGTGCCGGCCTTCGCGGTCACCTCGGTGTAGAACCAGGGCGAGACCATGCTGACCGGCGAGGTGATGCCGAATGCCGAGCCCGCGATGATGCGCGCGGTGAAGTCGCGCTCGGAGATCATCGGCAGGTCGCCGGCGCCATAATGCTGGAACGACGGCGCGATCTCCTCCTTGCCCGCCGGCAGCGCGATCCAGCTTTGCAGGCCCAACATCTTCTGGCCGTCGCGGCGCTGCACGTCGGGGGTGCGCTCGGAATGCGCAATGCCGCGGCCCGCGGTCATCAGGTTCATCGCGCCGGGCTGGATCTCCTGGATGTTGCCCTCGCTGTCGCGGTGCATGATGCTGCCGTCGAACAGATAGGTGACGGTGGCGAGCCCGATATGCGGATGCGGCCGCACGTCCATGCCCTTGCCGGCGAGATACTGCACCGGCCCGAAATGGTCGAAGAAGATGAAGGGTCCGACCATCTGGCGCTTGCCGTGCGGCAGCGCGCGGCGCACCGCAAAGCCGTCGCCGAGATCGCGGGTGCGCGGCACGATGATCAGATCCAGCGCGTCGCAGGTCTTGGGATCGCCGAGTTCGGGATCGGTCGAGGGCTGCCAGCTCATGTCGGACTCCTTACAGTAGTGTAGCGATGATACTCTTTTGCCGTGATCATACTCTCTATCCGTCGTCCCGGCCAAGCCAACGGGTTGGCGCGAAGCGCCGCCCGATGACAGGCTCCGCGCGAGCCGGGGCCCATAACCACCGATGCTAGTCTTGCGAAGGCTGGGGCCCCAGCTTTCGCTAGCAACACACATCGGTGGTTATGGGT
>NZ_JAUMTJ010000114.1:0-12361 GCF_032654765.1 Bradyrhizobium sp. 33ap4 | reverse complement strand
AAGGCCGCCTCCCAAAAAGAAGCCTTGAATCTGATTTGCTCTCAAAAGGGAATCCTTAGAGTCCACACCACCTAGTGTGCTGAAGGCGAAGTTCGTGCGATTTCGCGGCAGCCACTTTCACGAACTTCGCATTCACAAAGCACACTAGAATCAGAAGTTTGCTAGTGTCCTTATCGAATCCGAAGTTCGCTCCGAAGGTGCGGCAAATGATGGGAACTTCGGATTCGGGACACTAGAACCGCGGGATATCCGGGAAGGCCAGCTTGCCGGCGTGGACATGGACACGGCCGAGCTCGGCGCAGCGGTGCAGGGTCGGAAACACCTTGCCGGGGTTGAGCAGACCCTCCGCATCGAAGGCGCATTTCAGCCGCTGCTGCTGGTTGAGGTCGATCTCGGTGAACATGTCCGGCATCAGGTCGCGCTTCTCGATGCCGACGCCGTGCTCGCCGGTGAGCACGCCGCCGAGCTCGACGCAGCAGCGCAGGATGTCGGCGCCGAACGCCTCCGCCTTTTCGATCTCGCCCGGCTTGTTGGCATCGTAGAGGATCAAGGGGTGCAGATTGCCGTCGCCGGCGTGGAACACGTTGGCGACGCCGAGGCCGTATTTCTCCGAGAGGTCGCGGATCCGCGCCAGGGCCTTCGGCAAGGCGCCGCGCGGGATGGTGCCGTCCATGCAGAGGTAGTCCGGCGAGATGCGCCCGACCGCGGGGAACGCCGCCTTGCGGCCGGCCCAGAACAGATTGCGCTCGGCCTCCGAGGTCGATATCTGGCAGGAGGTCGAGCCGCAGCCTTGCGCGATCGCCTCGACCCGCTTGATCAGCTCGTCGACCTCGACCTGGGGGCCGTCGAGCTCGATGATCAACAGCGCCTCGACGTCCAGCGGATAACCGGCGTGAACGAACGCCTCCGCGGCGTGGATCGCGGGCTTGTCCATCATCTCCATGCCGCCCGGGATGATGCCGGCGCCGATGATCCGCGCGACGCATTCGCCGGCCGCCTCGACCTCGGCGAAGCCGACCATCAGCGCACGCGCCGTCTCCGGCTTCTGCAGGATGCGCACGGTGATCTCGGTGATGACGCCGAGCAACCCTTCCGAGCCGGTGATGATTCCCATCAAATCATAGCCGGCATTCTCGGCCGACTTGCCGCCGATGCGCAGGATCTCGCCACTCATCAGCACGATCTCGCAGCCGAGCACGTTGTTGGTGGTCATGCCGTATTTCAGGCAGTGCACGCCGCCGGAATTTTCCGCGACATTGCCGCCGATCGAGCAGGCGATCTGCGACGACGGATCGGGCGCGTAATAAAAGCCGGCATGCGCGACCGCCTGGCTGATCGCGAGGTTGGTGACGCCGGGCTCGGTGACCACGACGCGGTTGTCGAAGTCGATCTCGCGAATCCGCTTGAACTTGCCGAGCCCGAGCAGCACGCCGTCGGCAAGCGGCAGCGCGCCGCCGGACAGCGAGGTGCCGGAGCCGCGCGGCACCACCTTGATGCCCTGGCCCTGGCAATATTTGAGCACCTTCGACACCTGCTCGGTGGTATCGGGCAGCACCACGACCATCGGCGGCTGCCGATAGGCGGTCAGGCCGTCGGATTCATAGGCCAGCATCTCGGCGGCGCTGTCGATCACGCCCTCGCCCGGGACGATTGCGCGCAAGGCGGCCACGATTTCGGCGCGGCGAGCGAGGACGGCCTGGTCGGCCGCCGGCATCATGATGGACATCGTTGTTCCCTCGGCTGGGCTTTTGCCCTTCGCCGATTTGTTACGACAAATCAATCACGTCTGCACCTGTTTCAGTGCACCGGCCGAAGGTCGGATTGCCCCACCCCGCAATGGCGAGTTCTCTCTCGGACAAGCGGGCGGCCGCGAAACCTGTCAAAGTTTCGTGGCTTGTCCTGTCCAAGCCGGACATGCCACAAACGATCACTACCTCCCGGGACGAAACGAAGAGAACCCCATGAACCTAAAGACCTTGAGCGCGCTGGCGGTCGTCACATCGCTGGCTTCCGCATCCTCCGCGCTGGCGCAGGATGCCGCCGCCGGCAAGACCTCGTTCAATAAATGCCTCGCCTGCCACGCAATCGGCGAAGGCGCCAAGAACAAGGTCGGCCCCGAGCTCAACGGCCTCGACGGCCGCCATTCCGGCTCCGCGCCGGACTACAATTATTCCGATGCCAACAAGAATTCCGGCATCACCTGGAACAAGGAAACCTTCCTCGAATACATCAAGGACCCGAAGGCCAAGATCCCCGGCACCAAGATGGCATTCGCCGGCATCAAGAACGAGAACGAGGCCAACAACCTCTGGGCCTACGTCTCCTCGTTCGACAAGGACGGCAAGCAGAAGTAATCGGCGGTATCGGTCGCGCCGTCCGCCCGGCGCCTATGCCGGGGCGGACGTTAGAAGGGGATGGCCTTTCTTCGAAACGCCATCCCCTTTCAGCGCGGCAACAGATTGGTCTTGGCGAGATCGACCACCTCGTCGCCGCGGCCGCTCATCACCGCGCGCAGCACCCACAGGCTGAATCCCTTCACCTGCTCCAGCGTAATGGTCGGCGGCATCGACAGCTCCTGCGTCGCGGTCACGACGTCGAGCACCGCCGGGCCGTCATGCGCGAGCACGTCGCGGATCGCGCCCTCGAGCTCGCCGGGATCCTCCACCCTGACGCCGTGAATGCCCATGGCGCGGGCCATCGCCGCAAAATCCGGATTCTTCAGATCGACCCCGGTCTCGATGAAGCCGGCGGCCTTCATCTCCAGCGCGACGAAGCCGAGCACGCTGTTGTTGAAGATCACGACCTTCACCGGCAGCTTGGCCTGGGTCAGCGTGATCAAATCGCCCATCAGCATGGCAAAGCCGCCATCGCCGGACATCGACAGCACCTGCCGTCCCGGCTGCGCCGCCTGCGCCCCGATCGCATGCGCCATTGCATTGGCCATCGAGCCATGGACCCAGGAGCCGACCAGCCGGCGGCGGCCGTTCATTTTCAGATAACGCGCGGCCCAGATCGTCGGGGTGCCGACGTCGGCGGTGAACACCGCATCCTCGCTCGCCTGCTCGCTGAGCAGGCGCGCCAGATATTGCGGATGGATCGGCTTCTGGCCCGGCTTGCCGCGGGCGAGATCGTCGAGCCCGGCGCGGGCGTCCTTGTAATGCGCGAGGCTGGCATCGAGATGCTTGCGGTCGGTCTTCACATGGAGCTTCGGCAGCAGCGCGGCGATGGTCTCGCCGACCTCGCCGACGATGCCGAGATCGAGCTTGCAGCGGCGGCCGAGATTTTCGGGGCGGATATCGACCTGCGCGATGTTGATGCCGGTCGGGAAGAACTGCTTGTAGGGAAAATCGGTGCCCAGCATCAGCAGCACGTCGCAGCCGTGCATGGCGGCATAGCCGGAGGAAAAGCCGATGAAGCCGGTCATGCCGACGTCGTAGGGGTTGTCGTATTCGACATATTCCTTGCCGCCGAGCGCGTGCACGATCGGGCTCTTCAGCGTCTCGGCAAGCTTGATCAAGCCGTCATGCGCGCCGGCGCAGCCGCGGCCGCAGAACAGCGTGACACGTCGCGCGCCGTTGAGCAGTGCCGCCAGCGCGTTCAACTCGGTGTCGGCCGGACGCACCACCGGCGCCGGCGGCAGCAAGCCGGCATTCGGCGCGATGTCGCGCTTCGGCGCCGTCCGCATCGCGACGTCGCCCGGCAGCACCAATACGGCGACGCCGCGCTTGCCGACCGCGGCGCGGATCGCGTTCTCCAGCATGTAGGGCAGTTGCGCCGGATCCGACACCAGTTCGCAATAATGGCTGCATTCGCGAAACAGGTCCTGCGGATGCGTCTCCTGGAAATATCCGCCGCCGATCTCGGCCGACGGGATCTGCGCCGCGATCGCCAGCACCGGCGTGCGGCTGCGATGCGCGTCGAACAGGCCGTTGATGAGATGCAGATTGCCCGGACCGCAAGAGCCCGCGCACACCGCGAGCGCGCCCGTGATCTGGGATTCGGCGGCGGCGGCGAACGCGGCCACCTCCTCGTGACGCACATGCAGCCAATCGATCGTGCCGCGCTTGCGCAACGCCTCGGTCAGGCCGTTGAGGCTGTCGCCGACGACACCGTAGATGCGCTTGACGCCGGCCTGGGCAAGGGTTTCAGCGATGAGGTCGGCAATGTTGTCGATCCGCATGAGAGGTGTCCTTTGCTGCAATCCGAAACCGCGTGGGCTGCATGATGTTCGGCGCCACGCGGCGGCGCAAGCCTTGCCGGATCACATTCGCGCGGCGCAAATGCGCGGCAGCTATTGCGCCGTCACCGCGTCCCGCACCATCAGGCCGGCCATCGTCTCGATCTCGGACGCCACGAGATCGGGCACGACGTACTGCACCATGTGGCCTGTGTCCGGCAGCACGGTCAGCTTCGCGTTCGGCGCCGATGCGGCGAGCGGCCGCGAGTGGATGCCGGTCGAGACCGTCTTGTCGACGTCGCCCGAAATGATTGACAGCGGCGCCCTGATCTCGGCATAGCGCGGGGCCTGTTCGACAACGGCCGCCTTCAGCGTGACGAGGTCGCGCGCATTGGCGATGAACTCGCGCGGACGCAGCAGGAGCAACGACGGGCTGTCGCGGACGAAATCAGCCGGCACCGGCTGCGGCGCGAACACGCCGCGCGTAGCCGAATTGGCGACGAGGAAACCGAGCGGCAGCGTGATCGTGTGCGCAAGCAATGGTCCGATCAAAGGTGTCGAGATCGCATCATTGTAGCGTCCGGCGCCGCCGCGCCACGGATAGGCGACAGGGGCGAGCAGCACGAGGCCGGCGACGCGGTCCGGATGATCCAGCGCAATGCGCAAGGCGAGTGCGCCGGCCCAGGAATGCGCCACCACGATCGCCCGCTCGACGCCGAGCCTGGTCAGCGCCTCCACGATCATCCGGGCCTGGATCGCGGGCGTCGAATCCGCGACGCGCGCGCGGGTGCTCCAGCCGTGACCCGGCCGATCGATCAGGATCACCCGGCGCGCTTTGGCAACGCGATCGCCGAGCGGCTGCATCGCGCGGAGATTGGAGCTTGCACCATGCAGCATCACGACCGGCGGCCCGACCGCATCGCGCGGGCCGAGTTCGACCACATGCAGCCGCGCCCCGGCCACATCGATCATTCGCCCCTGCGGCGGGAAGGCCCGCTGGATCAGCAGGGCGCCGAGCTGTGTCACCAGCGCCAGGGCCAGCCCTGCGGCCGCCAGCGCAATGATTGCGGTCAACATCGAGGGGATCCGAAAGGTCTTAGGCACCTGATTGGGCACCTGACAATTACGACGAAGCCGAAATCAGGTTTCGCGCCGATGTGCCCCCTGCCAGGGCATGCTCTTGTTCGGAAAGCCAATTGTCGATTATCCGGCTCGCGCCCCGGCGCGGAGTTGTCCACAATGCGCCCAGCCTGTGGATAGCGGGTTCATACCTGCGTCATTAGTCATTTCATAGATTGGCGGTGGCAATTTCGCCATCAGACGCGAGGCTTCATCGAAACCGGGACGCCATTGGAACGCTTCCTGGTTTGTACACGGTATCCACAGGAACCGGCGTCCGAATGACGAGTTCAACGGGAAGTAATCGGAGGAGTACCATGATTTCCGACCCTAGCGATGCGGCCATCGATCAGATCGTGGCGAGCTGCAATGGCGACCTGCGCGGCGCCCTGAAGGCACTGTTGCTGGTGAATGAGCACCTGGAGGCGGAGCTTCAGCAATTCTATGCTGCCGTAGCCCAGGACACCGCGTCCCGCGGCAAGTTCTTGCACTAGCCTCCTGCGCCGGACCGGACCGCGAGCAAGCATCAAGCTCGCGAGCAACGTGTCCATTCGCGGCCATCGCCCCACGGTCGCGATCAATCGCACGCAATCAGATATCGCGGCCTTCGACCTTTTCGGTCAGCTGCTTGACGATCTGCGGCACCTTCTCGAGGTAGGGATCGACAGCCAGCGCCTTGCGGAAGGCGTCGAGCGCACGCTTGTCGTCGCCCATGTCCTGCATGATCATGCCGACGCCCGCCAGCGCGCCGAAATGGCGGGGTTCGCGGGTCAGCACCTGCTGCAGGTCTCCAAGCGAACGAACGTAATCGTTCTTCAAATAGTAGATCGTCGCACGCCGGTTCCAGGCCTCGACATAGTCGGGCCGGAGCTTGATCACCGCGTCCAGCAGCTTCAGTGCGACATCGACATTCTGGGCGTCGATTGCCGCCTTGGCACGCACCATCAACAGCGCCGCGGTATCGCTCGGGGTTTGCAGCCACAGCGCCCAGATCCGCGCCTCGACATGGCGGGCACTGTCCTCGTCGGGCGCGGCCTTCAGCGCGCCGAACAGGAAATCCAGCCCGCGGGCCCGGTCGGCCGGCACCTTCGGCAGCTTGGTCGGAGCTTCAGGTAGTTTTTTCTGGGCCCTGGGCGGCGGGACCACCCGCGGATCGTCCTGCGCGACGGCCGCAACGGGCATGGCCAGAAGCGCGGCAATCAGGATCGCCAGCCGGCGGTTGGTGGGCCCTAGGAACTTGAATCCGAGCTTTAATCCCATCGCCGAAGTCTAGACGCACAACGCCGCACTGCAAAGCAGCGCGGCGTCAAAGACCTGTGAAGGAAGGATCGGAATCGGCCGGCGATCCGGGCGGGATCGGCCTTGTCGATCAGATTTGGCGGATCAACCCTGGCGCGCCTTGAAGCGGCGCTGGACCTTGTTGATCACGTAGACGCGGCCCTTGCGGCGAACCAGACGGTTGTTGCGATGGCGGCCGCGCAGCGACTTGAGCGAGTTACGGACCTTCATGGGACAATCCTGTTACTTCGAAAGGCCCGTGTTGGAGGCCGTACCTGATCAATGCCAATATTTGGCAAAATGGGATTTATCCCGACAAGCGGCCTGCCGCCCGGGACGGCCGGGTTCTAAGCCATCGGACCGTTAAATGTCAACCGAGATGGGCCGATTTTCGGGCCTGTCCCGGCCGGGAACCCGCGCCAGGCACCGCGCCACGCCATTGAGATCGCTTCGGAAACGGCGACGACCACCAATTATCCGGACCAATGTCGGACCCGCCGTCGCCTTTTGACGATGGCGCCACAGCCGCCGAATCGAGTTTTCGTCCTCCTCGCGCCCGCCCCCCGGCCGAACCGGACCTCGCGCCGGGCCGAGCTCGGCCCGCGGTCATATTCCTTCAACCGCCACGGCGCTTGCGAAAATCGTTATATTATATAATTATTTTCCATCACCAATGAACACGCCGCCGGGGAAACCGAATGCCCAAGCTCAAACTGCCCGACATCGAAAAGGTCACCGCGATCGACATCCACACCCATGCCGAGGAGCCGTGCGGCATGCATGGCGACGACGGTTATGACGACTTCCAGGCGCAGATGGCCGACTACTTCAAGTCGCCGCACAAACATCCGCCGACCGTGCCGGAGACCGCGGCCTACTACCGCGCCAAGAACATCGCCGCGGTGATCTTCCCGGTCGACGCCGAGCGCGAGACCGGTTTCCGCCGCTACAACAATCACGAAATGCTCGAGGTCGCCTCCGACCATCTCGACGTGCTGATCCCGTTCGTCTCGATCGACCCGCACAAGGGCAAGCTCGGCGTCCGCGAGGCCCGCAAGCTGATCGAGGAATACGGCGTCCGCGGCTTCAAATTCCACCCGACCATGCAGGGCTTCTACGCCAACGACCGCATGGCCTATCCGCTCTATGAAGCCATCAATGACGGCGGCGCGATCGCGCTGTTCCACACCGGCCAGACCGGCGTCGGCTCCGGCATGCCGGGCGGCATGGGGATGCGGCTGAAATATTCCAACCCGATGTACATGGACGACGTCGCGGCCGATTTCCCCGACCTCAAGATCATCCTCGCGCATCCCTCCTTCCCCTGGCAGGAAGAGGCGCTGTCGGTCGCGACCCACAAGCCGAACGTCTATATCGACCTGTCCGGCTGGTCGCCGAAATACTTCCCGCCGGTCCTGGTCCGCTACATCAACTCGATCCTGCAGGACAAGATGCTGTTCGGCTCCGACTGGCCGGTGATCACGCCGGACCGCTGGCTCGCCGACTTCGCCAAGCTCGACATCCGCGAGGAGATCCGGCCGAAGGTCCTGAAGGCCAACGCGCGGAAGATTTTGGGCGTCTAGAGCATGATCCGGAAAAGTGCGAAGCGGTTTTCCCTCGCGACAAACGCGGAACGCGTTTGCGCGGAGATCATGGTCAAACAAGGAGATGAGATCATGATGCGATTCCGTGGAAGCGCATCATGATCTAAGGGAGTATTGTCGGCGGCAAGCTTCGGAGGTGGTTCATGACGAACTTCACCGGACTTGCCACCCTCTCCGCACTCCTGATCGGAAGCGCAGGGCTCTGCTGCGCGGCACGCGGCGGGCAGCCGCCCGCGTTCGTCGAATTCGAGAGCCCGCTTGTAAGTGCGCAGCCGCTGCAAGGCTATCTGCGAACACCCGATGGACCGGGCCCCTCGCCCGCCGTGGTGCTGCTGCACGGCTGCGGCGGCTTCTTCAAGCAACTCGACGAGCGCTGGGGCAAGCGGCTGGCGGCCTGGGCCTATGTCACGCTCACGGTCGACCGGTTCGGGCCGCGCGGCATCAGCAGCGCCTGCACGGGCGGCGCGCCGGCCGCAACCGTCCATGACGCCTATCGTGCGCTGAGCTATCTCGCGCGGCAATCGGCGGTCGATCCCGGTCGCGTCGCGGTGGTGGGGTTCTCGCAAGGCGCCTGGCTCGCCCTGCTCTCGGTCGAGCGTGGCGCGATCGAACATAACGCGGCAGAGAAATTCCGCGCAGCCGTTGCATTCTACCCGCCCTGCCTCAGCATCAAGGGCGACATGACGGTGCCGACGCTGATCATGGTCGGCGAGCTCGACGACTGGACGCCGGCCAAGGAGTGCCGGACCTTGGCCGAAGGCCGCGACGACTACGGCATCTCCCGGCAGAATCATGCGGGACACCCGATCGAGCTGATTGTTTATCCCGGCGCCTATCACGGTTTCGACGTGCCGCATTACAGCACGCCGGTGCAGCTGCTCGGTCATCACCTCGAATTCAACGAGGTGGCCAGGGATCAATCCATCGACGCACTCAGGAAATTCCTGTATGCGACAATCGGCGGGCAAGAGAGATCACAATGACCATCAAGGCAATCGTCTTCGACGCCTACGGCACACTCTACGACGTCCAGTCGGTGGCCGACGTCACCGAGGATGCGTTTCCCGGCTACGGCGACATCATCACGCAGGTCTGGCGCATCAAGCAGCTCGAATACTCCTGGCTGCGTTCGCTGATGCGGCGCTACCAGGATTTCGCTGTCGTAACCCGCGACTCCCTCGCCTACACGCTGCGCTGCCTCGGCCTGCAATATGACGCGGCGACCTTCGCCCGCATCATCGACAAATATCAGCATCTGGCGCTGTATCCGGATGCGGTCGGCGCGCTCGAGGCGATGAAGGACAAGAAGCTCGCGATCCTGTCCAACGGCAGCCCCGACATGCTGAATGCGCTGGTGCGCAACTCGGGACTAGACCGCGTGCTCGACGCGACCATCAGCGTCGATGCCCACAAGGTGTTCAAGCCGGCGCCCGAGGCCTACACGCTGATCGAGGAGGTGCTGAAAGTACCGCCGGCGGAGGTGCTGTTCATTTCCTCCAATCCGTGGGACGCCTGCGGTGCCAAGTCGTTCGGCCTCAACGTCGCATGGATCGAGCGGATGACGCCGCAAGCGATGGCGCTGGCCTGCGTCGAAAGCGAGACGGTCGCCCCATTGACGATGTTCAAGGCGCTACGTACCCAGATGGACGAGCTCGGCGTCGTGCCCGATCACCGGATCCACGGTCTCTCCGAACTTCCCGCCCTGGTGTCTGCAAGGTCCTGAACAACATGAGCCTCGAGTCTGTCCGCGCCTTCTTCGCCGAGAAGGCGCCCGAAATCTCCGTGATCGAATCCACCACTAGCTCCGCGACCGTCGTGCTGGCGGCGGAGGCCTATGGCGTCGAGCCGGCGCGGATCGCCAAGACGCTGAGCCTGCGGGTCGGCGACCGCGTGGTGCTGATCGTCGCCGCCGGGACGTCGCGGATGAACAACAAGAAGGTGAAGGCGGCGTTCGGCGGCAAGCCGAAGATGCTCGGCCTCGACGAGGTCGCCGACATCACAGGCCACGAGGTCGGCGGCGTCTGCCCGTTCGGGCTGAAGACGCCGCTGCCGGTCTATTGCGACGTGTCGCTGAAGGCGTTCGATGTCGTGGTGCCGGCGGCAGGCTCGACCCACAGCGCGGTCCGCATCACGCCCGACAGGATGGCGGAGCTGACTGCGGCCGAATGGGTCGACGTCTGCGAAGTCAGACCTGGGGACTAATCCTCATCGTCGAACGGCGGCCGCGATGGCGCCGGCTGCATCGGCTGTGGTGCGCGCGGCCGCTGCTGCATCTGCGGCTGCTGCGGCGCACGGCCCTGCGCTTGCGGCTGTTGGGCCCGCCCCTGGGTCTGCGACTGTTGCGCGTTTGATTCGAACACGGCGCGACAACTGTTGGAAAGTTGCGGCGTGTTCTGCCGCAGGCAAGCCACGATGCGCTGCACGTCGGGCACCTGGTCGCTGCAGAGCCGCCACACGTCCGGTGTGCACGCCATCTGCTGTTCCCAGGTTCCCCGATACTCCTCGGCGACGGCGGCCGTTGCCGTGACAGCTCCGCCGATCGCTATGGCAAGGCTCAGGACGATCCGCTGCGATCGCATGTCGGGCTCCCGTTGTTCCAGATACTGGCCCGCGCGCGCATGTTCCCGCGCCGCGATTTGCTCCAAAGCTGCCCAATGAATGCGGCCAAGGATCGTTCGCGCGGACAACTAAAAGTGAAGAGAGTTTGTCCCGGGAGTTCCCTATTCGACCTTGCCGATCTTCTTCACCGCCGCGATCAACCGCGCGCTGTCGTCTGCAACAAATTTTGAGAACGTCGGCGCGTCCATATAGGCGACCGGACTGCCCGCAGTCTCGAAAGTCTTGATCACCTCCGGCGCCTTCACGGCATCAGCCATCGCCGCGCGCAGCCGCTCCATGATCGGCGCCGGCAGCGCTGACTGCGCGAACAGTCCCGCCCAGATGTAGAACTCGACGTCCTTGTAGCCGAGTTCCTTGAAGGTCGGCAGATCGGGGAAGCTCGCGATCCGCTCGGCGCCCCAATTGGCGAGCACGCGCATCTTGCCGTCCTCGACCTGCTGCTTGAGCGTGCCCGGCGCCGACGCCAATGCCTGCACGGTGCCGGAAAGCAGCGCGGTGAGCGCCGGGCCTGCGCCGCGGAACGGCACGTGCAGCAGCTTTATTCCTGCGCTCGCCGCGAACATCTCCATCGCGACATGCAGCGTGCCGTACGGACCGGACGAGCCGTAAGGAATCTGTCCCGGGCGTTTCTTCGCATCGTCGACGAATTCCTGCAGCGTCTTCCACGGCGCCGAGGCCGGCACCGCGAGCAGCGTCGGGTCGGCAAGCACGCGCGCGATCGGCGCGAACTGCGACACCTCGTAGGCAACCGGACGATCGAACAGCCGGTCGGCTTCCGGCAGCACCGCGAGCGAGGACAGCGTCATCAACAGCGTATAGCCATCGGGCTCGGCGCGCGCGGCCTGCGCATTGCCGATCGATCCGCCCGCTCCGCCGGCGCGATTGTCGACGATCACGGGCTTGCCGAGGATACGCTCCAGCGCGAGCGCCACCGGTCGCGCCGCAAGGTCGGCCTGGCCGCCGGCCGGAAACGGCACGATCATCGTGATATTGCGGTTGGGATAGGCGGCTTGCGCAAACGCTGGCTTGGCGAGCGCAGCCTGCGCAAGCGGCAATGCGGCAGCGGCGCGCAGGAGTTCGCGGCGGTTCATCGAGAGTTTCTCCCCAATCATCTTTTTTGGCGATCGCAACCGATCGCGATGCCGCAGTCAGAGCCGCGGCTTGGTCGCATCGTGCAGGACCGGAGCGCTGATCTCAAGCGTCCCGCGCGTCGCATCTGACGCCGACTGACCGATGGGGAAGATCGAGCCTGGTCGGCCGAGTGCATGTTGAGATTCGATCGAATAACGACGGCGCTGTGCTCCCTCTTCCCGTTCTTACGGGGAGAGGGTTGGGGTGAGGGGCTGCCTCCGCGTAAACGGCGACAGTTGGACTTGTGGAGGCTCCCCCTCACCCGGAACGCATCTGACGATGCGTCATAGCCGAAGCTCCGCTTCGGCGTTCTTGAGAACGGCCGCCAAAGGCGGCCTATACCTCTCCCCGCGTGTGCAGGGGTGTCCGGGGAATGATTCACTGTGTCGCGGTGCATGCTCGGCAGGACCGAGGCAAATCGGTCTTTTCTGGT
>NZ_JAUMTJ010000113.1:0-12656 GCF_032654765.1 Bradyrhizobium sp. 33ap4 | reverse complement strand
CGTTGAATCTCCCTTAATATGCGATTCTCAACCCTCCAGATCGCGGCTTTCTGACTCAGTAAGACTAAAGCGCGATGAGATTGGGTTGAATCGTCATCGCGCCTTGGCTCTTTGTTTGAGCATGATCTTTTCGGAAAACCGCTTCGCACTTTTCCGGATCATGCTTTAGCGCGCCGTTCCGATCAGATCGTCTGCGCCTGCTTGCGAATCTCGTTGGCAAGCGGCCGCAGGGAATCGCCCCAGCGCGGCCCCACCAGGGAGTAGCCCGTACCGCCGTCGGCCCACGAGAAGCCCGCGACGTCGCCACCCGAATGCGCGGCCATCGGCGCGTTCTGGTCTGACGTCATCGGGCGGGTGAGAACCACAAGCCGCTCGCCGCGATCGTCGTCGTACATGAACATGGCCGCAGGACCGTGCGCAGTCGGCACCACGCGTCCGCCCATGAAACGGTATCCGGACTTGCTCAGATCAGGCAGCTTGACCGGCTGGCGCAATCGGCTGGAAACCCACGCTGCAAGTTCCGTGCTGTCACGCAGCTCCACCGGCCTTGTGTGGTCGGAGGCGTACACCTTGTAGGAATCGCTGGCCTCCTCGGCAAGCGCTGCGAGCCCGCCGGCCGGCGCAAGCGTTACGCCGCGGATCATCCATCCACCGAGGCCGCCGATCGAGAGCATCAGCATCGCTGCGATGGCCCAGCGCAACGACGAGGGGCGGCGGCGCGGGCTCTCGATCATCCTGGCGAGGTTGAGCCGCGGCGGCAGCGGCTCCTCGGCGATCGGCAGCAGCGCCGATCGCAAGAGGTTACGCTCATCGGAGTAGGCGGCGATGCGCTTGGCCACGTCCGGATGCTTGTCCAGATAGGCACGGACCTCGGCCTCGCGTTCCGGCTCGAGCGCGCGATCGACATAGGCGTGCAGATCGTCTTCTGTAATGGGTCGGTTGCTCATGTCTTGTTCCGCAATTGCACGACATTATGATCCCGGTCGCCGGGAGTCCCCTCCAGTTCGTGATGCAGCCGCTCGCGGGCGCGCGCGAGGCGTGACATTACCGTGCCAATGGGCACCCCAAGCACCTTCGCGGCATCGGCGTAGGACAAATCCTCAACGCCGACGAGCAGCAGCACCGCACGCTGGTCATGCGGAAGCCTGGCGAGCTTCGCCATGACATCGCGATACATTACCTTGTGCTCCTGCGCCGCTTCCTGGCCGAATGCATCCTCGTTGGTTTCGTCGATCGCGACATGAACGCCGCGCACCGTTGCGCGGCGAAACTGGTTGATGGCGAGATTATGCAGGATCGCGAACAGCCACGGGCGCGGATTGTCCGACCGCCGCTGCTCCCAGTGGATGACGGCGCGTTCCAGGCAATCCTGCACCAGGTCGTCGGCCGCGGCGTGATCGCGGACCAGGGCCCGCGCATACCGCCGCAAGGCGGGTATCAGCGGTTCGACCAGGTGCAGCATGTCGCTCATGGCGCTTGGACCTGGACGACCGCGCCGAGTTTCGCCGGCTCGCCGGCTACGATGACGAGGTAGCGTCGCTCCGCCCTGGCCGCGCTCTGCACGATCTGCCGGATCGGACCGGCCGCGTTGACGATCGCGGAGCCGGCCGGATTGGTCATGAAGGCTGCCAGCGGCTCCGCCATGCCGCCACCGTCAGCGTGTTCGGCCAATCCCAGCACGTAGCGCTGCTTCGGCTCGAGCCCGGTCACGGAAGCCTGCAGCACCTGGATCAGGCCTTGATCGAACAGCGATACGCTGGTCGGCGGCTTCTCGTCCTTGGCTTGCTTTTTCGGTGCGAGCGCGAGGTGAGCGGCCCGGCCGGCGACGCCGAGGGCCTGCAGGTTCTGGCGATCTTCCGGATTTGGCGCGGCGTTCGGCACATAGACGATCGCCTGCGGCGCCTGGCCGATCGGGATGTTGGCGATCACCTTGTTGGTCGCGGTGTCGATCGCGGCCAGCGCGTCGGCATTTTCGAGACCGACATAGACCCGCGTGCCGTCGCCGGACGGCCAGACGCCGTGCGGCAGATTGCCGACGGGAATGGTCGCGACTTGCGAGAAATCGTCGGTTCGGAACACCTTGACCTCGTTGGTGCCGCCGATGGTCACATAGGCGAAGGTCCCCTTTGAGGTCCTGGCGAAATTGACGTGGTTGGTGATCGGGCCGCTGTCGATGGTCTTGATCAGGTTGAACGGCGGCTTGGCGTTGAACACCTGCGTCCTGCCGACATCCTTCAGCGTGAACCAGACCTGGTCGCCATCGGGCGAGGCCGCGATGTTCGGGCAGAACGGGCTTTCCTGCTTCACCTTCGCGACGATCTGATGGTCTGCCACCGAGACCACGTCGGTTTCCGGATTGAACGACGAACAGATGTAGCCGTACTTGCCGTCGGGCGAGAAGATCTGCATGCCGGGTCCCGCGGGCACCTCGATGCGCGTCGTTTCCTTGAAGCTCTGCGCGTCGATGACCGAGATGTAATTCTCGCCGCGCACGGTGACCCATACTTCCTTGCCGTCGGGCGTGAAGAACGCCTCGTGCGGTGACCGCCCGATATAGGTGACGTGCTTGACCGCGTTGGTTGCCGTGTCGATGAAGCTCACCGAGTTCGAACCGATCGAGACCACCGCGAGGGTGCGGTGGTCGGGCGAATAGCCCATGCCGTGGACCAGCACCTGGCCCTTGTAGAGCGGGCTGAAATTGCCCGGCTGCGGGTCGCCGAGCCGGATCACGCCGAGCAGCTTGTTGTCGGCCGGGTCGGTGACCGACACCGTGTTGGAGAACTGCTCGGCGGCGTAGACGCGATCGTGATGGCTGACCGGAATGTCGGGCGCGGACGCAGCGCCCGGCGCCTGTCCGGCGAAAGCGGAGTTCGACATCGCCAGCACGGTCGTGGCCAGCAGGCTCTTGAGGATTTGACGGTTCATCGTTTGAGGCTCCTAGTTCTTCATTCCGTGGGACATGTTCATATGATCGTGAGCGGCAGGCGCCGGGGTCTGCTGTGTTGGGGCGGGCGCGGACGCCGTAACCGGATCTCCGATCGCGAGCTTCATGGCGTCGATCTCCTGCTGCTGCTCGACGATGATTTCCTGCGCGATCCGGCGCAGCTGCTCGTTCTTGCCGTAGCGGAGCTCGATTACGGCCATGTCGATCGCGCCCTGATGATGCGGCTGCATCATCGCGACGAAGTCGCGGTCGATGTCGCCGCTCGGCTTGGCCGCCATGTCATTCATCATCTTGGTCATCGCGGTATCGTTTTCAGCAAGGAAGGCGCTCTCTTCGGCCGTCTGCCCGGTCTGGACCGGATGATGGTCGTCATGCGCGAAAGCAGCCGCCGCAGCTGCAAAAGCAAGCAGGGCTGCGCCGGCGAGCGGCGCGAGGCCGGACTTAAGGAATCGAGGAAGCATTTGCGTTCACCCTGGGAGTTGTCGGGGAGGCCCGAGCGGTTACGGGCTTGGGCCGGCTTGCATGGGTGGGACGCAGCAGCGTGAGTTCTATTCCGTCGTCAGGCAGATTCTTGTCGATCACGACTTGCTGATCGCCGGAATGATCCGTTTCGGCCGGGCCAGCCGATTTGCGATCCGCAAGCCACTGGCTATAAGAAGGAATTCCGGTTTCGATCGACCGGTTCCACCATCCTCCCTGCGCAAATCCTCGCGCCAAGAAGGCCAAGATGTCCGCCAAGATCGATCCGATCACCCGCTCCGTCGTCCAGCACCGCCTGTCGTCGATCGTGAAGGAGATGGGCGAAGCCATGCTTCGCACCTCGTATTCGCAGATCCTCAATTCCAGCCGCGATTTCTCGCTGGCGATCTGCGACACCAACGGGCGGCTGATCGCGCAGGCCGACCACATTCCGGTTCATGTCGGCGCCTTGCCCTGGGCGACGCTGGCGGTCGAGGAGCGCTTCAAGGATGTCGCGCCCGGCGACGTCATCCTGCTCAACGATCCCTACCAGGGCGGCAGCCATCTGCCCGATCTCACTGCCTTCGTGCCGGTGTTCGACGGTGGCAAGCGGCTGCTCTGGACCATCGTGCGCGCGCATCAGAGCGATATCGGCGGCGCCACCCACGGCGCCTACAATCCAGCCGCCACCGAGATCTATCAGGAAGGCATCCGCATTCCGCCGATCAAGCTCTACGAGGCCGGCAAGCCGCGCGAGGATCTGCTCGACCTGCTGGCTTTGAACATCCGCAACCCCAGGGAATTCCGCGGCGACCTCGCGGCGATGCTGGGCGCTGCGCATCTCGGCGAGCGCCGTGTCGCAAAACTGTTCAGCGAGTTCGGCGCGGATACGGTCGAAGCCGCGATCGAGGCCATTCTCGATGCGACCGAGCAGCAGACCCGCGCCGTGGTGTCCGCCTGGAAGGACGGCGTGTTCTACGGCGAAGCTCTGCTCGACGATGACGGCCACGGCCGCACCGACATCAAGATCGCCGCCAAGGTGACCAAGAAGGGCAGCGACATCGAGGTCGATCTCACCGGCTCCGATCCGCAGTCGACCAGTTTCGTCAATTCGTCACACGCCAACATGCAGGCAGCGGTCGCGATGGCCTTTGCCTATCTGATCGACGCCGACATTCCGAAGAACACCGGCGCGCTGCGGCCGCTGAAGGTGGTGGCGAAGCAGGGCACGATTGTCTGGGCCGATCCCGGCCGTCCCGTCACCTTGTGCACCAGCCATCCCTCCAACGAGATCGTTGAAGCCATCATCAAGGCGATGTCGGCGTCCTGTCCAGATCGCGTCATGGGCGGGTGGGGGCGCCGCTTCCGCATCGCGATCCAGGGCGAGGACCCGCGCAACGGACGCAATTTCATCTGGCACATGTTCCAGGCTCGGCCCGGCGGCGGCGCCTCGCCGGGCGGCGACGGTTATTCGTCGATCGGCGAATGGCACTCGGTCGGCGGTCTCAAATTCGGCAGCATCGAGGTGGCCGAGGTGCGCTTTCCCCTGCATTTCCGCCAGCACGAATTCCGGCCGGACTCCGGCGGCGACGGCCAGCATCGCGGCGGGCTTGGCGTCGCGCTCGACATGGTGCTGGAGACGCAGAAGCCGGCCAAGGGCAACACCGCCGGTGACGGCGCGCGCCATGGTCCCTGCGGCATGCTCGGCGGCAAGGACGGCGAGCCGCATCATTACCGGCTGCTCTCGGAAGGCCGCGCGCCGCGCGTGTTGAAGACGAAGGAAGTCGGCATCGAGCTGCGCCCCGGCGACTGCCTCGAGATCCGGTCCTCCGGCGGCGGCGGCTGGGGTCCACCCGAGAAGCGCTCGGCGAAAGCGCGGGCGCGCGATCTTGCGCAAGGTTTGGTTTCGGAAGCGGTGTAGGGCAGCGATGTATACGATTGGGGTCGACGTCGGCGGCACTTACACCGACCTGGTTGCGACGGATCAAAGCGGGCGCACCGTGTTCGCGAAATCGCCGTCCACGCCGGCCGATCAGTCGATCGGCGTGATGGCGGGACTGGAAGAGCTGGCGCGCCGCCTCGGCGTGACGCGCGCAGCGATGCTCGCCGCGACCGATCGCCTGGTGCACGGCACGACGGTCGCGACCAATGCGCTGCTCGAGCGCAAGGGCGCCAAAGTTGCGCTGCTGACCACCGAAGGCCACCGCGATGTCGTCGAGATGCGCGAAGGGCTGAAGCCGGATCGCTACGATCTGCGCATGCCGCCGCCGGAGCCGCTGGTGCCGCGCGAGCGTCGCTTCGGCGTGCGCGAGCGGCTGAAGGCCGACGGCAGCGCCGCGGTTGCGCTCGATGCCGCCGCGCTCGGCGACGTCATCGCGGACGTGAAACGTTCGGGTGCGAATTCCGTCGCGGTCTGCTTTCTGCATGCCTATCTCAACCCGGCGCATGAGCTTGCCGCCGTCGAGCAGCTGGCGAAGGAGCTGCCCGACGTCAGCGTGTCGCGCTCGAGCGACGTACTGCCGCAGATCAAGGAATATGAGCGTGTCTCGACCACAATCGTGAACGCTTATGTCGCGCCGACGGTGCGACGCTATCTCACCAATCTGGAGCGTAGCCTGCATGAGGCGGGCTTCAAGGGCTCGCTGTTCGTCGTGCTGTCGCATGGCGGCATGGCGCCGGTGGAGGAAGCCTCGCGGCTCGCCGCGGGCACGGTGCTATCGGGGCCGGCCGGCGGCATTTCCGGCAGCCGCCGCTGCGCGGATCTCTTGCGGATTCCCGATCTCGTGCCGTTCGACATGGGCGGCACCTCGACCGACATCTCGCTGATCGCAGATGGCCAGGCCTCGCTGTCGGCGGATGGCATGCTCGCCGGCCAGCGCATCGCGCTGCGCAGCCTCGACATCGCCAGCATCGCCGCCGGCGGCGGCTCGATCGCGAGCGTCGACGGCGGCCGCACGCTGCGGGTCGGGCCGGAGAGCGCGGGCTCGGTGCCGGGCCCGGCCTGCTACGGCAATGGCGGCACGGCTGCCACCGTCACCGATGCCAATGTCGTGCTCGGTTATCTCGACGCCGCCGCCTTCATGGGCGGCGCGCGGCCGCTCGACCGTGCGGCGTCGGAAGCCGCGGTGGACCGGATCGCCGCAGCGCTCGAGCTGTCGCGGATCGAGGCCGCCGCCGGCATCTACAAGATGATCAATCTGAAGATGGCCGACGGCATCCGCCTGATGACCTTGCGCCGCGGCGTCGATCCGCGCAAATTCGCGCTGCTCAGCTTCGGCGGCGCCGCCGGCATGCACGCCGCCGAGGTCGCGCGCGAGCTCGAGATCAAGCGCATCATCGTGCCGACGGTCGCCTCTGTGCTTTCGGCCTGGGGCATGCTGACCAGCGATCTGCGCTACGAGGTCAGCCGCACCCATTACGGCACCGGCCCGATTTCCGCCGACGAGGTTCGCGCCTTGTTCGCCGGGCTGGAAGAGCAGGCGGCGGGGCGGCTGCGCGACTGGTTCAAGGGCGATATCGGCATCGAGCGCTCGGCCGAGATGCGCTACGGCGAGCAGGTGTTCGAGATCGACGTGCCGCTCGGCGAGCTCGATCTCGGCGCCGCCGACCTGGTGGCACAGATCGAGGAACGCTTCCATCGCCGCCACGAGGAGCTCTACACCTATGCCTCGCGCGGGCAGGAGGTGGTGTTCGTCAACGCCCGAGTTGCCGCCGTCGGCAAGGTGGCGCGCGGCAGCAGTGATGCCGGAAAGGCCAGCTCGGCTGCGCCCTGCGCGCCGCGCGGCAAGCGGCAGGCCTGGTTCGGTGCCTGGCGCGAGGTGCCGGTCTACGCGCTCGACGATCTCGGGCCGGGCCAAGCGCTGGCCGGTCCCGCGATCATTGAGGCCGAAACCACGACCGTCCTGGTCGACAGCGGCGACCGCGTCGCGGTCAACCCGCTGGGCTGGCTCGATATAATATTGCGCTGATCGTCAAGTCGGAACTGCACTCCCTCTCCCGCTTGCGGGCAGGGATATCGCATGTGCGCTCGATCCCTCCACAGACTCGTCATGCCCGGCCTTGTGCCGGGCATCCACGTCTTGGTTTCCGCGCGAAAAAGACGTGGATGGCCGGGACAAGCCCGGCCAAGACGATGTGGAAATAGCGCCGCCAAGCTTTTCGCTGCCATATGCGATTGCCCTGCGCTTGCGGGGGAGGTGAAAGAAGGCCTGCCTCCGCCATCAACATTTCATTTTTCCGGCGTTGGCTTGGCGATAAACTCCGCTCGCTCGGGAGGAGCGCCGGCCTGGTGCCGGCGCGTTTGTGGCGATGTTGATGCAAACAAAAAGACAAACTGCGCTTTCGATATCCCTCGTCCTCGCAGCTGTCCTCGCGGCGGCGCCGTTGCGCGCGCAGCAGGCGCAGACGGCGGCGGCCGGCAACGAGATCCGCATCGGCAACGTCATGCCCTATACCGGGCCGCTCGCCGCGTTCGCGACCATCGGGCGGGCGGAGGCGGCCTATTTCGACATGGTCAACGAGCATGGCGGCATCAACGGCCGCAAGGTCAGGTTCGTCTCGGTCGATGACAGCTCCAATCCGAAGATCGCGATGGAGCAGACCCGCGATCTCGTCGAGAAGCAGGATGTGCTGTTGATGTTCGGCTCGTTCGGCACGCCGAGCAACCTCGCGGTCCGGAAGTACCTCAACGAGAACAAGGTCCCGCAGCTGTTCGTCGCTTCCGGCGACGAGGCGTGGGCGCATCCTGCGACCTTTCCCTGGACCATGGGCTGGCAGCCGACCTTCCGCGCCGAGGGGCGGATCTACGCCAATTACATCCAGGCCGCCTATCCCTCGCGCAAGATCGCGGTGCTCTGGCAGAACGACCAGTTCGGCCGCGACCTGTTCAAGGGATTGCAGGAGGGGCTCGGCGACACCGCCGGCATGATCGTCGCCGATCTCGCCTTCGATGCATCGGAGACCGCGATCCAGAACCAGATCGGAATTTTGAAGAACTCCGGCGCCGACATCCTGGTGTTCGACGGCGCGCCGGCGATCGCGGCGCGCGCGATCCGCGTCGCCGCGGACCTCGACTGGCATCCGGTGTTCATCCTCGACAATGCGTCGGCCTCGATCGCCAGCGCCTTGCGGCCGGCAGGCCTGCAGAATTCGCTCGGCGTGATCTCGACCTCGTTCCTCAAGGATGCCGGCGATGCCTCCTGGAAGGACGATCCGCAGATCAAGGCGTGGCTCGCCTTCATGGACAAGTATTATCCCGACGGCGACAAGGACGACATCTACGCCGTGTTCGGCTACGCCGCCGCCGATACGCTGATGCAGGTGCTGCGCCAGTGCGGCGACGATCTGTCGCGCGAGAACATCATGCGGCAGGCCGCGTCGCTGAAGGATTACCAGAGCCCGATCGCGCTGCCCGGGATCGTGATCAACACCGGACCGAAGGACTTCCGCCCGATCAAGCAGATGCGGCTGGTGCAGTTCGACGGCAATGCCTGGCAGCCGATCGGCGACGTGATCGACAGCGCGTTCACGGCGGTGCGCGAGGATAATTGAGGGCCGTTGAGTTGGGTCATGCGTCGTCCCGGCCTAGTGCGCAATTGCGCACGGGGGGCCGGGACCCATTACCCCAACTGCGCATTGTTTTTGCTCTGCTGGGGCGATAATCCCTTACACACCAGGCAGCGGTGGTTATGGGTCCCGGCCTTCGCCGGGACGACGATGGGGTGTGGGCCGGCGCAACAAACGCCTACTTCTTCAATCCATAATTCAGCAGCCCGCCCTTGTTCTTCGGCGGGTGCGCGCGCAGGCCTTCCTCGTTCGGCTCGGTGCCCCAGCCCGGGCGATCCGGGATCACCAGATGGCCGTCGACGAATTCAGGCACGTGGGTGAACAGCTCGTGGTCCCAGGCCAGGCGATCGATGTCCGTCTCCATGATGCGCAGGTTCGGCACCGCGGCGCAGAAATGCGCGTTCATCATGGTGCAGAGGTGGCCGTAGAAATTATGCGGCGCGACGTTGACCTCGAAATGCTCGGCGGCGGCGGCGATCTTCATCGACTGCCAGACCCCGTTCCATGGCGTGTCGATGATCGCGACATCCATCGCCTGCTCGGTGAAATAGGGCAGGAATTCGCGCAGGCCGAGCAGCGTCTCGCAGGACGAGATCGGGTGCGGGCTCTGGCGGCGGATGTAGCCGAGCGCCTGCGGGTTGAAGGTGTCGATCTCGACCCAGAACATGTCCATCTTCTCGATCGCGCGCAGGATCTTGAGATAGCCCTCGGTCTTGGCGTTGAAGTTGAGGTCGAGCAGGAGATCGACATCCGGCCCCGCGCCGTCGCGGATCGCCTCCAGGTGCATGCAGAGATTGCGCAGCACGGTGCGGTCGATATTGATCTCGGGCTGGAACGGCGAGCCGAAGCCGGGGCGCCAGCCTTGCGGCTTGCCGTCGGTATAGACGAAGATGTTGGTCTTCATCGCCGTGAATTTCTTCTCGCGCACTTCGGCCCCGATCGCCTTGACGCCGTCGAGATCAGTGATCGCCGGCTTGTACCAGTCGGGATGATTGATGCGCCAGGTCGCGCAATGCGACCAGTAGACCCGCACGCGGTCGCGGATCTTGCCGCCGAGCAGGTCGTAGCAGGGCACGCCGAGCGCCTTGGCCTTGACGTCGAGCAGCGCGTTCTCGATCGCCCCGAGCGCCAGCGCCACCACGCCGCCGGCGGCAGGGCGCGTCGCGGCGAACAGCTCGACATGGATCCGCTCGTGCTCGAACGCGTTCTTGCCGACCACCCGCGCCGACAGCCGCTCGATCGCCGCCGTCACGCCGGGCGCGCCGAAGCCCTCGTCATATTCGCTCCAGCCGACCAGCCCGTCCGTCGTCGTCACCTTGACGAAGTGATAATTCCGCCAGCCGGCATCGCAGGCGAGCGTCTCGACGCTTTTGATTGTGGTGGATTTGCTCATGGTTTCCTGCCCGGTTGTTTGTTGCTGTTGGCGGGATACCAACAACGGATCGGCGGACGCGTCAATTCGCGCCAGGGCAAGGCGACAATGCGTATTGGCAAGGCGGCACTCGCCTCTTCGTTCACCGTCACCCTGAGGAGCGCGCTCTTGCGCGCGTCTCGAAGGGTCGACGGGCCGGCTCTCTCCGTGTGGATCTCACGGGGCCGTGCATCCTTCGAGGCTCGCAAGAGCTCGCGCCTCAGGATGACGGGACAAACATCTCGGTGTCAGGCCGGAACAGCGTCGGCCGCTGCCGTTCGAAGGTCTTGCGGCCGCGCTTGAAGCCCATCAGCACGTCGGGCAGTTCGGCGATGGCGTTGGTTCCGCTGTCGGTATCGAGCACGACGATGTCGGCGGGGTTGCCGACCGCAATGCCGTAATCCTTCAGGTTCATCAGCCGCGCCGGCAGATCGGTGACGAGATCGAGGCAGGCGTCGAACTCGCCGATCCCGGCATGCGCCGCATTGGCGTAGAGATTGGCCATCCGCAGCAGCGAAGCATCGCCGAACGGCGTGAAGGGATTTTGCACATTGTTGGTCGCGACCGAGCACAGCACGCCATCGGCGACGAGCCGGTGCGCGGCGGTCAGCCCACGCGGCGCGTTGTGGGTGGCGTCGCGGCCCATCAGATAGAGATCGGTCGCCGGCAGCACGGTGACCGCGACACCGGCCTCGGCGAGCCGAGCGCCGGCTTTCTTCAACCGATCAGGCGGCAGCGCGGAGAGTTTGGTGGCGTGCCCGATCGCGACGCGCCCATGATAGTTGCGCCGCTCGGTCTGCCGGCAGACCTCCTCCATGTGCCACCAGGAGGGATCGAGGTCGAAATCGAGATGCAGGTCGACATCGACGTCGAACTCCTGCGCGAGGTCGAAGATGCGCGCGATATGCGCGTTCGGATCGCTGTCGACATAGGGGCAGCCGCCGACCGCCTCGGCACCGTCGTTGAGCGCCGCGACCAAGAGCTCGTCGGCGCCGGGATCGTTGGTCAGGCCCTCTTGCGGAAAGGCGCAGAGCGAGAGGTCGAGCGCCCAGGCATAGTCGCGTTTCAAGGCCTTGACCGCCTCGAAGCCGCGCAGCCCGATCCTCGGGTCGATCTCGACATGCGTCCGCATCCGCGTGGTGCCCGCCGTGATTGCGCGCTCGATCACTTTTGAGCCGCGCGCATGGACATCCTCGATCGTGAAGTCGCGCTTCATCGCCGATACCGCGCGGATCGCCTCGCCGAGGCTGGCGTGATCGTGGCCGCAGCGGCCGAGCAGGCAGGCCTTGTCGAGATGGATATGGGTGTCGACGAAGCCGGGCAACGCCAGCCGGCCGTTGAGGTCGACTTCGACCGCCTCGCACACGAGGCGCGGCGCGATCGCGGCGATCCTGCCGCCGGCGATGCCGATATCGACCGCGGCGGCAGAGCTGCGCGTCACGGCATTGCGGAAGACGAGGTCGAAGGCAGGTTTCGCGATCATCGGCGAGGGAAACATCAGGGTGGTCTGAGCCTAGCGGAACGGCCAGGATCCGGCAGCACCAGATTGTGTGCAGTTTTATGGTACGATTGTCTAAAAAATATGCATACACTTTGATGACCAGATTGTAGAGTCCTGATTATCCCCGGAGACCCGCCATGTCCGCACCCGCCAAAGCCGATGCCCGCCCGATGTCCGATGCCGAGATCGTCGAGGCCTATTTGACGGCGTCGATGATCCCCGATCCGGATGCGGCTGCGGCCTATATGAAGCCGGGCACGGTGATCACCTTCACCGGCGGGCGCAAATTCGACCATCCGCGCGGGCCGACCGGCTTCAACGCGAAGCGCTATCGCTGGGTGAAGAAGAAGATGGACCGCTTCGATGTCTGCCCCGGCACGGACGAGACCGTCGTCTATAGCGTCG
This sequence comes from Bradyrhizobium sp. 33ap4, assembly GCF_032654765.1. Classification (NCBI taxonomy): domain Bacteria; kingdom Pseudomonadati; phylum Pseudomonadota; class Alphaproteobacteria; order Hyphomicrobiales; family Nitrobacteraceae; genus Bradyrhizobium; species Bradyrhizobium sp. 33ap4. The sequence goes on along the minus strand of NZ_JAUMTJ010000113.1, from coordinate 371 downwards.
GCACGCTCTACGGCGAATGGACCGACGGCACGCCGTTCGAAGGCAACCGTTATGTCGATCGCTTCGTGGTGCGGGGCGGGCAGATCGTCAAGATGGACGTCTGGAACGACAGCGCCGAGCGGATTTTGATGCAGCGGGGGATCGAGGCGTAGGAAGCGGCGCCACTTCTCCCTCGCCCCGCTCTTGCGGGGAGAGGGTCGGGGTGAGGGGCTGCATCTGCGAGTATCGGCCGCGGATAGACCTGTACCCCCTCACCCGGATCGCATCTGCGATGCGATCCGACCTCTCCCCGCAGGCGCAGGGGTGTCCGGGGAATGATTCACTGTGTCGCGGTGCATGCTCGGCAGGACCGAGGCAAATCGGTCTTTTCT
>NZ_JAUMTJ010000112.1:0-12860 GCF_032654765.1 Bradyrhizobium sp. 33ap4 | reverse complement strand
TAGTGTGCTTTATGAATGCGAAGTTCGTGAAAGTGGCTGCCGCGAAATCGCACGAACTTCGCATTCAGCACACTAGAACCCGCCGGCATTCTGGTCGGCGTTAACCTCGGCGCCGGCCCTCGCCCGGCGTGCGCTGTTGACCAGCTGGCCCGGACGATCCTCGTTGGCGGGCCTGGCGGTCGCCAGCCGCAGCACGGCGGCGTAGCCCGGCTGCACTTCCATCCGGCCGGCATAGCGGCTTTCGCTGAGGATGCGGTGGACGCGCGGCAGGTTGTAGCAGGGCACGTAGAACAGCAGGTGATGCTCGAGGTGATAGTTCACGTAGTACGGCGCGATGAAGAGACGCTCGAGGACATTGGCCCGCGTGGTGCGGGTGTTGCGCAGGGGATCGGAGCTGTCGGGCACGACGGCGTGTTCGGCAATGTTGCGGATGCGCGTGATCACCATCATCCAGGTCAGCAGCGGCACCAGCCACAACAGCGGATAGGCCCACCACACGCCGGCGGCGGCGAGGCCCGCGAACAGCAAGGCGTTGGTGACGCATTGCGGCCCGAGCTTCTGCCAGAAGTTGGCGGCGCGCCGCGACAACGGCCACTCCTTCGGCCCGATCGCATTGAGCAATTGCGCCTTGCGCTGCTGGTAGCCGGTCTGCCCGGTGATATCGCGGAAGAACTTCCGGCGGTAGCTCAGCTTCGTGATCGGAAACGGCGCCGACAGCACGAAATCGGGATCATCCTCCTGCTGCGTCCGCGCATGATGCTGCAGATGATAGCGGCGATAGCCGCGGGTCTCCGCGAAGATCGGATAGGCGCAGAACCACTGGCTCAGCGTCAGGTTGCTCCTCTCGTCCGCCGACAGACAGCCGTGCGCCCCGTCATGCATCAGGATCGCAAGCCCGAGCTGGCGCGAGCCGATGATCGCAACGGCGAGCAGATAGGTCAGCGGATTGGGCCACCACGCGACCAGCGCGATCGCGCCCAGGATCAGCGCCCAGGCATGCACGATCAGGGCTGCGCCCTTCCACGTCGTGCGCTCGCGCACCGCAACCAATTCGTCCTCGGTGAGGAAATCGCGGGCTCGCATGCGAAGCGCGGTCATGTGCTTGTCTCGCCGTCCGTTGAGGATGAAGTGTCGTGATCGCCGACCAGGCGCAGCCGCGTCCCGTCATTGGCCGACGTCGAAGTTGATGTCGCCTGCTCGCCGAGCGCGCGCAGCAATTCGCGGCACATCTCGTCGGCAGCGCGGCCCATCGCAAAACCTTCGACGATCACGCCGATCGCGATCGCCCAGAACCGCCGCGAGCTCTCCTCGGGCGCGCGCAGCGAGCGCCAGCCGTGCCGCTCGACCTGGCCCGCATAGGCGCGCGCGCCCTCGCTGTGCAGACGCTCGATGGTGCGCTCGACGAGGGGGGCGAGGTCCTGCCGGCGCCGCGTGAGGGTCAAGGCCTCCGCGAAAAAGGCGACCGTGTCGGTCGCGGTCACGGTCTCGGCCAAAGCGTGGGTGTAGTCCCGCGGGGTGTGCGCATTCAGGGCGGCCTGCTCGGTCGCGCGCGCGAGATAGAGCATGTCGCGGCTGGCGGCTTCGACGAACAGCGCTTCCTTGGTGCGGAAGTAATAGGTGATCTGGCTCGGAAAGGCGTCCGCGGCCGCGGCGATATCGGAGATCGATGTGCCCGAGAGCCCGCGTTCCTTGAACAGGCGGCTGGCGGCATCGAGCAGCAGCGAGCGCATCTTGCGGCCCGCCGACCGCGTCGCGCGGACCGCGTGCTTCGGATCGGGCGCAGACATGCCGCTGGCGGTCTCCGAACCCATATCTCGTCCTCCCAAAGATATTTGTATGACATACAAACAAAGAAATCAACGGGAAAACGCAGAGGTTGCGTCAAACGGCCTGGAGGGCTACGACGCCTCGCGCATCCGGGGGCCGAGAACCCTTGCTTTCGCGGCCAAAATCCGTATAAGCGCGCCATTCGTGGGCTCCGGCCGGGAGCTGAACGGACGGTCTCAGCAAATTCACCCGTTGATTTTGATGTGGCAGGGCCAGTCGGCCCGTCGTCCCGTGCTCCCGCCTTCTGAGCAGCTCGAGTCCTTTCCGAAGGTCTCGAAGGGCTTGTCGCCGGAAACCGCGCCAACACAGGAAAGGACAACCATGCCTCTTTACGAGCATGTTTTTCTCGCGCGTCAGGATGCGAGCACCCAGCAGGTGGATGAACTGACGGCCCAGATGACGGGCATCGTCGAACAGGGCGGCGGCAAGGTCACCAAGACCGAGAGCTGGGGCGTGCGCTCCCTCACCTACCGCATGAACAAGAACCGCAAGGCGCATTTCGTGCTGATGAACATCGACGCACCGTCGGCTGTCGTCACCGAGATCGAGCGCCAGGAGCGGATCAACGAAGACGTCATCCGTTACCTCACCGTGCGCGTTGAAGAGCACGAGGAAGGCCCGTCCGCGATGATGCGCAAGGCCGACCGCGATCGCGAGCGCGATGACCGTGGTGGTGGCTTCCGTGGCGACCGCGAAGGCGGCTTCCGTGGTGACCGCGATGGTGGCGGTTTCCGTGGCGACCGTGGCCCGCGCCGTCCGCGCGAAGAAGAAGCTGCGACCGAGGAGTAATGAATCATGGCTGATGCTGGTGCCCGCCGTCCGTTTTTCCGTCGTCGCAAGTCCTGCCCGTTCACGGGCGCGAATGCGCCGAAGATCGACTACAAGGATTCCAAACTGCTGATGCGTTACGTCTCCGAGCGCGGCAAGATCGTGCCGAGCCGCATCACGGCCGTGTCCGCCAAGAAGCAGCGTGAGCTCGCCCGCGCCATCAAGCGCGCGCGTTTCCTCGGCCTGCTGCCTTACGTCATTCGCTAATTGACAACGGCCGGCGGCCCGCGCCGCCGGCCGCTCATTCTCATAAGGCTTCCGGGTCGTCCGGTCGCCGATGGTTGGGGTTCTCGATGCAGGACCCCTAACCGCTCGAAGGGGGCGGGACAGCTGATGATCGGAATATTCACAGTTGCACTCGCAGCCGGCGCCGCGTCGGCGCTGATGTTCGCCTCGATCAGTTCGGGCGCGGCGATCTCGATATTGCTGTTCTATCTCGCACCGCTGCCGATCATGGTGGCGGCGCTCGGCTGGGGCCCCCTCGCCGCCGCTATTGGTGGAGTGGGTGCGGCATCCGTGCTCGGCACGCTCTTCGGCCTTCCCTACAGCATCGCGTTTGCCATGATGGTCGCCGTGCCCGGCTGGTGGCTCGGCCACCTCGCCCTGCTCGGACGGCCGGTCGCGGGCGAAGCCGGCGACAGCGCCAAGCAGCAGCAGCCGGCGATTGAATGGTACCCCGTCGGCCGCATCCTGCTCTGGATTGCAGCCTTCGCCATCGTTACCACGACCGCCGCGCTGCTCACGCTCGGCACCGATACCGACACGATCACCGGCACGTTGCGGCGCGGCCTGCTCAAGATGCTCAGCGCCGGCGAAGCGCAGCCCAGCGGTGACATCGAACGGCTGGTCGACGCGTTGGTGATCTTCGCGCCGCTCGCGGCGACCGTCATCGCCATGGTGACGCTGACGCTGAACCTTTGGCTCGCCGGCAAGATCACGCAAACCTCCGGGCGGTTGAACCGGCCGTGGCCGGATTTCCGCACCACGGCGCTTCCCGCCGTGACGTTGGTCGCGCTGCTGGCGGCTGTCGCCGTCAGCTTCATCGGCGGCATGCTTGCGCTGCTGGCGCAGATCGTCACCGCGGCACTCGTAATCGCCTATGCGCTGGTCGGCTTCGCCGTTCTGCACACCTTGACGCTGTCGCTCACCAATCGCGGCTTCTGGCTCGGTGGCATCTATGCGGTCGTCGTCATGTTCGGCTGGCCGATCGTGGCGATGTTCGCGCTCGGCATCGCCGACGCCGTGTTCGGGCTGCGCCAGCGCTATCTGCAGACAAGACCGCCGCCTTTGCCCGCGGCTTGAGATTCGATCCAACCACTTAAACCCGTACTTTGCATCTAAAGGAGAACGAAAATGGAAGTCATTCTGCTCGAACGCGTTGCCAAGCTTGGCCAAATGGGCGAAGTCGTGCGCGTCAAGGACGGGTTCGCCCGCAACTTCTTGCTGAAGCGCGGCAAGGCGCTGCGCGCCACCGAGGCGAACCGCGCCAAGTATGATGGCATGAAGGCCGAGCTCGAGGCCAACAACATCCAGGCCAAGGGCGAAGCCGCCAAGGTCGCCGAGAAGATCGACGGCCGCGACATCGTCATCATCCGCCAGGCCTCCGAATCCGGCCAGCTGTTCGGCTCGGTGACGGTGCGCGACATCGTCGCCGCGCTGGCTGCCGACGGCGTGACGGTGTCGCGCCCGCAGGTCTGGCTCGACTCGCCGATCAAGGTGATCGGCGCGCAGAAGGTGACGATCGCCGTCCACCCCGAGGTCGAGACCAGCGTCACCGTGACGGTCGCCCGCTCCGCCGAAGAGGCCGAGCGGATCAAGCGCGGCGAGGACATCTCGACCCGCCAGGAAGACCAGGACGCTGCCGCCGAGGCGCTCGCCGCCGCCGGCGAATTCTTCGATCCGGAAGCCCAGCACGACGAGGAAGCCGCGCCGGCGCCGGCCGCCGAAGAGAAGTAAGCTTCTCTCCATCGTCCAACCGACTAAACGCTACGAAGCCCGGCCTCGATCAGGCCGGGCTTTGGATTCGTGCCGCCGCCTTGTCGTCGAGCATGGCGATCGACGCCAATGCGGTCGCGGTGTGCTTCTCCTTGCCGTCGATGACGCAGAACACGTCGGCTGCAACGACGGCGACCTGACGTCCCGGCTTGATCACGCGCGCCCGGCAGATCAGACGATCGCCCGAGGCCGGCGACAGCAGGTTCAGCTTGTATTCCGCCGTCAGCGCCGGCTGGCCGCGCGACGTCGCCGCTGCGATCGTGGTGGCGTTGTCGACCAGAAACGCCGTCACTCCGCCGTGAAACAGGCCATGCTGCTGCAACAGCTCCGGCCGGCGGTCGACCGCGAGCGTGCAGGTGCCGCGCGACAGCTCGGCTACCTCGGCACCGACAAGACCCATGAAGCCCTGCCGGCCGACATTGTCGCGAATTCGCGTCGCGATCGGTGCAAAGTCCGGATCGGTCTCGCTCATGAAGTCTCTCCTGTTCGTTCTGGCGCACCCGGCGCCACCACCGCGCGGACCGCGCAGGCGATCAGCGTCTCGACCTGTTCGCGCGGATCGCCGGTGTGGCGGCCCGATAGCCAGGCGCGGCAGAAGATCTGCGCCGGCCCGACGATCTGGCTGAAGAACAGCACGGCGCTCATCGGCAGCAATTCGCCGCGCGCGAGCAGTGGCGCGCGCCAGCGCTCGATGCCGTCGGTGAGCCGCGAATTCTCGCTGCGCTGCGCGCCGCGCACCTCCTCGCCCCACTCGCTGCGCGAAATCTCGAACAGGAAGCGCGCCTCGCGCCGGTTGCTCACGACCCAATCGAGATGGGCGTGGATCAGCCGCTCAACGCCCTCGCCCGCCCCGCAGCTGGCGTCGACCGAGCTGATGATGGCGGCGTGATAGGCCTGCAGGATTTCCAGGAACAGGGTGCCGGCGAGCGCCTTCTTCGAGGTGAAGAAGTGGAAGAAGCTGCCGTTGGACGCGCGGGCGCGGGAGCGAATCTCGGCCACCGTCGCGCCCTCAAATCCGTCGCGGTCGAACACCGCCAGTCCCGCTGCCAGCAGATCTTCGCGCGCCGTGCTCAAGTCGTCCTCCTGACTAGATTAACACTCTAGAGCACTGCTCTAATGATGGTCAAACAAATACGCCGGACCTTGCGGCCCGGCGTTGGCGATTACTTCGAGGTCGGAGCTTCCGGCGGGCCGGAGCCTGGCGTCGTGGGCGGTGGCGGCGGCGGCGCCGTCGCAGTCACCGGCGGCGCGGCTGGCGCCGGAGCGGGAGATGCGGCTGCTGCCGGCTCGGACGCCGCAGGCGCAGCCGCGGCAGGCGCCGGTGTGACCTGCGGAACCGGATCGGATCGCACGGCAGCCGGCTCGCCGCCGCCATTGCTCTTGGGCGCGTCGACCTTTGCCGTGTCGGGCTCGGCGGCAGGCTTCGCCGGCTTCTCGGCTTCACCCTTGTCATCATGCCGGGTGGATGTCTTGGGGTCTGTCTTGGGCTCGTCGCTGGTCGCCGCGCCCTTGGGCGCCTCCTCGGACTTCGGCTCCTCGACGGGCTTACCGCGACGGCCGTGCTTCTGACGCGACGGCTTGCCCTCGCCCAAGGCCTGCGGCGTCTGGCCGTCGTCCGGCTTCGCGCCCTCCGGCGCCTCGCTCGGGCGGGCCATCCGCTTGCCGCGGTGAGCTGGACGTCCTTCGGGATTCAAGCCATCGCCATCGGGTTTGGCCCCTTCCTGCGGCGCGGCATCCTGGTGCCGTCGGCGGGCCGGACGCTCGGACGGCTGCTCCGGGGACTGGTTCGCCTCCTGCCTGCCTTCCCTACCGCCCTTAGTCCCCTTGGGCTGATCCTTGGCCTGGTAGCGCGAGTCGTTGGCACCATTCGAAATCAGATAGGACGCAAGCACGCCGGCCATGTCGCTGGACGTCGTATAGTGCTGGCGCAGGAAGCCCGGCAGCGAACCGGCCGGCACCGATTTCAGCAGGCCGCGCGGGCTCTTGTGGCAAGCTGCGCAGGTGCTTGCGAAGATCTGGGAGGGGCTCTTGCCGGCCTCGAGGTTTTGCGCCTGCGCCGATACGGCTGACAGGCAGCCAATCAGAAGCGCCACCGTCGCCAGACTGAGGGCTCGGCTCAACATTCCTTAAGTCTCCAGATTCCGGAAAAATCGCCGCCAGCGCCTGATGGATCGGCCGCGGCGGTCACCTTTTAGCCGATTATCGCGCGAATGGAAGCGCGCCCATGACGCATCCACGCAATTGTCACATTTTGGAATATCGGCTTTGACCACAACGCTATAGCGCGATCTAATTCCCTGCCTATCTTCAGGTTGGGGACACATTGGAGTGATCAACTCCGGTGGTGTCGGTGTGCAGCTTGCCGTTCCGTTGGTGTTTCGATGGACCGATTGTTGCGATACTTCTTGGGGCGCTTCATCCGCCGCGGTTCGATCACGTTCACGACCGCGAGCGGCGCTCGGTTCATCTGCGGTGACGGCACGGGTGTACCGGTCGCCGTGCGCTTTATGACGCGAGGGGCGGAACTCCGCATCCTAGTCGATCCCGAGCTTTATCTCGGCGAAGCCTTCATGGACGGCACGTTCGTGGTGGAGCAAGGCACCGTCGCCGATGTGCTGGCGGTCCTGATGGGTCAGGCAGCCATGCTGCCGAACTTTGCCAGGCTGCAGGCCTGGGTACGCTTCCTCGGACGCCGCGCCCAGCAGATCAATGTGCGCGGCCGATCCAGAAGCAATGTCGCCCGTCATTACGATCTCGACGGCCGCCTCTATTCCCTCTTCCTCGACGCGGACAAGCAATACAGCTGCGCCTATTTCGAGACGCCGGACGCGACGCTGGACGATGCCCAGCTCGCCAAGAAGCGTCACCTCGCCGCAAAACTCCTGATCAAGCCCGGGCACCGCATCCTCGACATCGGTTCCGGCTGGGGTGGCCTTGGGCTCTATCTCGCCGAGATGAGCGGCGCCGACGTCACCGGCGTCACGCTGTCGACCGAGCAGCTGCAAATTTCCAACGCCCGGGCGGCGGAGCGGAACCTGGCGCAATCGGCGCGCTTCCTGCTGCAGGACTATCGCGACATCCCCGGGCCGTTCGACCGCATCGTCTCGGTCGGCATGTTCGAGCATGTCGGGGTCGCCTACTATGAAACCTTCTTCGCGCGCTGCGCCGAACTGCTGAGCGACGACGGTGTCATGGTGCTGCACTCGATCGGCCGCTCGACCGGCCCCGACGTCACCAGCCCCTGGATCCGGAAATACATCTTCCCCGGCGGCTACATTCCGGCGCTGTCCGAGGTCATGCCGGCGATCGAGAAGGCCGGATTGCTGATCTGCGACATGGAGATCCTCCGCCTGCACTATGCCGAGACGCTGAAGGCATGGCGCGAGCGCTTCATGGCGCGGCGCGAGGAGGCCGTGCGGCTCTACGACGAGACCTTTGCCCGGATGTGGGAATTCTACCTGGCTGCGTCGGAGATGTCGTTCCGCGTGCAGAACATGATGAACTTCCAGCTCCAGCTCACCAAGCGCCAGGGCATCGTCCCGATAACCCGCGACTATATCGGCGGCGAAGAAGCCCGCCTGCGGCTGAAGGAGGCCGGCGCGGCCAAGCCCCGGCTGCAACTCGCCGGCGAATAGGTCTGAAGGAACGGGTGCTGCTAGTTGCGCAGGCTGTAGGCCGACCCGCAATGGCCAAAGGTCGGCGCCGGACGCGCCAGATGGGCCGCGGCGGCCGAAATCAAGCTGGCATCGCAGGGAACATTGCGGACCTCGGGACGCGCCGCCTGCTCCATGGCATCGACAAGCGCCGCCAGCCAGCGGCGATCCATGCCATCTGCCCGGCCAAGCCTTGATCGCGCTGTCTGAAACTCTCGAGCCATCGCCGCCGTATCTTGCCTGAGCGTAGACAACCTGGAATCCGCCGGGTCGTTCCCGCGAACCTGCCGCAAAAAAAGTGCGGCGCATGTGATCTGCTTCACAGAGGTCTGTCCCGAACTGTCGTAGTGGTCCGGAATGACCCGAGAAACACACCAGACGATGTTGGACCCGCAGCGCGATATCGCGACTGACTACGCCCTGATCGCCACTGGCGTGGTGGCCGCCTTGATCGCGCTGGCCTTCCTCATCCTGGTCTGAGAAATCGACGCCAACAGCCGCCTCGCCTCTCCATGGGTCCGCTCGCCTGGCAAAAGGTTCAGGCGGCGTCCAATTTTTGCCAACGACCGTGCTGATCGGCCGGCTCCCGCCCGGTTTCGGACAAAACCCCAGTCAAGCGGAATGCATCCGGCTGTTTCGGATTCACACCTCGCGTTGTGTGAATCGTGCATAAGAAACATCCGTCCTTTCGCTTCGTGCCGGGCTGGCGCTTCATCGCCGCCCCACAGCCGAAAATCTCAGTAACGACGAAATCAGAAGAATAAGCTCGTCCATGGCCTTGATTGATTCGAACGTCCACAAGCTCGCGCCCGACGCCGCATCCCCGGCCTACCGAAGTGCGCCGCACAACATCGAAGCGGAACAGGGCCTGCTGGGCGCGATCCTGGTCAATAACGACGCCTTCTACCGGGTCTCCGATTTCCTGGAGCCGAAGCACTTCTTCGAAACCATCCATCAGCAAATCTATGAGACCGCCGGAAGCCTGATCCGGATGGGCAAGGTCGCGAACCCCGTGACCCTGAAGACGTTCCTGCCGGCCGAGCTCGACATCGGCGGCATGACGGTCGGCCAGTACCTCGCCCGGCTTGCCGCCGAAGCGACCACCATCATCAACGCGCAGGACTACGGACGCACCGTTTACGATCTCAGCCTGCGCCGCAACCTGATCCAGATCGGCGAGGACATCGTCAACGTCGCCTATGACGCGCCGGTCGACTTCGCGCCGCGCGCCCAGATCGAGGATGCCGAGCGGCAGCTCTACGGCCTTGCTGAAACCGGCCGCTATGACGGCGGCTTCCAGCGCTTCGCGCAGGCACTGACGATCGCCGTCGACATGGCGGCGAAGGCGTTTCAGCGCGATGGCAAGCTGTCGGGCATTTCGACCGGTCTGCGCGACCTCGACGCCAAGATGGGCGGCCTGCAGCCGTCCGACCTCATCATCCTCGCCGGCCGTCCCGGCATGGGCAAGACATCGCTCGCCACCAACATCGCCTACAACATCGCCAAAGCCTATGTGCCGGAAGTCCAGGCGGACGGCACCACCAAGGCAGTCAATGGCGGCTGTGTCGGCTTCTTCTCCTGCGAAATGAGCGGCGAACAGCTCGCCACCCGTATTCTCGCCGAGCGCACCGGCATCCCCTCGAGCTCGATCCGTCGCGGCGGCATCTCCGAGCTCGATTTCGAGAAGATCCGCGACTGTTCGATCGAGCTGCAATCGCTACCGTTCTACGTCGACGAAACCGGCGGTCTCTCGATCTCGCAGCTCACCGCGCGGGCGCGACGGCTCAAGCGCCAGAAGGGCCTCGACCTGATCGTGATCGACTATATCCAGCTGCTGCAGGGCTCGGGCAAACGCGGCAACGACAACCGCGTGCAGGAAATCACCGAGATCACCACCAACCTGAAGGCACTTGCCAAGGAACTGAACGTTCCGATCATCGCGCTGTCGCAGCTGTCGCGTCAGGTCGAAAACCGCGACGACAAGCGGCCGCAGCTGTCCGACCTGCGTGAATCCGGCTCGATCGAGCAGGACGCCGACGTCGTGATCTTCGTCTATCGCGAGGAATACTACCTCGCCAACAAGGAGCCGCGCGCGGGCACGCCGGAATATGAGAAGTGGCAGATGGACATGGACCTTGCCCACGGCAAGGCCGAAGTCATCATCGGCAAGCAGCGACACGGCCCGACCGGCACGGTCGATCTGCACTTCGAGGCCAGCGTCACGCGCTTCGGCGACCTCGCACCCGACGGTCAGGTTCCGGATCACGGCCACTGAGATCCGGACTCGGTTGAACGACGCAGGGCACCCGCGTACAACTGAGCCATGAACATCGTGACTGACGCGAAATCGCAGCTGACATCCGAGGCCAGTTTGCTGGCGGCCCACCCGACCGCCAGCGGTATCCTCACCATCGACCTCGACGCCATCATCGCCAACTGGCGCAAGCTCGAGAAGACCGCGGTGCCGGCCGAATGCGCCGCCGTGGTCAAGGCCAACGCCTATGGCTGCGGCGCCGAGCAGGTTGCGCGGGCGCTGGCCAAGGCCGGCTGCAAGACCTTCTTCGTCGCCAGCGTCGAGGAGGCCGCCGCGGTGCGCGCGGCCGCTCCCGAGGCGACGGTGTATTCGCTCGGCGGTTTTTTCCAGAACACCGGCGACGCCTACGCCAGGATCGACTGCAAGCCGGTGATCGGCGATCTCAACGAGCTCGCCGAATGGGACGTGTTCTGCCGCCGCTCCGGCTGGTCCGGCGGCGCCGGCATCCATATCGACACCGGCATGAACCGGCTGGGGCTCACGGTCAGCGAGGCACAGGGCATCATCCCGCGGATCAATGCCGGCGATCACGGCATCACGCTGGTCATGAGCCACCTCGCCTCCGCCGAATTGCTCAACAATCCCGCCAACGCCAAGCAGCTTGCGAGCTTCCGCGAGATCGCGAGCCTGTTCACTGGCGTGCCGGCCTCGCTGGCGAATTCTTCCGGCGTGTTTCTCGGCGCGCAATTCCAGTTCGAGATGGTGCGGCCGGGCTGCGCGCTCTATGGCGTCAATCCGACGCCGGAGGCCGACAACCCGATGCAGCAGGTGGTCGATCTCAAGGCGCGCATCGTGCAGATCCGCAACATCGATCGCGGCGAGACCGTCGGCTATGGCGGCACCTGGACCGCGCGCCGGCCGACCCGGCTTGCGATCGTCGCCGCCGGCTATGCCGACGGCTATTTCCGCGCCGCCAGCGCCAATGACGGCACCCGCGGCGCCGAGGTCGTGGTCGCCGGCAAGCGCTGCCCGATCGCCGGCCGCGTCTCGATGGACCTGATCGCGGTCGATGTCACCGACCTCGACAAGAATGCCGTGCGGCGCGGCCACATGGTGACGCTGATCGGCGAAGGCATCACAGTCGACGAGGTCGCGCATCATTTCGGCACCATCGGCTATGAGGTGTTGACCAGTCTCGGCCGCCGCTTCGTGCGCATCTACAAGGGCGGCGATGCCGTCGCCGCGAGAAGCGACGCGGTCGCCGAGACGAGCGAGCCGGCTGCCACGCCCGCAGCACCGCCAGCCTTGCCAACAGCAGCGCCCGCTGCGCCGCCGCCACTGCCGGCCGCCGAGCCAACAGCGACGTCCACCTGACATGATCAAGGTTCGCGATTGCCGATGCGCATGAAGATCGCGACCTTCAACATCAACAACGTCAACCGCCGCCTGCCCAACCTGTTGCGCTGGCTGAAATCGGCCAGGCCCGACATCGTCAGTCTGCAGGAGCTGAAGGCCAGCGACGCCGAGTTTCCCGCGGCCGCGATCGAGCAGGCCGGCTACGGCGCGGTGTGGCAGGGACAGAAGACCTGGAACGGCGTCGCCATCCTCGCGCGCAAGGCCGAGCCGGTGCTGATCCGCACCGCCCTGCCCGGCGATGCCCGCGATCACGAAGCGCGCTACATCGAGGCCGCGGTGCGCGGCATCGTCGTCACCAGCCTCTATCTGCCGAACGGCAATCCGCAGCCCGGGCCGAAATTCGATTACAAGCTCGCCTGGTTCAAGCGGCTGCGCGCCCATGCCGCCAAGCTGCTCAAGCAGGACGTCCCGGTGGTGCTCGCCGGCGACTACAATGTCGCGCCGACGCCGTTCGACATCTACCCGACGCGGTCCTGGGACAAGGATGCGCTGATCCAGCCGAAGAGCCGCGCCGCCTTCAAGGCGCTGGTCGATCAGGGTTGGTGCGATGCGATCCGCGCCCTGCATCCGGACGCGCCGATGTTCACCTTCTGGGACTACAAGCGCCAGCGCTGGCCACGCGATGCAGGCCTGCGGCTCGATCATCTCCTGCTCAGCCCCGCAGTGGCGCCGCGCCTCGTGAAAGCCGGCGTCGACCGCGCCATCCGCGGCGAGGACGGCGCCAGCGATCACGCGCCGGCGTGGGTGGTGTTGAGGTGACGGGTTTGCGTGTCGCGCTCGCGCCACAATCACTCTGTCGTCCCTGCGAAAGCACTAGCGTGTCTACACGGTTTTGGGGCGCGACAGATTGACTCGGTGCAGCAAGAAGTGGCGTCTCTGCAGCATGT
>NZ_JAUMTJ010000111.1:0-12881 GCF_032654765.1 Bradyrhizobium sp. 33ap4 | reverse complement strand
CTGCAAAATCGAATACTACATCAAGACCAATTCTGCTTATTTCTCAAGTCAATCCGCATTCTTCACGGACGACTATCGAGCGGAAGCGGCGGAATTCGCAGAAACGCCAAAATCGCGCATCTCCCACGCCCGACGGCCGATTAGCGAATCTTCTCAAGTTGCTGGTGGTGCTCGTTTGCCTGGGTGCCATTGTGCAGCGCCTGCTCGTACTGGCTTACTGAACGGCGTGAATATTGCCGTCCAGATGTCCCCGGTTAGCCGACAGGATCGAAAGCCAGCTCTACGCGTTGACTTGTTGAGCCCAAATGGGAGGTCAACGATGATTAGCGACCGAGACCGACGGGCACCGACAGCTGCGGAACGCGATGCCCACAAGGCATTCAGAGCGGTCAAGGCGAAGGAAATTATGACCGACTACGCCAAAGCGCAAAAAGCGTTCCACGATAACCGGGAGCGTCTAAAGGCAGAACGGCTGGCGCGGGAGGCTGAAGCGGCCAACCGTACCAGAGGTTGAGCGTCCATCCGATGACCGCAGAGGACCAAGCTTAGCCTGCAACGATAGCGGCAAGCGCGGTGTCGGCGCCCGGCTGAACGTCCGGAGATCGGTCGGCGGCATGAGATGTCGAGTGCCTCTGCCTCCACTTTGGCGACCCAGAACGAATCACGGCTGCCGGCGCTTGAATCCGTAGCTCTGAACTGAGGAGGCGGAGAATGTTCCTGTTGGGACTTGGTGCGCTGCTCGTTCTCGGTGGAGTATTGTACATGGCGCGCGCCGCTATTTGGCGCGGATCACTTAGTCGACCGGCCGGTGACACTCTCGAGCCGTCACATCGCGGCTTAGGATTCTTGGGGGTCGAAGCGAACTGGCCGGGCATGCTCCTGATGGCAATCGGCGCAGTTTTGCTATTGGCGGGGGCCAGCTTCTGGTAGGCACCTCCGACATGCAGCGCCCCCATCTAGCGGAGGAGCTTGGCGGGTCCGCCTGCTCCCCGGGCTTTCAACCGGGCCGGTAAAGCTCGGTGGGGACAAGGGGAAATCTGCACCCCCTTTCATCGCTGGATTCCGGTCATAAGAGGCCATTCGGGTGCCCTAATTCGTCAGCTCGATTGTCCTAACTAGAAGCTCATGTCGGGCGAGCCAATGGCGTACGGCACCATGGCATCGATGCTTCACCCGCAACGACTGCCCCAAAGCCACCGTCCAATTCGCTGTCACGCCCCCGTCCGAGCGAGCAGCGGAACGCCGCCAGTACGTCCCGAAACGCCGCAACAGACCAGCGAGAAGAAAAACTGCAGCCAGAGCGGATTGGACAGCTTCCTGCGGTCAATCACTCCAAAATCGCGCTGCGCTACATAAGCTCCATGAAAAACGCCCCCGACGCCGGCGGCGCGCCGGAGGTCGCCATTCTAACTCCCGACCGGGTTGGGGACGTAAGAGCCGGGAGCTAGGTAGACTATCTCCGACAAAGCCACTCGCTCCTTCACCCTTCGGTGGACACCGGGCTCATAGGGATTAGTCCCAAGCGCGGCGATCACTCTTCGTTACGACACGGCGTGCTTTTCTGCGGTGTCATTCGAGCGGTAGAATAAGCGACTGCAACGACTTATTGACCTGCCCGCAACCTGTTCGTCCCTTGAGAGGCAGAATCGGAGTTGAGCTGGCCATGGCCACCGCGGTCGTCGATCGTGAATTGGGCCAGATTGGCGTCCGATGACCACTCCACATAACCAACGACCGCAAAGGCAAGCGCTGTTACGATAAGAATGCCGACCACCGAAGCGGTGGCTGTTCCCGACCAGCTTTCGCTATTGAATAATGGCATCGCGATTCTCCGACACCGAGGTTTGCTCGTCGTTAGATCGACTCGCGATTTTCAAATGTGAATGGCCTCACGGCATCTGTGCGGGCCGCTTGCCTGGCCTGTAGCAGCCAGTGCCGGAATCGAATCACGGCCGATTCGTTACGTCAATGGATATCCGGTTTTCACCCACGGCCAGGCCGTGTACCCATAAACCCGGCGGCGTGATGCGACTAAAGCAATGTCTGCTTTGCCCCTATAGCGACCGACTTCGTGCGGCAGCGCAATATGTCGCGATGGGGCCCAAAAGCGGAAATCCGACTGATGGTAAAGCGAGTAAGGATCATCTTCGTCCCAAACGGCAGATGGCCAGCACAAACTGCATAGGACAGCATCTTTGTCCAATCGCACCGGGCCAGAGGTGGAGAGCCAGCGAGTGACTGGAGCGCCAAGCGCGCTTTTTTCAATTGCTGGCCGTCGGAGCAATCTCGATTTAGAGTCGTGGCGTCCCGCTGCTACCTGGAGGCGAGCATGAAGATCCGGACTGTCTGCGGCGCTTTGATCGTTGGCGGATTGGTTACGGCTGTCGCCGCAATCCCGTCACTGGCCCAGTCAAGCGGCCAGGGCACGCCCACGCCAAAGCAATCCGTCACACCTGCAACCGGGAGCGCGACACCTAACAGAAATACAAACCCGACGAAGCATCGCCACTGGCGTCATCGCGGCGGTCGTCATCCGCACTATGGCAGGCGTCCTGTTCGCACTTAGGGCGAGCTTCGATATCGGGTGTTTGCCGTCCCGCGCGTTGATCGATCGATGAGCGATACCGACGTCTTGCGCACAGCCCCTCGAGGCCATTGCGCCCGCTAAGGCGACCACCTCTTCATCGGGCGAGCATGAGCATGAGCACAACAGCGAATGCGAACACGGCCAATGAGCTGCGGCCTTGGCACGCGACACCTCAACACGAGGTCATTAGGCGGCTGGCTACAAGTGGCGAAAACGGGCTTGACCCGGCTGAGGCAGCGGCCCGACTTCGAAAATACGGGCCGAACCGTTTGCCGGAAGGCAGAAAACGGGGCCCATTTGCCAGGCTTCTCGCGCAGTTCAACAACATCCTGGTCTATGTGCTGCTCGCCGCAGGATTCACCAAGCTGATGCTGAACCTATGGGTCGACGCGGCAATCATATTTGGCGTCGTCGTTCTCAACGCGCTCCTCGGGTTCATTCAGGAGGGTAAGGCCGAGAAGGCACTGGATTCCATCCGCAACATGCTGTCCGCCGAAGCGCGGACGGTACGCGGTGGAGAGACCCGCATGATTCCCGCGGAGCAGGTCGTTCCGGGGGACGTCGTGCTCCTGGAGTCAGGCGACAAGATTCCAGCGGATCTACGCCTTTTCGAGACGAAGAACTTGCGGACCGAAGAGGCGGCCCTCACTGGCGAATCGGTGCCGGCGGAAAAGAGCGTCGACGTGGTGTCTGCGAACGCGACAGTCGGGGATCGCGAATGCATGGCATTTTCCGGCACCATGGTCGTATCCGGTCGCGCGGCCGGATTGGTCGTCGCGACCGGCAGTGAGACGGAACTTGGTCGTATCAACCAGTTGCTTGCCGATGTCAGCCCTCTAGAGACTCCGCTGCTGCGCCAAATCAAAAAATTCGGCTACGCCATCACCATGGCGATCGGGGTGATCAGCGTCCTGATCTTCGCCTACGGCAAGTGGGTGAAGGGTATCGACTTTGTGGAGCTGTTCCAGGCGGTCGTCGGCATCGCCGTATCGCTCATCCCGGAAGGACTGCCTGCACTCATCACGATCACCCTGGCCATCGGCGTCCAGCGCATGGCCCAGCGCAATGCCATTATCCGCCGGTTACCCGCAGTCGAGACACTCGGCTCGGTGTCGCGGATTTGCTCGGACAAGACGGGTACGCTGACGCTCATGGAGATGATGGTGGTTTCCGCCGTCACAGCTAATTCCGCGTATCAAGTCACGGGCGATGGCTATTCTCCGGAGGGGGAAATCAGAAAGGACGGACAGCCCGCGGGCAAGGACGCCGTGCTTGCGCTGATGGGCCGGGTCTCCGTGCTTTGCAACGATGCGGAATTGTTCAAGGAGGAAAGCACCTGGAAGGTGGAGGGCGATCCGACTGAAGGCGCGCTCTATCCATTCGCGGCCAAGCTCGGTCTGGATCGGCAGACGGAGCAGGCTGCATCTCCGCGCATCGACGTCATTCCGTTCGAATCCGAACACAAGTTCATGGCGACGCTCCAAAGAACCGCGGGCGGAGAGCAAGTCCTGCTCGTCAAAGGCGCCCCCGAAGTGATCATCGAGCACTGTGATCGCCAGCAGACAGGCGACGGCCAGTCGAGCCCGCTTGACCGCGAGCACTTCCTCACACAATCGGACAGGCTTGCGGCCCAAGGCGAACGTGTGCTGGCACTCGCCTGGCTGCAGAATCCGAATCTGAAGGCTGGTGCTCTCACTGCGACCGACCTGCCAAGGACGCTGGTCTTGCTCGGCCTGATCGGCCTGCTGGACCCGCCGCGAAAAGAGGCAATCGAAGCCGTCAAGGAGTGCCACGGTGGCGGCATCCGGGTCACCATGATCACCGGTGACCACAAGATCACCGCCGCCGCCATCGCCAAGATGCTTGGGCTCGGCGACGGAAGGACCGCGATCACGGGCGCCGAAATCGAGGACATGGACACCGCGACGTTGCAGGAATGCGTCCGCGCCGTTGACGTCTTCGCGCGCGCCAGCCCCGAACA
Organism: Bradyrhizobium sp. 33ap4; assembly: GCF_032654765.1. Lineage (NCBI taxonomy): Bacteria > Pseudomonadati > Pseudomonadota > Alphaproteobacteria > Hyphomicrobiales > Nitrobacteraceae > Bradyrhizobium > Bradyrhizobium sp. 33ap4. Next base: position 8,313 of record NZ_JAUMTJ010000111.1, on the reverse strand, counting down.
CAAGCTACGCTTGGTGAAAGCGATCCAGGCCAACGGTCAAATTGTGGCGATGACAGGCGATGGTGTGAACGACGCTCCCTCTCTCAAGAAGGCCGACATCGGGGTTGCGATGGGTATCAAAGGCACCGAGGTCACGAAGGAGGCCGCCGAAATGATCCTGGCCGACGACAATTTCGCCTCGATCTCGGCGGCGGTGAAGGAGGGGCGCACTGTCTACAACAACATCGAGAAGGCCATGCTATTCCTGCTGCCCACCAACGTCGCGCAGGCGCTGGTCATTGCGGCGGCAATCTTGGTCGGGTTCACGATGCCGATCACGGCCCCACAGGTACTCTGGGTCAATATGGTAACTTCGGTCGCGCTTGGCCTGGTCATCTCCTTCGAGCCGCACGAGATCGATGTGATGCAGCGGTCCCCGCGGGCAGTTGATCGCCCGATCGTGACCGGCTTCGGGATTTGGCGGATCATCTTTGTCGGCTCGGCGCTGCTTGCCTACACCTTGCTCGCGTTCTTCTGGATGAAGGCGCAAGGCGCATCGGAAGGGCTTGCCCGAACGGTGGCCGTCAATGCCATCACAATCGGCCAAGTGTTCTATTTGCTGAATAGCCGCTACCTGCTCGATTCGTCGCTCTCCTTGAAGGCGCATATGGGCAACACGTATTTGCCGCTCGGCATCATTGCCGTCGTGATCCTGCAACTGATTTTCACCTACGCACCACCGGTCCAGGCAATGTTTGGCAACGAAGCCATCCCGCTTTGGGTGTGGCCCTGGCTTCTTTCGGGCGGGATTCTGCTCTTCCTTGTCGTGGAGGCGGAGAAGCTTGTCATTCGCTCGTCGGGCATTCTGCGGAAAGCTGTTGTCGCCGCGGAAGCCGGCGCGTGAACCTCTCTCTTTCGCACGATTGCGCGCGTGGTTCGATCTCTTGCCGAGCTACGTTCGAGATTGGAAACTAGGCTTCCCGCGCAAGCTGCGCACGAGCCGCCGCCAGCTCCTTCTTCTGCTCCGGGCTCACCTTGGGATATGCAAGGTCGAGCTTCTCGACAGCCTCCACGATCGCCGCGGCGACGACAAGACGGGTGAACCACTTGTTGTCGGCCGGCACCACGTACCACGGCGCCTGCTCCGATGCAGTGGCCGCGATCGCCGCCTCGAACGCGCTCATATAGTCGCGCCAGAACTTGCGCTCGTGCACGTCCGATGGAGAGAACTTCCAATTCTTCTCTGGATTTTCGAGGCGCTTCATGAAGCGCTTTTTCTGCTCTTCGCGCGACACATGCAGGAAGAACTTGAGGATGATTATGCCCTGCCGGGTAAGGTAATCCTCGAAGTGTGCAATGTCCGCGAGCCGCTCGTCCCAGATCCGCGTGCCCATGAACGACGGCGGCAGCCTCTGCCGCTTCAAGATTTCCTCGTGAACGCGCACAACGAGGACCTCCTCGTAGTAGGAACGATTGAAGATTCCGATTCGACCACGCTCCGGCAGCCGCGTGACGTAGCGCCACATGAAGTCATGTGCGAGATCCTCCCGTGAGGGCTGCTTGAACGAAAAGACCTGGCAGCCCTGCGGATTCACCCCCGACATGACGTGCTTGATCGTGCCGTCTTTGCCAGCCGCATCCATGGCCTGGAACAAGAGGAGCAACGACCAACGGTCCTGGGCATAGAGCATGTCCTGTTCTTCTGCGAGCCACCGAGTGCCGCGTTGAAGAAGGTCGGCAGCCTCGTCCTTTTCCATGTTCAGACCGCGCGTGTCGCCGGGGTCGAAGTCCTTCAGCTGAAAGCCCTTGCCGCTGGAAATGCGGAACGGGTGGATATACTTCTGGATCTGGTCGAGAATCTCTTTTCTCGGCATGAAGTGTCCTCCCTTCTTAAGACAGAGATTGGGACGGAGACATTCTCGCGAGACAGAGACAACCTCGCGCTGTCTGTTCAATGGCCCCGCCTCGGTGGGCCGTGCCCTATCCTATCATGCCGACCGGGCTCCGTGTGCCGCGGCCTGATCGCCGCGCGGCCGCAGTGCAGCGTGTGGAGCCCGGCTTCGCAATGCTCGCGATTAGTTAGCACTACTTTGGCAGATTGTGTTTTCGCCGCTGTTTTTCACGGATTTGCTTTCGGCAATATGGGCACTGCTGAGACGGCGGCCGAAGGATGAGATCGACGATGGCGTGACGTACGGCTGGCATGGTTGGCTGAGGCGGAGGCCCGTTGATTCTTTTTTTTCCGCCCCGCGTATGCGAGGCGACGATGTTGCAGGAAGGCGTAGGCAATCATTGTCATCAAGGCGTGGCGATGAAGACCTTGCCATGATCGCCCTTCGAAGTGATCAAGTCCAAGTTCCTCCTTCAACTGCTGATGCGCCTGCTCACAAATCCACCGTGCAATTCGCCCGGCCGATAGTCGGGCAGACGTCCGGCCGGAATGATCGAGAGCAGCGCCAGACCGGCCAGGATCAAAAGACCGATCTTCAAAGCGCGCTGTCGAGATTCCGTGTTGATCCGCACGGCTTCGGCGACCTGCCCCGGCGTTGCTGTGGTGCCGGACAATACGGCCTGCAGCCGATCATTGCTGACGAAGTTTATGCTATCGAGATCGACCTGCGCCTGTAGCTCGGGCGTCAGCTTCGGGCTCGCCGCGATGCTGCCGAGCGCAATCGCGCTCAGGAGGCCAACCAGCAATGCGCCGGCTGTGGCCGTTCCGACGGCGGAAGCGAGATTTTGTGTGGTGCCGCGCAGCGGTCCGACGTCGCTCGCGGGTGACCAGCGAACCCTGCCCGATACCGAAAATGATCAGGCCGAGCAGCACAGGCCACTCGTTCCAGTTATTGCGGACGACGAAGGCCAGCCACACCAGCGCAATGGCGCAGAGCGTGAAGCCGTAGCGGCCGATCTGGCGCGGCGTCAGACGGCCGTAAAGCCGCACGATCAGCATCGCGGCGAAGAAGACCGTGAGGTTGAACGGCATCATCGCGATCGCGGTCGCAATCGCCGTGCGGCCCTGCACGATCTGGATGTACAGCGGGACTGTGAAATTGAGGGAGGCCTCGAGCGCGACGACGGCGAACATCGCATATACCGCGGCGCGTTCCTGGACCGACTCGAGGACCTCAAGAGAAAGCAGCGGGGTCTTTTGACCTCGCACACCAGCGCGAAGACGAACGGCTTGGACACGCTCATTCGTAGTCGGTATCTCCGGCGGCGTAGATTTGCCCGCTGGTAGCAGCAATGCACACGCCGAACAGGTCGCTCGGCGCTCGCTCGAGCGCCGGGTAGACCTTGGAGTTCTCGCCGTCATTGTTCGATCGAAAGCGGGCGTGCCCTTCGCGCACGAGGTCCTGCACCGTCTCGGCTTCAGGCAGATGCCCGGTCGATATGTAAGGCCAGTGCGCGTGCTTAGGCGGCGAGAGCGTCTCCATCACGTCAGATCCTGTCAGGCAATGGCCGGGCTCCCGGCCGACCCGGCACCCTGTCGGGAAGCGGTCGTGGACGCTGGATTCCCGGCCGGCCCGGCTTCGGCGGACGAGCCACCGGGCGGCCTGGGTGCCGCCATCCATGCCAGCCGGCAGGACCACCCCAGCCCTGGCCGCGCCGCCAGTCAAAGCCACACCGATACCAGCCCGCGCCGCGCCACCCGCGGGTGTACCAACAGTAGCGGTGGCCTCTCCAGCGGAATTGGACAGTCTCAGCAAGCCCAAGATCATCGGCGGCCTCATGTAGGCCGAGCGGTCCTCCGATAATTGCGGCATGCGAGCGACTGCCCGTCGTCGTCACCACCGCCAACGCAGCCGCGAGAGCGAGCATCCAAAAAATCGATTTCCGCATGATTTCCACCTTGGTTCTTGACCGCCCAGGAAGAGAACTCGCCAAACGGAGCTCGGCCAACCCTTTCGCACGCGAAACTGCGCAACCATCTTTACCGCTCGCGCGCTGACCCGGCGTCCCGGAGAAATGTCGAGCGACTGCTGCGACGGCGAAGACTGCCGCGGCGTTGAGCTCCAACCCTAGGCTTTGCCTCACACGCCTAGGCAGCCTTGGCCTGAGTAGCCACGGCAAGGGTGTCGCGCAGATGTTGTTCTTTCTTTTCGTCGAGAGAGGTTTTCAGGACGGTCCCTCCCGGATCCTTGATTTCGTTGAGGACCTTGTCTGCAGTCATGCTCTTGATCAGCAGGAACAGAACGGCATCTCCCGATTTCACCTTCGAGCTGAGGTCCTTCATGAACTGATCGTTAATACCGAAATCGGTCAGCGCGCCGCCCAATGCGCCGGCGCCGGCACCAAGCGCCACGCCAATGAGGGGATTAAGGAACACGATTCCGAACAGCAGTCCCCAGAAGCTTCCTCCTGCGGCACCCGCCATGGTGGTGTTCACGAGTTGATTGAGTTTGACCGTTTCGCCGGTCTTGACCGCGATCACGGCATCTTGGATCGCGATCAGATACTCTTTCTGGAGCTCGAGGATTTTCTGCCGAACTTCTTCTGCTTTGGCTTCGGATGGATACACAATCGCGACTAGATCCGACATGGAGCTCTCCCGCAACGATGTGATGTCCCGCCCCTTCACGCACTCTGATGTGAGCCCAAAATCTAACACAGAACTGATAAATCCGGCGCCGCCTCAAACGCCGACCGCCCATTCACAATTAAGAGATGTGACCCTCTCACCGCAGTTTGAGTAAGCCCAACTGTCATATGCGGGGATGGAGCTGGTGCGAGCGTCCAGATGCGCGAATTTGCGCGAAAAACGCAGCCCCGCGTGCAGTAACATGCGACCCGGGTCTAGCCTCGGGGCGCAAGCATGATAGTTTAGTGCTGCAGAGCGGGAGATTTATCATGGCCGCGTACACTGCTGACAGCTCGACGCTACTACTGAAGAAGTTCGGGGGATTGGTCCTGATCGTTCGGCGTCCTCGGTATCGCGATCGGGTTCGAGTCCGGTTCAAACGGATGTCTTGTCGCCGGAATTATCGCGCTTGCCCTTGGCATGGGTCTCCTTCTGCTGAAGATCATCCGACGTAACGCCACGTAGCCTCTAGCCGCGACCGACAAGATGGGCTGCAGAGCGCCAAGCGTGATGCGAGAGCGCTTCGATGTTTCGGACCGCTTCGACGCGAGTGAGCGCCGCGTCGGCGGTGAGTGTTGCATTGGCGACTGCCCCGACAGTCGAACTGCGGTGAGTGCGCAACACGCCCCGAAGTTGTGTCGTACAATGCTCCAACTCGGCCAGGGCCTGGTCAGTCGAGGTCACGCGCCGACCGACGTCGGCGCGGAGTTCGGCTTCGGTGACTTGCGGCGAGTCAGTGGTGCGGGGCAAGCCCGCCACCTCCTGCGCAATCGTGGCGGCGCTTCGCATCGCTTCCATGCACAGCTCCGCAGCGCGGATTTCCTCCGGTCCGCCATTCTTCGAATTGGCGTGAATTCCTGCCTTCGCGATTTCCGTCAGTCGAGACGTGTGGTCGAGTGCGTGCAATGTGCTCGTGCGCCGCCGTTGCTCGTCGCCAGTCTCAGATGGTCCCCTGACGTCGGATAAAAATGTTCGCGCCTGACGCAGGGCATCGGCCGCGTCTTGTACCGATGCCGCCTCCCCAAGACGTATTGGCTCAGCGCGGCCGGCCAATGCCGCCTCGATCGAACCACATAGCTTTGCGAGCACACGCGCGATCGTTCGACGCACCGCTTCCACCGCGACGACGGGTGTAGCCAGGGCCGAGGTATCGAGGCATCGCGTGAGCGGCGAGCCACGCTCCGGCAAAATGCGCTCGACTAGTCGCGTGAACCAGTCGACCAGAGGCAATAGGACCGCGACCCCGACGACGTTGTACGCGGTGTGATACCCAGCCAGCAGTGTGACGCCGTCGATACTGTTTGAGCTACGCACGAGCAGAGGGATGACGACGGGAAAGAACATCAGCGCGATGATGGCGGCGACAAGCTTGAAAAGGACATAGGCGATGGCGAGCCGCTTGGCGGTGGTACTCGCACCAATCGCCGCCAATGCGGAACTCGTCGCCGTCCCGATATTTTGGCCGATGATCAGCGCACAGCCCTGGTCCAACCCGATCGCACCGGCGTAGTAGGCGGATAACGTAACCGCGACCGCTGCGGTTGACGACTGCATCAGCGCGGTCATCACCAGCCCGGCCCCCACCAACGCCAGCACGCCCAGCAGGCCCGACCACCACTGGGCTTCGGGACCAGCAAGCACTGCAGGCAAGTCCGCCGGATGCAATCGTTCGGCTAGTCCGCCCATGCCTTGCTGCAGGGTGGTCAGCCCGAAAAGCACAAGCCCAAATCCTGCAACCGCGGCGCCGACCCCAGATATTCGTCCGCGCGTCAAAAGCTTGGTCAACGCACCAACGAAGATCATCGGCAGCGCGGCTGACGTGAGCGAGACACGCACGCCCACCAGCGCAACCAGCCAGCCCGTCGCGGTCGTGCCGACATTCGCGCCGAAGACGAGTCCCAACCCTTGCTGGAACGTCAACAAACCTGCGCTCACAAGTCCGATCGTCGTCATGGTTGTTGCACTAGAGGACTGCACCAGGAGCGTCACGATCGCGCCCCAGAAGGAGCCGAGCAGCGGAGTCGCTGCCGCCTTGGCGAGCACAGTGCGGAGGGCGGAGCCGGCCAGCAACTTCAAGCCGTCCGTCATCACGGTCATACCAAGCAGGAAGAGCCCCACGCCGCCGAGGGCCGAGATTGCGATAGACATGCGGGTCCCTGAGTGGATGACGATCAGGCCAGCTCGCGCGCTTTAACAAAGCTGTAGAGAGAAGACGGCCGAGCACCCAATTCGCTAGTGCACAACCAACACGGGCACGCTTCCGTCGACCAGGACCTCCGACGTTTGACTCCCCAACAACAGTTTTCTGAAGCCGCGACGCCCATGAGAGGACATGACGATCAGGTCGCAACCTCTGGACTTTGCTGTGTCGACAATCGCGGTGGCGGGGTGTGCATTAGGAACATGCAAGAGCTCGGCAGACATCCCGACCTTCGCGGCGATGGCCCGCGCTTCATCGAGGATTTTGGCCGCTCGTTCTTTTTTTGCCGCGTCAAAGCGATCAAATTCTTCCTGCGAGGGAAACCATCCCCCGGCGTGTCCGCTTCCATAGTCGACCGGCAGTGATTCCGTCACGGTGATGATTGTCACTTTGGCATTCAACGCCTTCGCCAGGGCGACGCCTTCCTTAATGCCTTTTCTCGCGACATCCGATCCATCCGTGCTCAAGAGAATGTTGGCATACATTCGCAAGCTCCCTTGATCGTCGAGCGTTTTATTTAGCTGATGATCTTCCAATATCGTTCGATCGTCGCGGTCCGTCTATGGCCTGCTGCATAGGACAGCATCCATGTCCCATAGGGGCTGTGCGGAGAGCCCACCGGGTACTGGGTTGCCACTTACCGATAAGCAGGTGTTCAGCCTACCGAACTCACTAATCTCGTCCTGGTGATTGACGCGACAAGAACCAAGCTGATCGCGCAGCGTTTATGCCGCACAACTCAAACTGGAGGTGGTCATGGTCAAGAAGCCGTTATTCGCTCTCGCTGTTGCAGCCGTGCTTGCCTTGGCTCCTACTGGGGTGTCCGCCCAACGTGGCTTTCACGGTGGATGGCACGGCGGCGGTTGGCATGGCGGCGGTTGGCGCGGGGGTGGCTGGGGTGCACCAGCGGTAGGAATAGGTATCGGCCTCGGGCTCGCCAGCGCGGCCGCATGGGGTCCTGGCTGGGGGTGGGGAGGACCTGGCTGGGGGCCCGGCTGGGGAGCGCCCGGTTGGAGTTACGCGGCGTATGGTGGTTGCACGCGATGGCGTCGGGTTTGGACCGGTTGGGGTTGGCGGCTCACGCCAGTGAACGTATGTTGGTGAGCCGCGTGACGGATGGACACGGCGGCTTGGCGATGTCGACGAGGGTCTCCGTGAGCCCATCCTGACGATCTTTGACGGCGAGCAGTTCGCGCGCGCGTTCGATGTTGCCGGCACAGGCGCCGCGCGCCAGCAGGCCGTAATGGCGGATGCGGTGGAAGCCCTTTGGCAGCACGTGGATGAGGAAGCGGCGGATGAACTCGTCTGTGGCGAGCGTCAAGCGTTTTTGACGGTCGCGGCCGTCGAGACGATAGTCTTTCCACCTGAAGGTGACACGGTGCTGGTCGAAGGCGATCAGGCGGCTATTGGCGATGGCGACGCGGTGTGTATAGCGCGAGAGATATGCCAGCACCGCCTCAGAGCCTGACTAAAAAATAGGTGAGTGATCTCAGTGGGGTGTGATTCCATCGGATTTGCAAAGATTCGAGGGAGAGCACGATGCCCTGGACCAAGA
>NZ_JAUMTJ010000110.1:0-15661 GCF_032654765.1 Bradyrhizobium sp. 33ap4 | reverse complement strand
CGAAGCTCGCCGTATCAGGCGAGCGCCCGAGAAACGCCGCGAAGTTCTTGACCCTTTGCACGTAGTCATGTTGGGTCCTCGGCGCCAACTTGCAGATCGTCATGTCTTCGATCATGCGCCGGCGCAAAGCGTCTCTCGCCAGAGAGCTCTTACCAGAGCCGGCCTGGAATCAAGGATCCGCTCGAGCGCGTCGTGATTTATAAAGCCAAGCCGTGCCTGCGAGAGCGTCGTTAGGTCGTGGTCCATCCGCTTCAAGGGCAAACCCTGAAGGTCAGGCATGTCGCCTGCAATGTGAAACGACAGGATTTGCCGCTTGCCGGTTTCCGAAACTTTGGACCGGTAGGCAAACCCGCTCATGACAACGCAGCATTGGGTGCTGAGGTCGCCCTCGCGAACGATGACGGAATCCTCCGGCAAATCCTTTACCGGCGTCACGATGGAGCGTAACGCCTCGATATTTTCATCAGGCAACTCGGAGTGGAGCCGCAACTTGCGAATCATCATCTCGATGGGCATCCGAGGCTCCTTGAAAGAGCGTTCGGGCAGAGGCCGCCCGGTTCCGCCGAGATACACATGGAACGACCTTCAATGTGGTCAATTGTTTCTGCAGCTTCAACGCAGTGAGCCGCGAAACAGTCTGGAATGCCCCGGTATTTTTTTCACATTGAGCATGGGAAACGCTGTGCGGATGAAACCGGCGTGGACCTTCCCGGCAAGGACGCAGCCTGGAAGGAGGCTACTTTCACCGCCGGACAACTCCTCCAAGATCTCGATGGCGCGCTGAAGCCCGGCCAGGAATGGCGGCTGGAAGTAACCGATGAGGCCGCAAACCCGATTTGCGTCGTCCACATATTCGCCGAACGGCACTGACTTCTTTTGTCCGATCGCAGTCAAGCGACGCAAGGAGGCACCAAGCGCTCAGCGCTTCGGGCCGGATCACCAGAAGGTAGGCTCGGGCGATTACCTGGTGAAAAACTCGGCCGCTTCGCGCTGACGAAGAGTAAGAACGACGTTATCGAAGGCCATTGCGCGCCACGGCGGCGTCAGCGATTTGCTTGGAATCCCGCGGGCCGCTCCCGCATCCTCAAGCGCCGGCCATCGCCAATCAGGTGCGTTGCCAGTCCAAAGAGTAGATTCAGTAAGCCACTCAGAAATCCCGAAGCAACGTCAGTCGAGCCTGTTTACAGCGAAAACCGAATCCCGCGACTAGCTCAAAGCGATTGCACTGCGCCAGCTCGTTCAAGGGAGTTTCCCGAAGGTAACGCACGTTGTGGTGCACGCTGCGTGAATGGCCTTCAGCGTCTCTACGTCATTCGGGAGGCTGAGATCGGGCGGCGTCATTGACCCGACCAAAGCACATTTTGCCCCGGTTCTCTTGCCCTTTCGGCTCACTGGTTCACTTCCCCGCGCGCCGGGATAACCGGCGCCTCCGGTTAGGAGGCCACGATCCTGTACTTAATGTAGATTCGGGAGGGAACGGTCAGCCTTGCTGAGGCATAATAGGGATGGTTCCCTATTTGAAACCCTACGGATTAGGACCCCGTATTTCGAGGTGTGCCATGCAGCATCGTCGCCGGTACAAGCCACAAACTCATTCGCTGGAACAGCGGCTCCAAGAACGAGCGAGTCAGTTTCGCGAACGTGCCAAAGCGCTTTCCGCAGGCGCTGAGCGAGAAACCCTTCTCAAGCTAGCCCGGCAAGCCGAAGCCGGCGCGCGCATGAGCGAATGGCTCCGCTCACCGCGACTGCAACCATCCGAGCGAACAACGTGGAAGCGACCGGCCTTGACAACGAGCGCGTGACGGAGCTGGTAGCCTCCCTACGTGAACGCACGCCAGCGGAAGTGACTATTGCATCGCTCGCGCTCGGCGCCAGCTTCACCCCAGAGATGTGGCATGCGCTGGAGGTGCTTCGCAGAGAGCGCCAGGTGGCATCATGACGCATTTCGAATTTTTCAAGTCTGGCACCGCCAATTAGGACACTCGCGCGGTGAATTAAGACACCCGTTAAGCATCCGGGCAAAAGCAGCAGCTTATTTACCTTTGATTCACCCAAGTTAATTGACTGGCTCACAGTTTGATTCGATCATCCGCCCACTGGGCATGGCGGTTTCCATTAAGGACAATTTTTAGAGCCCAGAGGGGCGCCTAGTTATTGCATCGGCGGCTCGGCAAGGCTGGAAATGAGGAACGGCCTCAGCATCACCTCCAAGGGTGCTGGGGCCGTTTCTTCAGGACAGGCGGTGGCGGCGGACCTCTCCGACCGCCATGTTGAGGATTGGGACGTGATCGGCGGCAAGCTGTCGCTGAATGAGGCTAACAGCCCATCCTTCCGGGATTTCGTCCAGCACTCGATCAACCGCTTTTTCGCGCGAGGTCGCGGCGAGCCAGATTTGGACCTCACCGTCATCGGTCGTCACGCGAACCAGATGAATTTCGGTAGCGAGCTGCATAACCGTAAAGCGATGCCTGAGCGGATTGTTTCTAGCCAGAGAACCAAGGCGGATTTTTGGAACAGGCCGGCGCTGAGGCAGTTACCGGGGTGTCCAGATGCTACCCGCCAATGGCATTGGACAACACCAACGGAAGACCAGGCCCCGGCGACGTGCCCCCCTCGCTGGGGCCGTTTCTTTGGGACAATGAGCTCCGCATGGAGCTGGCGGAAGGGATCGTTGCAATCGTCGGAGTGCTCAGTGTCGTTCCAGAGGAGAAGGCCACAAAGCTACGCCGCCCGTTTGAAAATCTTACAGGCGGCGTGGCCTTCCAGCCCGAGAGGGTACTAACAAAATCCCGGATATTGATCGGTCTTGCCGGGGCGAGAAAAGGTTCACCCAGGGCCCTGCCTTCACCCAACCGCTCGCTGGGCCGTTTCTTTAGGCCGTCACGCGACAAGGTCTTTGCCAGGCTGCAGAATCCTCACGAACCTCCCGCTCTCGTGGTACTCGAGCCAGCCCTGATCCCTGGCGTACTCCAGACCAGCCCAATACTCGGCTGGCGTCGCCTTGTCCTGGTAGAGCATCGGATAGTTGATCTTCTCGATGTAGATCCTGCCATCCTGGACTGGCTCAAAGGCGCGGGCGTGCTCCATGATCCTGCGGGCGGCTTGCTCGGGGTCGGAGTAGGGGCGGTCACCCACGTATTTCATTTCTCATCTTGGGTTGCTTGGGCAGCACGCAGGTGATTCTCCATCCGTTATAGTCGTAGATCCCGGCCCAGTGATGAACAAGCTTTCCGCACTGCCAGCAATCGAAGGTCCCGGAAGTATTGGTATCGGTTGCGCTGCGTTCCTGGCTCGCTGAATAGACGATGCCGCAGCTGATGCAGGTGAAATGAACGGTGACGGGAGGCGCCATAATGCATTCTAACAATCGAGGCCAGTCGGCGTTCCTCAGATCGGCCAAACCGCCCCTCACTCGCGTCCTGGGTATGATGCCCAGTGCTCGATGCTCTTCGGCGTAGAACCGCTCCCAGGCCTCCCGGCAGCGAGCCTTGGCACCCACCAGGTCCGACGCGCCGCCGGTCGCGTAGGGCGGCGCGGGCAGCGGCACTGCGATGCTGTCCAAAGGCGGGCTGCGCTCGGTCGCCAGCCGGATGCGCCTGACCGTCCGTCCCAGGTGGATCTGTGTCAGCTGCTTTCGCAGATCACGACGATCGACGCGCTGGTCGCGCTCGAGGTCTCGGCGCTGGCCGATCGCCTCGCGCGCGCCGAGCAGCGGCAGGCCGCAGCTGCAGCCGCCGCGGCGCAGGCCTCGAGTTCGGCGAGCAAGATCGCGCTGGTCTCGGTCGCCGGCGGCCTGACGCCGCGCGGCAGCTGGTTCGGCTCGAGCCTTACCGGCATTGCCGCGCAGGTTACGCGCGCAGCCGATGACCAGGACGTCGCCGGCATCACCCTCGACGTCGACAGTCCAGGCGGAACGGTCTCGGCAACGGTCGAGGCCGCAGCTGCGGTCGCCGCGGCGTCGGCAAAGAAACCTGTCATCGCGGTCGCGAATACGCTTGCGGCCTCGGCGGCGTATTGGATTTGCCTCGCAGGCCGGCGAGCTGGTGATTACGCCGTCCGCCGACGTCGGCTCGATTGGCGCCATCATCATGCACCAGGATATTTCCGGCTGGCTCGACCGGGTGGGGATCAAGATGACGATCGTTCGTTCCGAGAATCGCCGAATAAAAACGAGGCGCATCCGTTTGCGCTACTGTCGGACGAGGCTCGAGCCTATCCGCAAGACCGGGCAAACGAGGCTGGCGCCGATTTCGTCAAGGCGGTCGCGAGCGGCCGTCGCGTCTCAAAGACCAAGGTCCGCGAGGAGCTCGTCAGGGCCGCATGGTAGCGCGTGAGGCCGTTTCGCGCGGCATGGCGGACCCGATCGCAACGCTCGATCAGGTCATCGGAGGTATGCTGCAGCAGCGCGCGCCGCGGCCGAGTTCGCGCCGTCGATCGGCGCTGGCGTTCGATTGACCGCTTAATCCTTGAGCAATAGTTTTATTCGCCTGCGCTCTTCAGGGATTGATGGAAATCGCATCCCCAATTTCCGGGCTTGTCGATGAACAGACGCGAGTGGACGGCGTAGGGCAGCAGAGGCCCGAGCCGCGCTTGCTCCTGAAGCAATCAATGCTTTCAGCCGATTTATTTCCTCGTCATTCCAGCGAAAATTTCTCATTCCATTCGACGAACAGGGGTTGCATCAATTTCTGTCTTCCGAGCCGCTAATCCAGGTGGCAAAAAAGCCGCCCGAAGGCGGCTTGATCTTGTCTATTTTTTGAGGGCATCAGCTGCGTCGCGCGATGCATCCTTTACGTCTCCTGCGGCCTTGTGCGCGGAACCCTTGGCCTTATCAATCTTGCCTTCGGCTTTGAGGTCCTTGTCACCGCTGATCTTACCGGCACCTTCCTTGATGGCGCCTTTTGCCTTGTCGGCAACGCCCTTCACGTGTTCACGATCCATGGTCGTGTTCCTTTGCTGTCCGGGATACACGACAACGAAAGAGTCGCGCGGTGGGTTCCTAAGGGCACGCGGCGGTTTCCACGCGCCCCGGGGCGACAGCACCGTAGTCATACGGCTGCGCAAGAGCGCTCCGGGACGCTAATTAGGATCGATCCTTCGCCGAAGTAGCCGCCAAGCACATGTCCAAACGGGACGCTGAACGTTACCGACAGAAGGCCGCTGAATGCGACATCGAGGCGGCCAAGGCCACGACAGCGAGCGCGAAGGAAGCTTGGTTGCAGGCAGCAGAAGAATGGAGAAAGCTTGCGAGGCAGGCCGACGAAAATGGTCAGGACTCAAGATCTCAGCATGGAGGCGCTAACCTGAGACGGCCTTACCATGCGGATACTAAGAGGGCGACGGACGCGATCAGCGTTGCGGTGCTGAGTGTCACCACGACGAGGGCTTGTTCACTGGCCGAACTGACCCGCCGTCTTGTCGCGGCTGCCAAGGAGCAGGGTTTCTCGGCGGCCGACTTGCAAGCTGAGATCGGCGACATCTCCGACTACATCGGAGACCTGCTCAAAGCAGCGAACAGGGCTGAGCGCGAACGGCGTAAGCCTACGTAGGCATCGCAATGCAGGCGCCTTACTTTGTCAGTCTGCAAACATCGCCAGGCTTGAGGTTGAGTTCCTCGAATGTCCTTTGCTGCTGGTCCGTCAAGTTGATGTCCAAAACTTCCCCTGTCCAACCGCGGCGAGCACCAACGTCAACGCCTGATCTGGTTCGGCCAAGGCGATTCGGCTTGGCGGCGGCGACATCCCTCGTCGAGGGATTTCGCCTCTTTCCACCCGAAATGGTCAGTAGCTCAACCCAGTTCGCATCACGGATGATCACCTCACGTCCGGTAGTCTCAGCGATCCGTCGCGCGGTCTCGAAAGCTCTTTTTTCATCGGCGATTTCGAGAGCGACAAATGAGCCTATATCCGCAGATACACCAGCACCCGTGAGTATCAGGGGGGACACGATGATCTCCTTTGGTTCGGTGGTCATCATCGTCCAACTCGGATCGGTCACCGAATTTCCAATTCCCTGATCGCCTGCGCCGAAATCTCTGCCGGATCGGCAATTCGGGTCTGCGCAACCTCGATGATTGTCTTCGCGATCATTTCCGTGAGCGGGTCATCACCATCCCTGACGGAGAGCGCGCGCAGCGTTTGCTCGTATGCCTTGGCGATCGGAAAATGTGTCCGCGTACTGGCCGATGCGGTTCAAATACCGAACGAGTGCCTCATCTGGCTCAGCATTGCCATGATGGCGTCGGTGTACCTGCCATGGGTGAAGTACCGATCGACTTGCGATGCGCTGGACAGCGCTATGACTGCAATTGCGAAGCCTTTGAGCATGACCTTCGCCTTCGGAAAAAGAAGGGTTTAAAAGAAATTTCGGAATGCTGCCGCTGACCGCGACCTGCCTGTAATGGCGGGATATTGGCAGGAATTGGTAGCCGATCGATGAACGAGGTCCCATTGATCCATGAATTCGAGGCAATTGCGATCAATCGGGCTCGATAGGGTAGGCCGCCACTCAAAGGCGTAGAACGCATTGCGTCCCATAGAAATCTATATGCCCATAACAGTGCATAAGAGACCCTGGTAAGGATTGCTGAGAAAATCGGCTAGACCCCTGGCAAAAAGCGACTTTGAGAGGGTCCGAACGCCGGGGGCCGGGGTCCGGTTCGCGCGTATTTGACCGGGTGTTTTTGTTCCTTGGCCCGTAAACGGTCCCTGACTGGGGTAAATCACCGCGCCCGGCCATCCCGATCCCAGATAAGCGCCTGTGGTGCTCCCGGCGGATGGGTGCATAGGAAGCCGACCCCGCCGGGCGCCGCGCCACCGTGCCGATGCGAGCCGGCAGCGCATCCGGATGTGTCAGGGGCCAATTCGGCGCACGAGACCGGCTTCACCGGCGCCGCCCGCGGTGCAGGCAACGGCGCCGCGACCCACTTGATCGAAAGCATCGCAAGTGGATCGGTGGTGTCCCGATACTCGGCCGGCAACCCTTGCGACTTTGCCAATTCGATCAGAGTGTCGGGCATCTGCACGAAGCCCACCGCACCGGGAGCGCTGTTGTGAACATCGACACGGTGCGTTGCGAGCGGCCAACGGACATCCTCGGCGTACGCGACGCTGCCGTTCACGTCCGGCCGGCCCGCCTCGGCCAGCGCCTCGACTTGAGCGATCATCGCCTGCTTCCGATCCGGCGACGGCCACGGCGCGCATCGTGTCCGCTGCAAATCAGATTGCAACTCGCGCAGCCGGCGGCGGCGCGCTTCGATCGCCGTCGTCAGGTCGCCTTTGAAACTCGGCACCTCGGTCTCAACCATCCGGGCGACCGTCCCGGCAGGGCGCGAGCGGATCGCCACCTCGCTATTTTGAAGCAATCGGCCGAGGTGCGTGCTCTCAGAATCTCGTGGCTCTAGCGCGGCAAGCAGTCGGTTCACGCGCGCGCGGTCCAGCTTCCTTCGCTCCGCGACAACCTGCGGCGCGTCATCGTCGAGTTCGTAGCCACCATACCGCGCGGCTTTTGCAGTTCGGCAATGCGCTGCTCATTTTTGACGATCGAAATGCGCACCGCTTGCTCGCTCTCGAAGCCGCTGAGGTATAGCGTTGAGGTTCTTCGCGCCGCAGCCGCATTTGCTCGACCTTCCCGCGCGCCTCGTTCGGTAGAATATCCATCGGATCGCCGATGTTCATCGCCATTATGCCGGGCAACAATGGGCCGGCGACAACGTCGCTGGCATCGCCTGTCGGAAAGCCGGCCCCGTTCCCGACGTGCGGCCGTGCGCCGAAACCAAGGGCCTGATGCTGATTGCTGTTCGCCATGACGTGCCCTCGCTCGAATGATCGACGACGATAATCGCGGTGGTTTGCAACGAATAGGCCGAGCTTATTGCAAAAGATCGAGCACCATTCCTGAGGCCAAGGCGCGCGGTACGCCGATCCGCGTGCCGCTTCGCCGCGAGATCGATCGTCCCGGGAAGGGGTCACCGCCGGGCGGCGGCGGGATCAGCTTCGCGCCCGCTTTGCGGGGGTGATCGAGGCCACGCCCCATCGCCTTGTCCTTGATCGTGTGCTGATCCTGCGCCCAATCGGGGATCGTCGGCGTGAAATCTTCGAGCATGGATCGGAGCCCGATGGCGGCGGCGAAGTGGCAGCCCGCGCGGGACTTCGGCGACCGGCACATGATGCGGGACGGCGTGGGAGCCGCCTGCGCCGTCGCCGCCCTGGGTCACGATCGTTGTCGCGAAGCCGCCGCTGTGTGGCTAATGCCGCGCTTCGCGGGCATGCCCGTCCGCTGCGCTCAATAGAGCGGGGGACATGAGGGGCACTGCCCCTCACCCCCAGCAAGATCTTCTTTCGCCCTCCGAGGCAGCAAGTCGGTCGCACGTCGCGCTGCGCGGCTCGGTGCAACCGCGTTGCGCACCATCGGATGCGCGCCGGCATCGCCGGCGCCGAAACAAGCTCTTGCCCCCCCGAAACCCCGGTCTCGCCGACGGGCAGGCGGCATGGCAAGGGCCATGCACGCGCTGCGTCAACTTCAAGAGGGCGCAATGACCAAACCTGCAAGAGATCGCTTCGACGTTCATCAGAACATCACGAGCCGCATTGTTCAGGCCATTGAGGCCGGCGCCGGGAATTTCGTTCTGCCATGGCATCAGGGTGCCAGCACGAGGACGCCAGTCAACGCCTCGACGAAACGAGCCTATCGCGGCGTCAATGTGCTGTCGCTGTGGATCACCGCCCAAGCCCTCGGCTATCGCTCGCATCAATGGGCAACCTTCAAACAGTGGCAGAGCAGTGGCGCGCAAGTCCGCAAGGGCGAGAAGGGGACGCCGATCGTATTCTACAAGACTCTGGAGATCCAGAACCCCGACCCCGAGCAAGGGCAGGGTGAAGACGCCCACTCCATCCCGTTCGCTCGCGCCTCGTGGGTTTTCAACGCCGAACAGGTCGACGGCGTCACGGCCGCGACGCCAGAGCTTCCCACAGCGCCCTTGTTCGAACGCCTGGGCCAGGCGGACAAGGCGATTGCTGCCACGGGCGCGGTGATCGAATACGGCGGGACGCAGGCTTTCTATGATCGCAGGACCGATCGCATCCGTGTTCCCGATCCGAGCGCATTCCTCGGCTCGCCCACGAGCTCACCGCAAGAGAGTTTCTATTCCACAGTGCTGCATGAACTGACGCATTTCAGCGGCGCCCTCCATCGCCTGAACCGCGAGAAAGGCAAGCGCTTTGCCGACAAACCCTATTGCTTCGAGGAGCTGATTGCGGAACTCGGTGCTACGTTCCTGTGCGCCGAACTCGAAATCACCAACGAACCGCGTCCGGATCACGCTCAGTATATCGCTCAGTACCTCGCAATTCTCAAAGAGGACAAGCGAGCGATCTTTCAAGCAGCAACCGCCGCGACCGCTGCGACAGCCTATTTGCTGGCGTTCAGCAGCCAGTCGCAAGAGTCTGCAGCATAGCGTGCTTTTCATCGAGGAAGGAAGTCGCGCATCGCCGCAACGCGGCTTCCGCTCCTCGTTCTCACTTCGCGGCTTACGTCGCTGCGAGCCGGATCTCGCGCCTCGCTTCGCTCGGCCCAAGACAACCAGGCGCATTGCCTCACACGGCCGCGTCCAAAGGCGGCGCCGCATCGTGTTCAATCGCGTGGCAAGGCGTAACGCAGGACCCGCAGGTCTTCCTCCTCGGCGGTGACTTCGAGAACCTGGTTGACGAGATCGGCGTCCGCCTCGAGGTCGGCGAGGGCTTGCTCGAACAGCTCGACTTGCATGTCGAGGTCCATGCCAGTCGATCCGTTCAGGCAGACCAGACCGGCATGGATGGCGACGTCAGCGTATTGCCCTTTTGTCCCCGGTTCGTCTTTCGGACCGCGAAAGTCGACCGAGTTTTTGGTTACGAACGTCCAATCACCATCGACGATGATGGTCTTGAGCTCCCAATCCTTGCGGCCGCTGAGCTTCATCCAGACGATGTGGCTACTTTCACCGTATCCGCGCTCAATGGCCAATTTGGCAAGCTCCGGACTCAGACACTCATCGATCAGAAACTTCATCCCGACTTCTTGCTCCGTGGGACACGGCGGTCGCTGACGATGACAGCCCCCTCAGGCAGCTGGGCTGTCGCGCGCGGGCGCCCGCGCGGCGGCGTCGCCTCGGCGTAGACAGCGGCCAGCTCGACCTGCTCCTCGGTGAGGCCAGGATAGGCCTCAAGGAGGCGCGTCGGCGTGGCGCCGGCGGCAAGCGCCGCAGCGACGTCGTAGACAGGAATGCGGGTCCCCCTGATGACGGGCGCGCCACCGAGGACATCGGGCGAGGACGTCACCATATCACGCGCGGCAGTCAGCACGTCCAAGCGCTCCAGCGTCCTGCGCAGGAAGGGTGCAAGGTCGATTGTCAGGAAGTCGTTGCGCACGGTCCAATCTTTGCGCAGCAATGTCACCCAAGCCTCGGCACGAGCGGCCAGCAGCTTTGGCTCGGCCTGCCGGATCGCATGCAGCCGCTCTTCCGATGTCAGCTGTCTGGCGCTGTCGAAGTAGAACGAGATCAGCGAGCAGGCGCTGGCGAGGACCTGGCGGCCATTGTCGAGCGAGATGAAGGCGTCCGAGAGGATATGTTCATCGATCGCGCGGTTGACGTCGCGCAGGTTGACCCGCGCGACAACCGCGGCCTCGGTCGGCTTGAGCAATTCCGCTGCTGCGGCCATGATCGCACCTCTGAAAAAGTTTCCGATCGATCGGAATATATAGTTTCAGGAGGCGAATTTCAAGGCTCGACCCGCTGGACGCCAGGCCCGCCTGTTGGTGCCGATCGTCGAGCCAAGGCCCGTCCGCGCATCGAGATCATCGATCGCACCCGCCGCCAACCCGATCGCGACTGGAACGACCTGGCTCGCAGGCCGGCGACATCCTCGATCCCGCCCTCGCCATCACGCCGCGGCGACGAGCGGAGCGCTCCAGTTGAACGCGCGGTGCATCGGCCGACGCTTTTGGCCATCCCCCACCCGCGTGACGAGGGCAGCGGACAAATCCTGTCGAGGTCCCGGGCCTCAGATCGTGCATCCCGCTCTGCATCGCCGCGCCGCAACCTTGCGATGATGTGCTTGACCCAGTTGGCCCAGTCCCGCTTTTCCCGTTTCCTCGTTGAACCGCCGTTTCGGCGCCGAGAGCCGGAGTTCAAGCCCGCCTCGACCAAGCCGACGACCATCGGTTCTTCTCAGAAAATGCCGGGCCTTTTCTCTGCATCGCCTGGAGTGCCATGCACCGTTGCAACGATGGCCTGGTCTAGCGCCGTCGAAGCGGCTTCGGCCCCTGCGACGGAGAATTGTCCCCTTCCGCCTGCGGCGGCAATTCCCCGCGGCCGTTCGCTACGCTCACTCCAAAATTCCCCGTCGCGGGCGGGGCGCAGCGCTGCGCTCGCCCGCGGCGGCCTAACGGCCTTTGCGGCTTCCGTCGCTTCTTCCCGGCGCTTTGAGACCGCTATCGCAACAGTGCGATGTCCCAAACGATGGAGAGAACGATGACCCAGCTTTGTGAAGTGAACCAGATCGGCCGCGTCGGCAAAATCAAGGAAGTCGGCCAGAACCTCATGATCTCAATCGCCTCGAACGCCTGCTACAAGAAGGACGGCGAATGGGTGGACCGGGTCAACTGGGTCGAGCACACGATCTTCGCCCGGCAGGACGGCATGCTGAAGTGGGCGAAACTATGCCGTTGCTCTCGCGCGATCGCGGCAACCACGACAGTTGGCTTCTTCCTTGCAGCGCTTAAAATGCGATATCGCTTGCAGATTCGAAGCTGCGCCTTCCAGGCAATATCCCGAATTGCCTTAGCGGCAAACAAGGACGATGTGGCTTGGTTCCACGTTGCGCAGCGCCAAGTCAGTGAATTCGGATAGAAACTGGATATCCGTCGATCGGTTGGGTTTGCTGCCTCCTGCGGAATATCTTCAGTCTTTGGCCGGAAGTTGCAGAAAGGGGCCGTCGGCGCGATTTCAGGGCCTTTAGGCTATGCGCATTACTGGACCAATCGCCTATATTGCTCTTTACGTTGCGCTGTACGCTGCGTTCGGCGCGGCTTCACCATACTGGCCAAAATTTTTCGAGACGAGAGCTCTAACGCCTCAGCAGATCGGTTCAATTCTGGCTGCTGCAATCTTAGTGCGCCTTGTCTCTGGCCCCTGTGTTGGAAGGCTCGCTGATGTCTTCGGCTCATTGCGCCTTGTATTCGCGAGCTGTGCTGCGTTGGCAGCGGGAATGGCACTTGCTTTGATCTGGGCAGATAGATTCTGGCTATTGCTTCTTCTAACGCTGGCCCAGGCTGCGGCACTTGCTCCCACCACCTCGATTGCTGACGCTTTGTCGGTGAATGCAGCGAAGCCTCAGATAGCTGGAAAGCCCTTTGAGTATGGTTGGATACGGGGCTCTGCGTCGGCGGCCTTCGTTTTGGGTACGCTGCTCGTTGGACAACTCATAGGTCCTGGTGACCTTACGCCAATCATCTGGATCAATGCCACGCTGCTGATCGCGGCGGCTTGCGCCACAGCGTTGGTGCCCGCTGTGACTACCCAAGCCACTCCAAACACGGAGCAGTCGCTTGCCGCGGGTAAGGTGCACGGACTTTTCTCGATCCGGCGGTTTCGGATCCTTATTTTTGTTTCGGCTCTGGTCTATGGGAGCCACGCAATACACGATGCGTTTGCTGTGATCCGGTGGAGCAATGCTGGAATAGGCACTTCCGTCATCAGCATCCTGTGGTCGGAAGCGGTGGCTGCAGAAGTGTTCGTATTCTTTCTCGTTGGTCCAGCATTGATCGACCGGTTTGGCGTGCATGGGGCGGCGACCCTGGCTGCCGCGGCCGGAATCATACGCTGGTTGATTGCTGGCGTGACGACCTCTGTCGTGCTTCTCTCAATAATTCAGCCCTTACACGGATTGACCTTCGCGTTGCTTCATCTCGCTTGCATGCGCATGATGGGAAAGCTTGTCCCAATAAGGCTGGCCGCAACGGCCCAGGCCCTCTATGCGTTTAGTTCAGGCGTCGTTACTGCCGCACTGACTTCGTTGTCTGGTATCCTCTACGCTCAATATGCAGGAGCCGCATTCTTCCCGATGGCGGCTCTCTGTGTCGTAGCGCTCCCATTTGCGTGGTTCGGCTTCGTCGGTGAGGGGAGGGACCGATCCGTCAGCTTTCTTTGATGCTGAACCAACGAGCGGGTTGCTGCGATCGAGGACGGTATCGGTGGGCCGGTCTTCGAGTTTTGTTCCTGACGACAGGCCGACGCACTGGGTCTCCGGCTTTAGATCTTGACAGAACGACGCTCGGCTGCGGACCCGAGAGTCCACTTCCAGTGTCAAGCCTCGCCTCGAGGCGGCGCCAGCGGCCTCGGCGCGTCGCGCACTGGGGGCGGGCGACCGGTGGTGAAGCAGATCCGGATGGATCCGGAACGACGATGTACGTTGGCGGATATCCATCGCTCGCCACCAACAGGCGCTGCGGGCGATCGCCGGGGTGGCGCCCGAACGCACGCCGATCTTCCATTGGTCGGACATCGAGCGTGACGGCACGCGGATCTTCCGTGTCATCGAGCGGGCCACTGGAGGAACTCGCGCCTGTCCTCCGTACTTGGACCCATGGTGCCTTCGACGCTCCGGGTCGAGGATTACCTGCTTGAGGAGTACATGCGTCACAGCCATCACGATCGGCACCCGCGCCACCTGTTCGCGTCCGTTGCAAACAAGGCCTCGCAGGCCGCAGGACGCGCCTCCACCTTCGTTTTGGCTTGCGCGGTGGTCCTCGTCTGGGCCGTCACCGGACCTCTCTTCCACTTCTCCGACAAGTGGCAGCTCGTCATCAATACCGGCACGACTATCGTGACCTTTCTGATGGTCTTCCTGATACAGAACTCACAGAACCGGGATAGCGCCGCCATACAGGTAAAGCTGGACGAACTGATTCGAACCGGCACCGTCCAGAATTCGTTCGTCGGCATCGAGCATCTCTCAGCGGACGAGCTGGAGGAGCTGCGGGCCCGCAGCGAGGAACGGGCGAAGGCGGTCGCGGCCGAAATAGAAGCGAACGCAGAGGCGGCGCGCGCGAGTCCCACAACGAAGCCGCCGGCTAGGGCACGCTGTGCTCTTGAGCCGATCGGGTCGGGCCGCTCCGGAACGTGAGACACTCACGTGCGCGTGCGGACGATGAGGCGCAGCCACGAAGCTGGTACGATGATCGAATCGAAAACCTCGCTAGTGAATACCCCACGTGCGGCGCATGGCCGATGGCCCGCCGAAAGCGGCCTATCTCCCCAACATGCGCCAAGTGTGGCTCGTATGTTTGCTTCTGGCCCGTCGTCCGAAGGCTGCAATTTCCGCTTTTGGGAGGGAAGTCGACCAAGATCAAGCGGGCCGCCGGGTTCGGTTTGTGAGACCCGAAGCGGCTATATTGGGACAGGTCCACTGTCTCGTACCTCAACGGGGCGTTCGCACCCACCGCGACCGCTAAACGGTGTGGCTTCGGGCACTCGTTCCTGCCCCGAGAAAATCCGAAACATTCATTAAATTCGAATTGTTAAGGAACGGGCCTCAAGGGACCACGTTGCTGCCAAAAAATCGCATCGATCACCCAACAACCAACATCGATGGAGCAACAAAAATGGCCAATCCGCGTCCAGAGCAGAAGTCTATCCCAAACGTTGAGCAAACGATCCAGGGCACAGGAGAGAGAACCACTGAGCAAACGAGGCGTATCGGATTAGCTGCGGCCCAGGCCACCGAGGAAGTCGCCAAAGCCAGCGCCGGTCTGCTACAACAGAACGCCGAGATGCTGCAGAATAGCTGGCGCTTCGGAATGGAGATGACGACGGCGATATTGGGGCGCTCCACTGACCAAATTGGTCGGGCTTTCGGTCTGTCGGGAGACGAGGCGCAGCAAGCAACCGAACGGTCGGCGCGCAACGCTGAGACCATCCTGTACTCTGCGACGGCTGTCGTTAAAGGGATGGATGGAGTCGCTCGAGAGTATCGTGACTTTCTTCGCCAGCAGATTAACAGGAACATGGATCGCATGACCGAACTCATGCGTTGCCGCACGCCGCATGACGTCGCAGCCGTGCACAGCGATCTGGTGCGCGATACGATCGACAGTGCACTTCAGAGCAGTCGTCGGATGGCGGACGTATCGCTCAAGGTCGCTGACGATGCTGGCAAACATATAAGCCAGACTATCGAACGCATGGAGCGTGCAGCCTAAGCTATACAATCTACGAAGCTGACACATGAGCGGTTGAGAATGCCGCTCATGTGTCATTCATTTTTGCCGAGAGGGCTCCCGCAATGCGCGCACTTCGATTTCACTGTCCGTTCACTCGAAAAGAAATCCGGTGCATTGACTGCGAAGGTCAAGGGGAAGAGGGCGAAGCCGCGCTGTCTGTCCTTCGTGTTTGCGGCTGCACTTCGTCAGTTCGTCGACGGGCGAACTGTTGAGCGACGATTAGAGCCTTGGCAAATGCCAGCTACTTGCCGCCCGAGGTCGCCAAAATAGGATGGCGCCTATTGTGAAGGGTTTCGGATGCCGGCCGCTTGAGGGACGTCACCGCGTGCTCGGCGGCCGGCGTCCGAAAGCCTCCAAGGGAGATGCTATGGTGCGGGCGGCGGCGGTGAGGACGGTGAGGATATGG
>NZ_JAUMTJ010000109.1:0-15665 GCF_032654765.1 Bradyrhizobium sp. 33ap4 | reverse complement strand
AGGCCGCCTCCCAAAAAGAAGCCTTGAATCTGATTTGCTCTCAAAAGGGAATCCTTAGAGTCCACACCACCTAGCGCGCGCCGCCTGCAGCGCTAGTCGCGGCTGACGCGCCAGATCGTGCCGTTGCCGTCTTCGGAGACCAGCAGTGCGCCGTCGCGCGCGACCGTCACACCGACCGGACGGCCCCAGACCTCATTGTCGCCGATGACGAAGCCGGTGACGAAATCCTCGTACTCGCCGGTCGGCACGCCGTCCTTCAGCCTGATGCGGATGACCTTGTAGCCGGTGCGCTTCGACCGATTCCACGAGCCGTGTTCGGCAGCAAAAGCATCGCCGCGATATTCCGGCGGAAAACTGCTGCCGGTGTAGAAGGTCAGGCCAAGCGACGCCGAGTGGGCCTGCAATAGCACGTCAGGGACCGTCACCTTGTCCTTCAGGTCGGGCCGCGCGCCGGCATGCGCGGGGTCTTCGTTGCCGCCGATGTAGTACCAGGGCCAGCCGTAGAACGCGCCTTCGCGGACCCGCGTCACATAGTCGGGCACGAGGTTGTCGCCGCGGCCGTCGCGCTCGTTGGTCGAGCACCACGGCGTACCGCTTCCGGGCTGGATCGCAAGTCCGACGCAGTTGCGGATCCCCGTGGCAAACAGCTTCTGGTTCTTGCCATCAGGATCGAAGGCGAGCACGGCGGCGCGATCGGTCTCGTCGCCCCATGCAGCGCCGAGCGCATGGTCGCGGCTCCAGGCCTCGATGCCCTTCGGCGGGCGACCCAGCCCCTCGCCTGCGTTGCCGGCGGAGCCGACAGACACCAGCATCCGCTTGTCGTCCGGCGTGAACACGATATCACGCGTGGAATGGCCGTAGCCGGGCGGCAGCCGGGCGACGATCGTCTCGGGTTTTCCCGACGCCTTGAGATCGCCGTTACGGTAGGCAAATCGCACGACGCTGTCGGTGTTGGCGACATAGAGCCATTGCGGATTGTCACCGCTCGGAAAGAACGCGATGCCGAACGGCTGGTTCAGGCCGGTTGCGTAGACTTCATTGGTCGCAGGCCTGGTGGCGCCCTCGGCGCTGCGCAGGATACGAATGCGGCCGGAGCCCGTTTCCACCACGTAGATATCGCCATTGGGCGCGGTCCGGATGATCCGCGGACCGCTGAGCCCGCTCGCAAACAGTTCGACCTTGAACCCTGCCGGCACCTGCGGCGCGGCCGACGCAGGTCTCGGCATGACGCGCGGAAACTTGCTGCTCGACGCCGTTGCCCCGGGCTTGGGCAAGTCCTGCGGCGTGATCAGGCGCACCGTGCCCGGCTTGTCGCGTTGCCAGTCGCCGAAGGCTTCCGCGCCTTTCAGCACGGGCTCGGCGCCCGACCGCGTGATGCTGATCGCCGCGAGGAAGACGACCGACAGACCCGCACCGACAAGACTCGTCCTGGGCATATGCTCCTCGCGCGATTTCCCTTCGGCCACGCCGTTCATAGCGTGGTTCGGCCGCTCCCGCGTTCACAATGTCGTCTGCTCTAATGTCCCTTGGGTGGCGCCGTCAGATCGACCGGTTTGATGATCAGCGCCAGCGGGATCATCACGAGGCCGATGATCGAGAGCATCCAGAACACGTCGATATAGGCGAGCAGGTCGACCTGCCGCTGCAAGGTCTGGCCGACCCAGGCGACCGCCTGGGACGCGGCGTCCGATGCGTTCGACCCCTGTGCCTCAAAGAAGCGCGTCATCGTGTCGATGGTCTGCTGATACCCGATGTCGGACGGCGCGGCATGTTCGACCAGTCGGCTCTGGTGGAATTGCTGGCGTTGCGCCAGCGCGGTCTGCGCGAGTGCGACGCCCATCGACCCGCCGATGTTGCGCGCGACGTTGATCAGCGCCGAGGCCTGGTTGGTCTTATCCGGCGGCACGCCGTCATATGACGCTGTCGTGACCGGCAAGAACAGGAACGGAAGCCCGGCGGAGAGAAAGATGCGTGCGAGCGCAGCATAGCCATAGGTGATGTCGCCGTTCAGTCCCGTCAGGTGCCACATCGAGAATGCAACGATACAGCCGCCGATCGCGATCAGATATTTCGGCTGAACGCGACTGACGAGATGGCCGACCACCGGCATCAAGATCAGCGTGACGACGCCGCCGGGCGACAGTGCGAGCCCGGCAAGCAGCGCAGTATAGTTCAGCTCGGTCTGCAACAGCTGCGGCAGGAGCTGCGTCGACGAGATCAGCACCGCGCCGGTGCACAGCATCACCAGGAAGCACGATCCGAACTGGCGACGTCCCAGCAGGCGGAGATCGACGATCGGGTCCTTGCGCGTCAGCTCCCAGGGGATCAGCGCGATCAGGCAAATCGCAGAGGCCAGCGCGAAGCCGACGATCATGTTGGACCCGAACCAGTCCTTGCGCTGGCCTTCGTCGAGCACGAATTCGAGCGAACCGAGCCCGATCGCGACCAGTACGAAGCCGATGTAGTCGACGCGCAGGCCGTCCTTGAGGAGCTCCTTGCGCTCCTGCTCGGCGCCGAACGGCTCCTTGACCAGCGTCCCGACCAGGAACAGCGAGAGCAAGCCCATCGGCACGTTGATCAGAAAGATCCAGTGCCAGCTATAGGTATCGGTGATCCAGCCGCCGAGCGTTGGCCCGACCACGGGAGCAACCACCACCGCGACGCCGTAGATCGCGAACGCCTGGCCACGCTTGGCCGGCGGAAAGGAGTCGGCGAGGATCGCCTGCTCGCTCGTCGCCATCCCGCCGCCGCCAAGGCCCTGGATGATCCGGAACAGAACCAGCGCCTCCAGGCTCCAGGCAAGCCCGCACAGCAGGGACGCGAACGCGAAGGTGCCGACGCAGATCATGTAGAAGCGCTTGCGGCCGATCACGGTCGAGAGCCAGCCCGAGATCGACAGCACGATCGCGTTGGCGACCAGATAGCTGGTGATCACATAGGTGCTCTCGTCGATGCCGACGGCCAGGCCGCCCGCGATATGGCGCAAGGCCACGTTCGCGATCGTGGTGTCCAGCACCTCCATGAAGGTCGCGATCGAGACGACGAAGGCAATCAGATAAGGATTATGTCCGCCGGCAGCCGAACGCTCCGGCGACCAGGCTGCGCCGCCGCCTGCCGCAACGTCGCTCATCGCACCCTGGTCCAGGGCACGACCGACATGCCCGGCCCAATCGGAACGTCATTCGGCCAATTGTCGATCACGATCTTCACGGGAACGCGCTGCACGACCTTGACGAAATTGCCGGTCGCGTTCTCCGCCGGCAGCAGGCTGAACGCAGTGCCCGAGCCCGGCTGAACCGAAGCCACGCGGCCAGTGAGCTTGCGCCCCGGATACGCATCGATCCTGATCTCGACCGGCTGGCCCGGCCGCATGTCCGTCAGCTGCGTTTCCTTGTAGTTGGCGGTGATCCAGACCTCGTCAGGAACGAACATCATGACGCTCTGGGCCGGCGCCACATAGGTGCCGACCGCGCCGCTCAGCTTGACGACGCGTCCGGATTGCGCCGCGACGATGCGGGTATATTGCAGGTTCAATTTGGCCTGATCGAGCTGGGCCTGCGCCTGCTCCAGCGATGCCTTGCTGCTCTTGAGCTGAGCCTCGAGCGTCTTGACGCCGAGCTCAGCGGCAGTCACTGCCGTTCTGGCGCGGCTGGCATTGGCCTGCTGGGCGTCGAGATCCGAGCGGGTCTGCTGCTGCCGCTGCACCGTGCCCGCGCCCTTTTCGACGAGGTTCTGGGCGCGCTCCGCCTCCTCCCGCGCGAACTTCAATTGCGCCTCGGCCTGTTGCTGCTGCGCCTTGGCTTCCTTGATCTGCTCCTGCTGGCTGTCGATCTGGGCCTCGACATTGGCGATATTGGCCTCTGCGACCGCGACCTGTGCGCTGGCCTGATCGACTGATATCTTGTAGTCGCGCTCGTCGATCCTCGCGAGGAGATCGCCGGCATTGACGTGCTGGTTGTCGGTGACGGGGACCTCGACGACATAGCCGCCGACCTTTGCTGCCACGGCAAAGCTGCGTGCGGCCACGAACGCGTCATCGGTCGATTCATAGTGACGCACGTTGAGCCAATAGCTCACGCCACCCATGATCGCGAGCAGGAGCAGACAGGCGCCGACTGTGGCAAGCAGCCAGTGCTCGCGCAGCCGGTCGCGCATCGATGGCTTGCGCTCGGTTTCCTGCTGTGGCGCGGATCCGCGGTCGGGTCGCGATCCTTGCTCGGGGTTGCGCTCGGGCTGCCGCGGCTTCTCCCCGGACGGCCCGCGCTCTCTGGTTTGGGCATCCAAGGCAGCACCTCAAGCCACGAATGGAGCGATCAAGCCCCGTTAACCGCAGCGTCCGGCGCTTGGTTCCTGTTCGATGGGAGGCGCTACACGGCCCTGGAACTGACCATGGGCTGGCGCTGCTCGGCCGTCGACAAATCGCGGTAGGCCGCGGGCTCTCCAGCCAGCGCCTTGAGCGGAACCGTGAGCCGGCACACCAGGCCCTCGGTGCGCCAATCGAA
The DNA here is from genome assembly GCF_032654765.1 of Bradyrhizobium sp. 33ap4. NCBI lineage: Bacteria > Pseudomonadati > Pseudomonadota > Alphaproteobacteria > Hyphomicrobiales > Nitrobacteraceae > Bradyrhizobium > Bradyrhizobium sp. 33ap4. The sequence continues at coordinate 11,163 of NZ_JAUMTJ010000109.1, read as the reverse complement.
GTCGGCGCGGCCGCCGAGCTGGGTCTCGATGCTGGCGATGACGCTTCTCGTGCCGAAACCTCTCTGCTTCGGCTTGGTCACGGGAGGTCCGCCGGATTCCACCCAGGCCAGGATCAACGTTTCGTCGTGCAGTTCCCAGGTGATCGCAAGCCGGCCCGACAGCACCGACAGGCTACCGTATTTGGCGGAGTTGGTGACGAGCTCATGCAGCGCCAGCGCCAAGGTCTGCGCGGTCGCGGGCTGCAACTGCACCTCTTCGCCATCGATCTGGATCTGTCCGGCTTCCGAATACGGCGCGATCTCCTCGGCGACCAGCCGCCGGATTTCGGCGCCCTGCCAGCTCGACAGCGACAGCACGGTGTGAACGCGTGCCAGCGCTGTGATGCGGCCCTCGACCGCCCGCACATAGGCGGTCACGTTCTGCGCGCGCGTCAGCCGCACGATCGATTGTGCCAGCGCGAGCGCGTTCTTGGCGCGATGGTCCACCTCGCGGGTCAACAGGCTCTGCCGCTCCTCGGCCTTCTTGCGATCGGTGATGTCGACGGTGACGCCGCTCACCCGTACCACCTTGCCGTTGCGGTCGCTGGTGGCCGCGGCTGTACCGACGCACCAGCGCACTTCGCCGTCCGGCCGCATGACGCGGAATTCGGTTTCATAGGACGTCTGGCCCTTGCCGAAGCCGGTCCAGGCTTGCCGGAGGTGCTCGACATCGTCGGGATGAAACAGCGCCTGTATATTGTCGGAGGTGAGCTTGAAGGATTTCGGGTCGACGCCGAAGATCTTGTATTGCCCCTCGTCCCACATCCAGTCGCCGTTGACCCAATCCCAGTCCCACGAGCCCATCTTGCCGGCCGCAATCGCCATGCTGCGGCGTGCCTCGCTTTCGACCAGTCGCGTGGTCGACTGCTCGAGCTCGGCGGTGCGTGCGCGCACGCGGTCCTCGAGCTCCGCGTTGAGGCGTTCGAGCTGTCGTGTCTTGCGGTAGAGCTCGGCGAACACGCGGATCTTTGCCCGCAGCACCTCGGGCACGACGGGCACCGGCACGTAATCGACCGCGCCCATCTCGTAGCCGCGGAGCCGATCGATATCGCTGACCTGGATCGCCGAGATGAAGATCATCGCGGTCTTCTGGAAGCGCGGATGGTCGCGGATCATCGCCGCGAGCTCGAAGCCGTCGAGCTCTGGCATGCAGACGTCGACCAGGATGACCGCGACTTCGTTCTTGAGCAGGAACTCCAGCGCCTCGCGGCCCGACGACGCGGCGACCAGTGTCTCGCCGAGCTCCTTCAGGATGACCTCATAGGCCAGCAGCTTCGCCGGCTGGTCATCGACCAGAAGGATGTTTACCTTTTCGTGGTCCATCATGTTCGATCGCCGATCAGCGGTGCAGCCACATGCGGATCGCCAGCAGCAGTTGCTCGGTGTTCACGGGTTTCGCCAGATAGTCGGACGCGCCTGCCTCCAGGCATTTCTCTCGATCGCCTTTCATCGCCTTCGCGGTCAGCGCGATGATCGGCAGCCGCGCGAAGGCGGAGTTTTGCCGGATGGCGCCGATGGTCTGGTAACCGTCCATCTGCGGCATCATGATGTCCATCAGCACGATCGCAATCTTGGGATTGGATTCGACCAGCGAGATGGCCTCGTGACCGGTTGTCGCAGTCAACACCTTCATACCTCGCCGCTCCAACACGCTCGAGAGCGCGAAGATGTTGCGGGCATCGTCGTCGACCAGCAGTGCGGTCTTGCCAATAAGATCCTCATCAGAACTATTGAGCTTCTCCAGCATCCTCTGTTTTTCGACGGGCAATTCCGTGATCACACGGTGCAGGAACAGTGACGTTTCGTCGAGCAGACGCTCCGGCGATTCCACGCCTTTGACGACGATGCTGCGCGCCATCGTATGCAGTTCCGCGTCTTCTTCCGCTGAAAGTTCCCGGCCCGTAAACACGACGACGGGTATATTGGACAGCGTCTCGTCCTTGCGGATCTGATCCAGCACTTCGAAACCGCTCATGTCGGGCAGGCGCAGGTCGAGCACGACGCAGTCGCACGGATTTTCGCGCATCGTCGAGAGCGCCCCTGCCCCGGTGCCGGTGGTCACGATCTCGATATCCTCGTGCCCGAGCAGTTCCGTGATGCTGAGCTGCTCCGCCGCATTGTCCTCCACGATCAGCAGGCGCTTGCGGCGTGGTCTGGCGTATTCCTTGATCTGCGACAGCGCAGCGCTGACGCCTTCCGTCGTCGTCGGCTTGTTGACGAAGGAGAACGCGCCGCGCGCCAGCGCGTGCTGCCGGTCCTCGTCGAGCGTGATGATCTGAACCGGAATGTGACGGGTCAGCGGATTGTGCTTGAGTTGGCTCAGCACGGTCCAACCCAGCATGTCGGGCAGGAAGACGTCGAGCGACACCGCGCTCGGCTGGAACTGCTTGGCCAGATCCAGAGCTTCGGCACCGCGGCTTGCGACCAGCACCTTGAAGCCCTTGTCGCGCGCTAGATCGATCAGCACCCGCGCATAATGCGGATCGTCCTCGACGATCAGCAGGATGGTGTCGCCGGGCTCGAGATTGAGCCGGTCGTCCGGAAGCTGCTCGATCACACGCTCCTGCGCGCCCGACGCCTGCAGCGCCGGCGCCGGTGGGTGCGGCATCGCGATCGGTCGAGCCTGCGGGCGCAGTGCCACCGAGGGGCCGGCATATTTCAGCGGCAGATAGAGCGTGAAGGTCGAGCCCTTGCCTGTCGCACTGCGCAGATGGATCTCGCCGCCGAGCAGACCCGCGAGCTCACGGCTGATGGCCAGTCCAAGGCCGGTGCCGCCATATTTGCGGCTGGTGCCGGCGTCGGCCTGCTGGAACGCCTCGAAGATCAGCTTCTGCTTGTCTTGCGGAATGCCGATGCCGGTATCCGACACCTCGAACGCAACGACCGCGGGCGCCGCATTGAGGATCGGATGCTCCACACTCCAGCCGCCGAGCGCGGCCGACACGGTCAGGCTGACGCCGCCTTCCGCGGTGAACTTGAACGCATTCGACAACAGGTTCTTGAGCACCTGCTGCAGCCGCTTGGAGTCGGTGACCATGCTGCGCGCAAGATTGGCGTCGACATCGATACTGAACGAGAGATGCCGGTTCTCCGCCTCGTGCCGGAACGGCCGTCCGACGGTCTCGAGCAGGCTCGATGTCAGAATTTCCTCGGCGTCGACCGTCACCGTGCCGGACTCGATCTTGGAGAGATCGAGGATGTCGCTGATCAGGTTCAACAGGTCGGTGCCGGCGCCGTGAATGGTGCGGGCAAACTCGACCTGCTTGCCGGTCAGGTTGCCGTCGGGATTTTCGGTGAGCTGCTGGCCCAGGATCAGGATCGAGTTCAGCGGTGTCCGCAACTCGTGAGACATGTTGGCGAGGAATTCGGATTTGTACTTCGAAGTCAGCGACAGCTCGGTCGCCTTTTCTTCCAGCGCGCGCCGCGCCTGCTCGATTTCCTGGTTCTTGCGCTCGACGTCGACATTGCGTTCGGCCAGCTGCTGGGCCTTCTGCTCCAGCTGATCGTTGGTCTGCTGCAATTCCTTCTGCTGGGTCTGCAACTCGCCGGCGAGCTGTTGCGACTGCTTGAGCAGCGCCTCGGTCTGCATCGTCGCCTCGATGCTGTTGAGCACGATGCCGATGCTGTCGGTCAACTGTTCGAGGAAGGTGATCTGCGAGGTCGTGAACGAGGAGATCGAGGACAGCTCGATCACCGCCTTGACCTGGTTCTCGAACTGCACCGGAAACACGACGAGGTTTTTCGGCATGATCCGCATCAAGGCCGAATTGATCGGCACCGCATCGCCGGGAATCTCGGAGACGAGGCGCTGACGCTTGTCGAGCGCGCATTGGCCGATCAATCCCTCGCCGAACTGGACGATCTGCGGATGCGGATTGCTGCTGTCGCTGGCATAGGCCGACAACAGGCGCAACTGCGCATTCTCGGGATTGTCGACCTGGTAGATCACGCCCATATGCGCGTTGATCAGCGGCGCAAGCTCGGTCAGCAGCAGCCGGCCGACGGTCGCAAGATCGCGCTGGCCCTGCAGCATGTTGGTGAAGCGCGCCAGATTGGTCTTCAGCCAGTCCTGTTCGGTGTTGCGCTCCGTGGTCAGACGGAGGTTGCCGATCATCGTGTTGATGTTGTCCTTGAGCTCGGCGACCTCGCCGCGGACGTCGACCTGGATCGAGCGCGTCAGGTCGCCCTTGGTCACGGCGGTCGCCACTTCCGCGATCGCGCGCACCTGCGAGGTCAGGTTGGCCGCGAGCAGGTTGACGTTGCCGGTGAGATCCTTCCAGGTGCCGGCCGCGCCAGGCACGTTGGCCTGACCGCCGAGCCGTCCCTCGACGCCGACCTCGCGCGCCACGCTGGTGACCTGTTCGGCGAAGGTCGCAAGCGTCTCGGTCATGTTGTTGATGGTGTCGGCGAGCGCGGCCACCTCGCCCTTCGACTTCACCGTCAGGTTCTGCTTCAGGTCGCCGTTGGCGACCGCGGTCACCACCTTGACGATGCCGCGCACCTGCTCGGTCAGGTTGACCGCCATGACGTTGACGGTGTCGGTGAGGTCCTTCCAGGTGCCGGCAACGCCGCGCACCTCGGCCTGGCCGCCGAGCTTGCCCTCGGTGCCGACTTCGCGCGCCACGCGCGTCACCTCGCCGGCGAAGGCGTTGAGCTGGTCGACCATGGTGTTGATGGTGTTCTTGAGCTCGAGGATTTCGCCCTTCACGTCGACCGTGATCTTGCGCGACAGGTCGCCGCGCGCCACCGCAGTGGTGACTTCGGCGATGTTGCGCACCTGGGTGGTCAGGTTCGCCGCCAGCAGGTTGACGTTGTCGGTGAGGTCCTTCCAGGTGCCGCCGACGCCGGGCACCACGGCCTGGCCACCGAGCCGTCCCTCGGTGCCGACCTCGCGCGCCACGCGCGTCACTTCGGCGGCGAACGAGCGCAGCTGCTCGACCATCGTGTTCAGGGTGTCCTTGAGCAGCAGGATCTCGCCGCGCACGTCCACGGTGATCTTCTTCGACAGGTCGCCGCCGGCGATCGCGCTCGCGACCTCGGCGATGTTGCGGACCTGCGCAGTCAGGTTCGACGCCATGAAGTTGACGTTGTCGGTCAAATCCTTCCAGGTGCCGGCGACGCCGGGCACTTCGGCCTGGCCGCCGAGCTTGCCCTCGGTGCCGACCTCGCGCGCCACGCGCGTCACCTCGCCCGCAAACGCATTGAGCTGGTCCACCATCGTGTTGATGGTGTTCTTGAGCTCGAGGATTTCGCCCTTCACGTCGACGGTGATCTTGCGCGATAAGTCGCCGCGCGCCACGGCGGTGGTCACCTCCGCGATGTTGCGGACCTGCGCGGTCAGGTTGCCGGCCATCGAGTTGACGTTGTCGGTCAAGTCTTTCCAGGTGCCGGCGACGCCGGGCACGTTGGCCTGGCCGCCGAGGCTGCCGTCGGTGCCGACCTCGCGCGCCACGCGCGTCACCTCGCCCGCGAAGCGGTTGAGCTGGTCGACCATCGTGTTCAGCGTTTGCTTCAGCTGAAGGATCTCGCCGCGCACGTCGACGGTGATCTTGCGCGACAGGTCGCCGCCGGCGATCGCGGTCGCGACCTCGGCGATGTTACGCACCTGCGCCGTGAGATTGCCGGCCATCGAGTTGACGCTGTCCGTCAGGTCCTTCCAGGTGCCGGCGACGCCGGGCACCTCGGCCTGGCCGCCGAGCTTGCCGTCGGTACCGACCTCGCGCGCCACGCGAGTCACCTCGCCGGCGAAGGCGTTGAGCTGGTCCACCATCGTGTTCAGCGTTTCCTTCAGCTGAAGGATTTCGCCCGATACGTTCACCGTGATCTTCTTCGACAGGTCGCCCTTCGCCACCGCGGTCGCGACCTCAGCGATGTTGCGGACCTGCGCGGTCAGGTTCGAGGCCATCGAGTTGACGCTGTCAGTCAAATCCTTCCAGGTGCCGGCGACGCCGCGCACCTCGGCCTGGCCGCCGAGCTTGCCTTCGGTGCCGACCTCGCGCGCCACGCGCGTCACTTCGCCGGCGAAGGCGTTGAGCTGATCGACCATCGTGTTGATGGTGTCCTTCAGCTCGAGGATTTCGCCGCGCACGTCCACCGTGATTTTCTTCGAGAGGTCGCCGCCAGCGACCGCGGTCGTCACGGCGGCGATGTTGCGCACCTGCGCGGTCAGGTTCGACGCCATGAAGTTGACGTTGTCGGTCAGATCCTTCCAGGTGCCGGCGACGCCGAGCACGTTGGCCTGGCCGCCGAGCTTGCCTTCGGTGCCGACCTCGCGCGCCACGCGCGTCACTTCCGACGCGAACGCGTTGAGCTGGTCGACCATGGTGTTCAGCGTTTCCTTCAGCTGAAGGATCTCGCCCGACACGTTGACCGTGATCTTCTTCGAGAGGTCGCCGCCGGCGATCGCGGTCGCGACGTCGGCGATGTTGCGGACCTGCGCAGTCAGGTTCGACGCCATGAAGTTGACGTTGTCGGTCAGGTCCTTCCAGGTGCCGGCAACGCCGGGCACCTGGGCCTGGCCGCCGAGCTTGCCCTCGGTGCCGACCTCGCGCGCCACACGCGTCACTTCCGACGCGAACGAGTTGAGCTGGTCCACCATCGTGTTGATGGTGTCCTTCAGCTCCAAAATCTCGCCGCTGACGTCGACCGTGATCTTGCGCGACAGGTCGCCGCGCGCCACGGCCGTGGTCACGTTGGCGATGTTGCGCACCTGGGCGGTCAGGTTGCCGCACATCGCGTTCACCGAGTCGGTGAGGTCCTTCCAGGTACCGGCGACGCCGGGCACGATCGCCTGGCCGCCGAGCTTGCCGTCGGTGCCGACCTCGCGCGCCACGCGCGTCACTTCGGAGGCGAACGAACGCAGCTGATCGACCATCGTGTTGATGGCTTCCTTCAGTTGCAGGATCTCGCCGCGAACGTCGACCGTGATCTTCTTGGACAAGTCGCCGTTGGCGACCGCGATCGTCACCTCGGCGATGTTGCGAACCTGGCCGGTCAGGTTGTTGGCCATCGAGTTGACGCTCTCGGTCAGGTCCTTCCAGACGCCGGTCACTTCCGGCACCTGGGCCTGGCCGCCGAGCTTGCCCTCGGTGCCGACTTCGCGCGCCACGCGCGTGACCTCCGAGGTGAACACCGAGAGCTGCTTGATCATCGTGTTGACGATGTTCGCCGACTGCAGGAATTCGCCGCGCAACGGCCGGCCCTCGACGTCGAGCTGCACGGTCTGCAGCAGGTCGCCTTGCGCCACCGCAGCGACCGCGCGGGTGACCTCGCGGGTCGGCCACAGCAGATCGTCGATCAGCGTGTTGACCGAGCTCTCCATATCGGCCCAGGCGCCGCTGGCGAGGCCGAAATTGACGCGCTGGCGGGTCTGTCCCTCGCGGCCGACGACCTGGCCGACGCGCGCCAATTGCTGCGCCATGCGTTCGTTGGCGGCAGCGATTTCGTTGAAGGCGTCTGCGATCTTGCCGTCGATGCCGAGATAGTCGCCACGCATCCGGACCGAGAAGTCGCCGGCGCGCATCGCCTGCAGCGACTGCAGTAGGTCATGCGAGGAATCGAGGCTTCCGTTTGATTGTTGGCTGCGGCGCGTATCAGCACGGGGACGAGGCGACGAACCGAGATCGGTCATGTAATTTCCCCTACGCGCTGGCCGCGAATCCAGAGACTCGGAAAAGCCAGTGTGACCATAAGAATGACTGCCCTTGATCTATTCAAGCGGGAAAACGCCAAAGCCGCAATTTGTGACGCAAACCGAGTACCTTAATCGCGATTGGAACCAAAAGTTCCGACCGTTGGCCGAACTTTTACGAGGAACGACGGAGCCGGCCCTGATCGCCCGGTCCTCGTGCTCGCATGGAACATTGACCATCCCCGCGCGTTTCGGGCGGGGGCAGGATCGGTGATGGTTAAGAAATCAGAACAACTCAAACGGGGCATCGTCGAGAGCCGGCACGATCGTCGGCCGGTGGCTGGCGGCGTGGTCGACTACGCCATTTGCACGCTCGGCCCCGATGGCCGGGTCATCAACTGGAACAAGGGCGCCGAGCGCATCACGGGCTATCCGGCCAAGGCGATCCTCGGCAAGCACTTCTCGGTCTTCTATCCTGCCGAAGACCGCGCATCCGGCGTTCCGGCGAGAGCACTGCAGATGGCGCGGAAGGAGAAGCACTCAGCGGCCGAAGGCTGGTCCGTCCGCAAGGACGGGTCGCAATTCTACGCCGCTGTGGTCATCGATCCGATCTACGAGAAGCGCAAGCTCGTCGGCTACACAATGGTCACCCGCGACATCACCGAGCGGCATCAGGCGCGCGCGGATCTCGAGGCCAGCGAAAGCCAGTTCCGCCTGCTGGTGAGCAATGTCACCGACTATGCGCTCTATATGCTGACGCCGGCCGGCATCGTCGCCAATTGGAACGCCGGCGGCGAGCGCATCAAGGGCTATTCGCCCGGCGAAATCATCGGCCAGCACTTCTCGCGGTTCTATACGCCGGCCGACCAGGCTGCCGGCAAGCCCGCCCATGCGCTCAAGATCGCGGAAGAGACCGGGCATTACGTGGAGGAAGGCTGGCGGGTCCGCAAGGACGGTTCGTTCTTCCGGGCGAGCGTCGTGATCGATCCGATCCGCGATACCGACGGCAGCCTGGTCGGCTTCGCCAAGATCACCCGGGATATTTCCGAGCGGCGCGACGCGCATCAGAAGCTCGAACAGGTGCAGCGTCAGCTTGCGGAATCGCAAAAGATGGATGCGCTCGGCCAACTGACCGGCGGCGTCGCGCACGACTTCAACAACCTGCTGATGATCATCTCCGGCAATCTGCACCGGATCAAGCGCGAGGTGATGAGCGAACGGGGGATGCTTGCACTCGGCGCGATCGAAACCGCATCCGAGCGTGCCGCGTCCCTGACCAGGCAGCTCCTCACCTTCGCGCGTCGGCAGAGTGTCAATCCGCAGACCATCAACGTCGCTGACAGGATCACCGCGGTGCGAGAGGTTTTGACCAGCGCGCTCGGCGGCGCGATCAAGCTGAACATGGAGATCGGACCGGATCTCTGGCCGATCTTCGTCGATCCGACGGAATTTGAGACCGCGCTGATCAACCTCGTGGTCAATGCCCGGGATGCGATGACCGGCGGCGGCACGCTGACCGTCGCGGCGCGCAATGTCCCGGAAGCCGCCCAGGTGGTCGTCAGCATTACCGACACCGGCGAAGGCATTCCAGACGATGTCATGAACAAGGTCTTTGATCCCTTCTTCACCACCAAGCCGGTCGGCAAAGGGACCGGCCTTGGGCTGTCCCAGGTTCACGGTTTCGCGCACCAGGCGGATGGCCGGGTCGAGATTACAAGCGCGCTCGGCAAGGGCACGACGGTCAGCATCTATCTCCCGCGCGGGACTGCGGCCGCAAAGCGCACAGCTACGGGGCACAGCACGCCCGGCTTGGCCACGATCCTGCTGATCGAGGACAATCCTGCCGTCGCCGATGCGAGCACGGGCCTGCTCGAACAGCTCGGCTACACCGTGCGCTGGGCCTCGAACGCGGAGGCCGCCTTGTCGGAAATCGACGCCAACGGGATCGATGTGGTGTTCAGCGACATCGTCATGCCCGGCAGGATCGATGGACTGAAGCTGGCGCGCACGATCCGGGACAGAAAGCCCGAGCTGCCGATCCTGCTGACGACAGGCTACAGCGCGAGCGCACGCGACGTGAGGTCCGACTTTCCGGTGTTACGCAAGCCGTACCACATCCACGACCTCAGCCGCGAACTCGCAAAGTTGACGGGGCACGGCGTCGGCAGCGCGACGAGCGGGCCATCCGGCAACGCTTCGAGCGAGTTCGATGCCACCGCGCATGACGTCGTGGCAAGACCAAAGGCGAAAGCCCGCTCCTAGTGTGCTGAATGCGAAGTCCGTGCGATTTCGCGGCAGCCACTTTCACGAACTTCGCATTCATAAAGCACACTAGAATCATAAGTTTGCCAGTGTCCTTATCGAATTCGAAGTTCGCTCCGAAGATGCGGCAAATGATGCGAACTTCGGATTCGGGACACTAGTTCAAAATCGAAAGGCTAGCGTTCCGCCGGCCAGCTTCGCCGCACCAATTGCACCCGCTCGATGCGGCTGCATTGCTCGCAGCGGTACTGAAGAATATCCCTGCCCTCGCTGCCCGGATGGCTGCTCTCGAGCCGCATCGTCCTGATGCAGCTGATGCAGGAGATCAGCGTCAGCAGTGGACTGCGATCGTCATTCATCGATGCCCGCGGTGGCGCGGTCGGATCGGCGATCATGGCGCTGGGCGATGCTATGGTATTGGCTCTCACCACAAGAAAATGCAGATCCTGCGGTCCCAGTTCCTTCCTTGAAACCTGATTTGGGCCTGAGCCGGTGTTCGAGGCTCCCTTCTTTGGACAAACCCCCGGATCACACCCGGGCGTTGCTGTGACCGGGCGTAGGCTTCGCCTTGTCCTTGTCCACCTTGACCTTCGCGCCGGCGCGGTCCTCGAAGCTCCGGCTCAGCCGCTCCCGGACCGTGGGGAGACGCTCGCCGCCGCCGGCGGCCTTCCACCGGCCGACCAGTTGGGCCACTTCGGCTCGCATCGCCATCAGCCGGTAGGATGCTTCACTGCAATCGAGGTCGCGGTTGACCTGATCCCTGATCGACGCCTCGATCAGGGTCATCTCAGCTCGCAACGTGCTGATCTTGCGCCGAATTTCATTGATCTTGTTGTCCATAGCTTGTTAGAACAAAAATAGAACATATTGTCAAGTCACGATCCAGCAAGCGAGGCAAGCAATGAGCGTGGCAGCGGTAAGATATGGTGGGGTTGCGGAGCGGCTTGGCGGGCTGATGACCCGTGCCCAGGCGCTGCGGTTGAGGAGCCTCGCCGAGGAGGCCTATCAGCCGAACCAGTACGCACGCGACCTGACGTCCGAGGAAGCCGAACGGCGGATCGACGCGCTGAAGGCGGAGATCGCGCTGGCGGATTCGTTCTGACCGTCCGCGCCAGCCAGGCCGGACGTCCCCTTAAGGCTTTGATATAGCGGCGCAGCTAGTAGCTCGTCACAGTGATTTTGACTCTTTGGGTATGCCTGGATAGGCGCGCCCCAGTTTGGTGCGAGCTTTG
>NZ_JAUMTJ010000108.1:0-15908 GCF_032654765.1 Bradyrhizobium sp. 33ap4 | reverse complement strand
TAGCCATGTCGTTCTGTGAGCCAAGGAGTTGAGTGTTATAGTTGTCTTCCTAAGACCGCTTGGCCTCCGACTTCCTAGCGCGTGAAGCTCGTCATGCAACTGTTTCTCCAGACGCTGAAGCTCCTCTGCAGGTTCGTCATCAAGCGGTCGCAGAAGCTCCTCTGGAGAGAACAGCTCGCGGTCCAAAGTAAACTCTTCCGGATCGATGGAAAACGAAAGAGCAGGATCATTGTCTCCAGGCCCGTGAAGTTCGTTATGCAACTGTTTTTCCAGCCGCTGGAGCTCCTCTGAAGCCAGGGAGGCTGGCGGCGGCATGGCTTCATCATCCAGATGATCCAGCACTCGCCGAAGCTCTCCCTGAGGGAGCTGCTCTGAATCCAATGCGGTTTGCTCCTGAATGAGAGACCAGGGGGCGTGTTGACCGTCCTGTCCCTCCCCAAGCTCCTCTAGCCGAGTACTCGCTTCGTGCCGCGCGCTGTGCTGCGCAGCGGCGTCGTCGATGCGCCGCGGTACCATCTGCACAGCGCTTTCGGGATTGAGCGCCACGTTCTGGTCGGAAGCATTAAGCTTAGCGCTTGCGCGACCGGGTTGCTTGGGCACGACCACTCCCGTGGTCCGAAAGGCGTGGAAATATTTCAGGGCTTTGAGGAGAATGGTATTATTCCCTCCTTTGTGCTTAAGTATGGCATCATCGTCGCTCAGCGCCTTGCGGTCCAGCCGAGCAACAATGCTCGATCTGTTGTTTTCGAACAGCCAGCGGCTAAAGCCAACGAGGCTGCTTCCAAGCTGCCCTGCCCATCTGGAGGTCATGCCGCCCTTGATGAGCGCCTGCTCAAGCTCCGAGACGGCGGCAGCATCCTCGGAATAAACAGGCCGCCTGTCCGACTGCCCCCGGATTATGACGCCTCTTGAGTCAACCTGCGGCGCTGCGCTACTTCCTTCTGAAGCGACGTTTGCACTTGATTGTCGGTATACCACAATCTCTTCCAGATCGTTCAGCGTCCTCAGTCTCTTCGCTGCTCTCGAAGGAGCGGCGTTATCATCGGGGGCATAATACTTACGAAGGACTCCTACCACTGACCTCATCTGCCCGTTTTTCGGAAAATAAGCATTTGCGTATTCGAGCAGGGACTTGTGGTCCGCTAAATCGGTCGTTTGGCCGCGACCGCGGAAATCATTCGCGAGTTGACGAAGCGCTCGAGTATAACGTTCAACCGTTTCAGGTTTTGGGTTTTTCCGAGCCGCAAATTGAGTAATGACGCGATCGATAAGGTTTCGGTCCTCTGTAGACAGATTGGGATAGGCGGGGTCACGGCCATAATATGCAAGAAGGACGCTTAGCCCTCTCTTCATATATTCGTCTTTCGGGAAGTAAGTATTTGTGTGATCGAGCAGGAACTTGTGGTCCGCTAGATCGATTGTTTGGCCGCGAGCGCGGACGTCATTCGCCAGTCGACGAAGTGCCGTAGAGTACTGTGTAGCCGTTGCAGGTAGTACGTTTTTGTCAGGCGCATATTGAGTAATTATTCTATCGATAAGGCTCAGGTCCTCCGGAGATAGATGGGGGTAGTTGGAGTCAATGCCATGATACGCACCAAGAACCCTCAGCCCCGCCTTAATATTTGAGTCGTTCGGAAAGTAAGTATTTGCGTATTCGAGCAGGGACTCATGGTCCGCTAGATCGGTCGTTTGGCCGCGCGTGCGAAGATCATTCACCAGTCTATGAAGTACCTGCGTATAGTGTCTAACCGTTCCAGGTGTTGGCTTTTTCTGATCCTTATATTGAGTGATCACGCGCTCGATAAGGTGTTGGTCTTCTGTAGACAGATTGGGATAGGCGGGGTCCCTGATGGCGACGGGAGCGGCTTGGCTTGCCTCGGCCAAGTGCTGCTCAAATTGCACGGCCTCGTCCCTCTGCGGCGCTTCGGAGACCGCGTGCTGCACGTGCGACGAAGCTGGTACATTAAATGCATTAAAGTGTTGCGGGTCCACGCTAACCTCACCTTCAGGATCATCCGAACAAGTCACTGTAGTCGGGCAAACTTTCGAGAACCTGACGGGGCCGCTGGTCACGTACCGGTCGCACCGGCCAACCTCTGAAACGACATCGCTTGATCGTCGACGCGCTTCGCCGGATCGCGCCCGTCACGGCCATTCGTGGAAACGTGGATGGTGGCGAGTGGGCTCGCGACTACCCCGACACGAACCTTGTGCGCCTGGCGGGAAAGTCGATCTACGTTCTGCACGACTTGAAGACGCTGAAGGCCGATCCCGGTGGCGGCATCGACGTCATCGTCTCCGGGCATTCCCACGTGCCGAAGGTCGACACGGTCGGTGGCGTTCTCTACCTGAATCCCGGCAGCGCGGGACCTCGGCGTTTCAAGCTGCCGATCACGTTTGCGACGCTCGAATTCACGCCTGACGGCATGCGACCGGAAATCCACGACCTTGAAGGCGACTGAGTACCACCGCGGAGGGCCGGAGGAGGCGAGTGCGTCAATCCTTCCGTTTGCCGGGTTACGCCCCCCGGGGGAGCGCTATTTGCGCGGACGTTCTCGCTCGCGCACGACCTCCTTCGCCCGCTTGTCGGACCTGAGCCCAAGGTAGACGGGCTGGCGCAGTTCGCCCTTGCTCGTCCACTCCGCAAATTTGACCTCGGCAACCAACGAGGGTTTGACCCAGGTCGTGGCGGCCTCGTCCTTCACTTTGGCAGGGAAGGGTGATTTAGGGGTCGTCAGCTTCACGAGCTTGGCATGGAGGTCTTCCAGGACCTTGTGGCTGAAGCCAGTGCCGACATGACCGATATAGCGCCATGTGTCGTCTTCCCGCACGGCGAGGACCAGGGCGCCGAAGAACGGCCTGGTGCGCTTAGGCGCTGTGAATCCCGCGATCACCACTTCCTGCCGCTTTGCTGTCTTGATCTTCAGCCAATCCGCCGTCCGGCTTCCGGACGCATAGGCGCTGTCGGCGCGCTTCGCCATGACGCCTTCCAGACCTTTCCGCTCGGCCTCGGCGAAGAATTTCGTGCCGTTCGCTTTGCGGTGACGGCTGAAGCCGATCAACCGGTGGCTCGGCAGGATCGCTTTCAGCCGCTCCTTGCGCTCGAGAAGAGGCCGTTTGCGCAAGTCAATTGCGTTCTGAAACATGAGATCGAAGGCGCAATACAGGAGCTTCGCTTCATGACGCAGCGCGTTTTGCAGCAGCTGGAAATGCGAGACGCCGTCCTTTCCGATCGCGACGAGCTCGCCGTCGATCACGGCATCGCCCTTCACGCCCTCCAGCGCTTTGGCGACCTCGACATAGCTCCGGCTGATGATCTTGCCATTGCGGCTGTAGAGCGAAACCTTGCCCCGCCGGATTTCTGCTATCATCCGGAAGCCATCGTACTTATCCTCGAAAATCCAGCCGGGATCGTCGAACGGCGCGTCGGTGAGCGTCGCCAGCATCGGCTGTAAGCGCTTGGGCAGGGTCGACGTCCGGCTCATTCAAGGGCCAATTTTTCAGAGCGTGTTGCGTAATGCATGGACGTCCTTCAAGAATGAGGGAACGCTTAAAGCCATGGCATGTTCCGTCAGACGCCGCGGCAAATCCCAGAGTGCGCGACGCTAACTATCGAACGGGAAGGTATCTGATCAGACCGATGGCCAGGAAACTGAAAACCTACCTGACCTCGCTGGGCTTCTTCGATCTGGCGATCGCCGCTCCTTCCATGAAAGCGGCGCTGGAAGCGTGGGGCGCAGACAGCAATCTCTTTCATCAGGGCGCGGCGAAGGAAAGCGATGATCCGGACGTCATCGCCGCGACCATCGCAAAGCCTGGCGTCGTGCTCAGGCGTCCGGTCGGATCCGACGGATCTTTCAAGGAGCATGCCGAGCTGCCCACCGATCTCGGCGGTGGCACGCCAACGAAAACTGCCCGCAAGCCGAAAGGCTCTAAGGCGAAGAAGCGTCCCTCTCGCCCTGTCGACAAGGCTGCGGAGCGAAAGGCCGCTCTCGACTACGACCGAGAACAGAGGCGTCGCGAGGTGGAACGAGCGAGAGAGGAGGCCGCCCGACAGAAGGAGAGAAAACGCCGTCAGCAGGCGGTCGACAAGGCGCAGGCTGCGTTGGACAAAGCCGAACAGGAACACGCGAAACGAGCCGCGGCCATCCAGGCGGAGGTCGTGGCTATTGAGAAGAGATCGCAGGCCGAAGAAAATCGCTGGGATAAAGAGAAGGCGCGATTGGAAGCTGCGATGCGGCGCGCGCGGGCTAGTTAGCGGTTCTTTGGTCGGCGGCACGAGCGATCAGCGCCATGAACTCGCAACAGCTTATGGCGGTGCGCTCATACTCTGATTCCGCTTTCGGCGCCTCGGATGCGAGCGGCGCGCCCCAATTGTAGGAGAAGCTGACGCCGGTCAAAAGAATGAAGTCATTTCATTCTTGATCCCGCTTAGTCCAGCTCGGCAAGTGCCGGCTGACCCGCGCTTATAGTCTGGCCGGATAGACGGGGTCGACAAAGCGGGCTGGCTTGCGGTTGCGGTGCAACCATCGGTAAATGTTGAGGCCGCTTGGTCAGGACCGTGGGTAATGCCTCAGTTTGAAATTCAGCTTTGGGCGTGCTCGTGCCTCGCAGCGGCAAAAACCTCGCGCGCGGCGTCAGCATTGATCGCCGCGATTGCAAGGCCAACGATGATGTCTGGCCATGCTGAGACGCAAATGCGGTCACGAGCCCGGCTGCGACAATGGCGATATTGGCCATAACGTCGTTGCGAGCCGACAGGAATGCAGCGCGGGTGAGACTTCCGCCCTGATGGCGATAACGCGCGAGCATGAGGGCGCAAAACAGGTTGACCAGCATGGCGCCAACCGCTGTTAGCGCCAGCGGAGTGGGCTCTGGTGGGATAGGAGTGCTGAATTTCACCCAAGCCGTCCAAAGTGTCGCCAACGCTGGTATCAGAAGAACTCCGGCCAGCGCCATTCCGAGCCGCGCCCGATTGCGAATCGTCCAGCCGAGACCGACCAGGATCAAGAAATTCACCGATGCATCTTCTAGAAAGTCGATGCTATCGGCGAATAGAGAAACCGATCCGATCCAGACGGCTACGGCAAATTCGATTCCGAAATAGGCGAGGTTCAAAATCGCGACCAACCGCACGGTCTTACTTAGTGCCGTTCCCATCATGCTTTCATCGTCCAGATGCCCCGGTGTACCGTCCCTAGAAAAAATAGGAAGCCCTGATAAAACGAACCGAGCCCTTTGCAGCTAACAAACATGGACCGCACGACGACAAGGCAACAGATTGAGCGGAAGTTAGCGAAGTGCCGTGAATTTTGCTTGAGTTGCCGGGCGGGCCAACGAAGCGAGGCCGGGCCCTGCTTAGTGACCGGCGGGCTTCGGCAGTTCTTCTTGAAGCGCTGTGCAACGGTGAGGTTCGCCCCAGGGCACGCCAATGAACTTACACTGGATGGTCGATTTCGCGGTTGTGCGGTATTGCCGTTCAAGCGCTTCCCAGGAAAACGCCAAACGGCCGCGGTCGTTCGATCCCAAAAACGTCTGGACAGGCCGCTTCGACATTCGGCGGTGAGAGAGCAGGCGAGGTCTTGGAAGGCCTTCCAGCCGAGCTGCTCATATTGAAGCTCACGTCAGCCCAATGCCGCGGGCCTCAACCAACGAATAGCTCGTGCTACGACCGCCGGCCGCGTCCTTCGCGAGTATCCCCTTCGCAACCAGATCTTCGATGTCGCGCAGAGCGGTGTCTTGCGAGACCTTGGTAAGTTTGGCCCACTTCGATGAGTTAAGCTTGCCTTCAAAGCCCTCGAACAGACGTTCGATCATTGCTTTCTGGCGCTCGTTCAATTTCTGACCCGCGTGCTTCTTCCAGAAGCGCGCTTTCTTGAGCACGGGTGCCAGGATTGTATCGGCACGGTCAAAAGAGCGATCAAGACAATCGAGAAACCAAGTGAGCCACTCAGTGATCTCAAGGTCGCCCTTCTGCGTCGCTTCCAAGATATCGTAGTAGGCATTGCGCTCCTGCCCAATTTGAGCCGACATGCTGTAGAATCGTAGTGGGCTGTTTTCGGAACGCGCTAGCGCCATATCGGCAATCGCGCGCGCGATGCGGCCGTTGCCATCCTCAAAAGGATGGATGGTCACAAACCACAGATGGGCGATAGCTGCCTTCAGCACCGGATCGATGTCCTGCGTGCCGTTGAACCAGCCGATGAAGGATTTCATCTCATCGGGTAGCAGTGTCGCTTTGGGTGCTTCGTAATGTACGCGCTCGCGTCCGATCGCGCCCGACACGACCTGCATAGGTCCGGATTCTTAGGTGCGCCAGGCTCCCACCGTGATTTTGGTCATGCCGCTGCGACCTGTAGGAAACAGAGCAGCGTGCCAGCCAGATAGTCGTTCGGCGGTGAGGGGGGCATTGTAGTTGCCCGTTGCGTCGACCATCATTTCGACGATGCCTTCGACATTGCGTTCAGCTGGCGTAAGAGCGCCGATATCGACACCCAAGCGGCGTGCGAGTGACGAACGAACCTGGTCGCGGCTGAGAACTTCGCCCTCGATCTCGCTCGACTTCGTCACTTCCTCGGTAAGCGCTTCGAGGTTGGCTTCGGTTTTGAGTTTGAAGCCCAGTTCTTCCATGCGACCGGTAAGGCGCCCCTGCCGATTGCGAACAGCCGCGAGCCTTTGGGCGAGCTTCGCCGCATCCCAAGTGAAATGGGGCCGATCCTGTAGTTCGTGGATAAAGGTCATTCGCCGCATCTTTTGCGGAGAATATGGGGTCTATTCGCCGCAGAAGCAATGGTATTCTACGCACGAGATGCGGAGAATATGTAATGGCGAGCGGAAACCGGCGACCGGGTGGCCGCTGCGCGGCTGCCCTATCCCTCCGGCTTTCAACAGACTTTGTCCAACAAGCGAGCGCCAATAGACGCCGAAATCGATCAAAACCTCAGGCTGCTCGTCGAGGCCAAGAAATCCGTCTTCCCAACGGGATACGCACAAAGCGCTTTGGCAGCTACGGGAGTGCGCGCCATTTTGGCGGGGCCGCGTCATCCCCCTTCTTGCCGCTAAATCCATATCCCCCGGCTCGAAGGAATTTCTGCGACGGGAAAACGTCAGTTATTTTGGTGCTGTCCTGGTTAGGACGCCTCGCGGAGGGGGGTTAGGACACCCGTTAAGCATCCGGAAAAAATAGGCAATTCATTTACGTTTGATTCACGCAAGTTAATTGACGTGCTCCGGCTTTGATTCGATGATCTCAAGACTGGGTAGGCGGTTTCATTAAGGTCAATTTACTAAGGCCCAGAGGGGCGCCTAATTATTTCACCGGCGGCTCGGCAAGCGCGGAATGAGGAACGGCCTCAGCATCACCTCCAAGGGTGCTGGGGCCGTTTCTTTTTGGCGCGAGCGGCCCGGACTGGAGAGTTAATGGTTCCCTGCCTGTTTCTGGGTTGCCACGAAACCTACGCCCGGTACCATGCAGATGCGGACCACTCGCGGAGTGGGTCCCACGAGCGCTGCATGATCCCGGCGCTTGACGCGATGACAGAGTTAACCTTGGTCCCGGTCCGTCGCTGGGGCCGCTTCTTTGGGCTGGCCCCATGTCGTATGGCGGGCAATTGTCAGGCCCGGCGAATGCGTCGCGGATCGCTACCTTGTACGGATGGAAGCCATCCGTACTGATCTCGGGCGCGCCGATCACGCGCTCGCGAGGCTCCTGAACGAAACGTCCGTATTCTCAATTGTCATGCTTGCCGTGCGGTAGCTGATGATCGCCTTGCAGGCAGCCATGCCGATGAACGTGTACTTGTCGCCCTTGTGGCCGATCGCGTGGCGCTCAACGCTAGGAAACCTTGTCGTAACACTGGCACCCGGAGACGACAGAGGCCGCAACTGAGCCTGCCTTATTCTTCGGTGGGCGGTTGCCGGTCGGCTCGCTGTCGCGCTTCTAACCAATCAGCGAGAACCTTGTACTCGCGCTCCATTTTTTGGAGTTCGTCTCTAGTCTCTTTGTGCCCCGTGATGGCGGCCTGTAGATGGCATTCGCGCTCCAGTGCGCGGTACTTACGATGGGGCATCGTGCTTCCCCGGTGTCAGAAGACGACCCTTATTATTCGTGCTTTCCAAAGTTATTCGTGCTTCCAAAGTCATGCATTCAACTAGGATATTTAATCACGTTCCGCTGTCCCCGGTTCGTTCTCCGAGATCGGATTCCTTGATCTAGGTCAAAGATCGGATAGAGGTAGAACATCCGATGGGGCGCCTAGGACAGCGGGCCTATAGGCAGAGCACCAGCAATTGCCGGGCTTTCGGACAGTTTTGGCTTAAATTGTCCTCGCACCCTCAACGACGCGCTGAGATAGAGCAGCAGGATGTTCACCGCCTGATGAAAAGCGCGACCTGATGACAACGTGCAGATAGCTGTGCCGGCGTATGCTGACGCTGAACAGTGGCGGGTTCGTCCTGATTGAGAGATCCCACGAGTTCGCGCTGGTGCCCTGGCGGCCGGTGCTGGAGCGCGCGGGGCAATTGGTCACCAGCCAGGTCGGCGGGGAGGGCATGTCTGGTCGATCGGCATCAAGCGCGGGATGACGACGAAGACCTTGCTTTCGTTGGGGCGCTCCTCGCACCGAAAACCCTCGACGTCGCCAGTCTTGGCCAGAACGACGCTGGGCTCCTCGACCGGCGCCGTGAGGTATTGGTGCGACCAATGTCCTCGATCCCGGGCCTGTTCTTGAGGAACGCTCCACCCGCCCGTCTTTATTCGAGACCATTGGAAATGGTCCTCCAGCGCCTCGCGGTACTGCGCAGTTGACTAAGCCGCCGGAGTTCTTTCGCTGGAACCTCACGACGTCGCGGCTGAAGTCATAGCGAGCGAGGCGCGCCGTGGTCTTGAGCACCGCGTCCGGCACGGAGGCCGCGAGCAAGCAAAGCCCTTCGAGCATCAACCGACGTCATTTGGGTCCGCGAGCATGAGCTTCCTTCCGGGCCGATTTCAGTTCCTGGGGGCGCTTTCCGGCCAGGGCCGCAAGCAAGGTTTCGGACTGCAGCAGGTCCTTGTCCGGCTCCGCGAACCCTCCAGGCGTCTGCGAGGTGATGAGGTTGTGCGCGGCATAGCGCGCGGGGCGGGACATGCACGGAGATGCTGCCGGCATGCAGGATAGCTCGGGGGCGCGGATCAAGAAATCGAGGACGCAGCGGCCGACCGCCGTGAGGGCGGGCAGCTTTTGGAGGCGGCCGGTCTCCTTTACCCCTCGACGTGCAAGCCGCCTTTGGAGGCGTAGCTGGTCATGCACCGGCCATCAGATCCGTGAGGAACGGCACGAGGGATTTATCGACCTCCTTCAGCACGTCCAGAAGGGCGCCGTTGAGTCGTCGACAGCCATCGAGACATCTTGAACTGGGCAAAGTCGACGTCGCCGGTCTGTCGCGAGCCGGCGGAGCGGCGAACACCAAGCATGGCGGCATAGGTTTGGTGGGCGATCGCCCCAATGAGCATCCCGCGAAGGCAAAAACGTCGGTCTTGGCAAGCGCCGCGATGACATCGCCGATCCCACGTTGAGGCGGGGAAAGCTGAAAGATCAGAGCCGCGCGCTGCCAGCAATGATGAAATGGTGGCTTTGTTATTTCCCATACCAGTTCGTCGCGCTTCAGACGGATTGTCGCGAAAACGCCAGCTCATTTGTCCGACCACAGGGGCATGCGGGAGCGCAAATCTCGACACGTGCGGGTTTGATCGGCGGGTCAAATTGCTGAGCGCTGGGCGATGGTACGAAGCTTGCGTAAGAGCGGGTCCATCTCTTCGGATCGGCGGAGTACATCCGCCTTGTGACGGGCTCGGGACACGGGCGCTACATGAAGGTTGCCAGCATGTCAGGTATCGCTGCCGCTTTTCTATTGCCTTGGAGCAGCTCCCATCAGACGGTTTATGATCGGCTGAAGCACATGCTTCCGAAGCTCTCGCTTCGTGGACAGGCAGGCGTCGGGATCGCCGCCTTCATGCACAACAAAGGCGTTCGATATAAAACCGCGTCTCGGCCATCACACGAACTTCGTGCGATCGACAAGGACGAGCAGGATCTGGAGTTCATTCCCCATGTTGCAATCGCTCATGTTCGCGATCGTGTTTGCACGCAGGGTGAGAGTGACGATCGACCAACTTCCAATCGCAGGGCCGCCTCCCGCCAACTGACAATTTCGTTGGACGGAGCGTTAGTAAATGCTCGAGAGATGAGAGCAGAAGTGATTGCCCAAGGTCACACCTTTGAGGGTCGGACAGATGCCGAACTCTTGCTCAAGCTAGTTGAACACATTTGTGAAAGGGATTATTGGCGCCAAGGCCTGCGCGTCAACTATGAGCACGTATTTCGTGAGGTTGATGAGCGCATTGATGGTGCTATTAGTGCGCTTTTGCTGGACACCGAAGGAAATCTGGTTGCGTTCCGCAATAGGTATGGTCTGCGTCCTTTGGAGTTCATGCAGACGGACGATGGGTTCTTGCTCTTTGCTTCGGAAAATTGCGCCTTTGCCGGACTTCGGGGCAAGTCTGACCAAATCGTGCCGGGCTACATCAAATATGTTGACGGAAAAAACGGAGATTGCCTCGATCGTTCTGTCGGCGATTCTCGACGTGCCGCCAAGCTTTGCGCCTATGAAGCGCTTTACCTCGGAAGTCCAGATACATCGATCCAGGGGCGATCTCACCTCGAAACTCGTTACAGCATTGGCGTCTCGCTGGGGGACCTTGTTGCGCGTCAGCTTCCTGCAGAGCCGGGCGCCGCTCCAATCATCATCTCGTCCATGCCTGATACTGGAGGGCCCTACGCTGACGGCTTATTCGCATCTCTCGTAGCACGTGGGATTAGCGCCGAACGGCGTGAAGTCATCGAGACTCAAATCACTGAGCGAACTCTCATCGGCCCAAGTAGTGAGCGCAAGCGTCGTATCGCTCACAAATACCGTCTGGCTTCGGCTGACGTAGAAAAACGCACGATACTCATTGCCGATGAAGCCCTCATTCGTGGCGACACCAGTCGGACTGTAACGAATATACTTCTTGCTGCGGGCGTCGAAGCTGTCCATTGGGCAATCGGCTCACCGCCTATCGTGGCTCCGAATTACTACGGCGTGAATATTGAGACCATCGATGAACTGGCCTTCTGGCGGACATGGAAGAGGCTGTCCGCTCAACAGCGGAAGCAAAGTCTACTATTTAAAGATATCGAGCCGCACGTCCTCAAAACCATCGAAGCAAGAATCGCGGTTTCGATCAACGCGGCAACTGTGACCTACTTGCCCTTCCCGCGTCTCACATCGTTGCTGCCGCGGGAGAGCGAGGGAATAGATTTGTCGCCCTTTACATTCGAAATGCCAACTCCTGCGGGGCAAAGGCGCGCAAACAGAGACCTGCATAATCTTATGGCCGACCACTATAGCGCTGCCTGAGGCCCGAATCATGAAGCCAGCTCTTGTTT
Organism: Bradyrhizobium sp. 33ap4; assembly: GCF_032654765.1. Classification (NCBI taxonomy): domain Bacteria; kingdom Pseudomonadati; phylum Pseudomonadota; class Alphaproteobacteria; order Hyphomicrobiales; family Nitrobacteraceae; genus Bradyrhizobium; species Bradyrhizobium sp. 33ap4. The sequence goes on along the minus strand of NZ_JAUMTJ010000108.1, from coordinate 4,443 downwards.
TTGATTGGAATGGCACGTTGCTTGACGATGCCCAGGCGCTACTGCAAACGACCAACACTATCTTGGAGCGCTTCGGACGCCCGATGATCGATCTGGATACCTTTCGGGATCATTGCGATGTCCCACTGTCCATTCTTTTCCGAAATGTCGGGATGTCAGAAGCGGAAGTCGCAGCCGTAGATCGCGATGGCGGCGCAATCTTCCATGACACCTACGAGCCGCTAGCCGACAAAGCGGAGTTACGCGTGGGTGCGCGCACAATGCTGGAATTGGCTCGCCAAGAAGCGGCTTCGTCCATCATCGTGAGCAACCATATAGTCGCGCCCCTTGTTGCTCAATTGCGAAGGCTCGGAATCGATCGCTACTTCAATGACGTCCTGGCTTTTGAAAGCCGCCACACCCAGTATAAAACGATGAGCAAAGGGGAGCGGCTTCGGCGGTACATGGAGGAGAATGATCTAAAGCCTGAGTCAACTTTCATCATCGGGGATATGCCAGTGGAAACCAACATTGCGCGAAGCCTCGGACTGATAAGCATATCCATCACCGGCGGATTTGTTTCCGAAGCGCGCTTGCGAGCAGCGAAGCCGGACCACATCATCCACAACTACCGCGAGCTGTTACCAATCGTTCAAGCGCATGGCTTTTTCTAAATTGATAGATGGTACGTGCGAAGTCGAGATGTCGCACTTAAGCCGGCGGTGGGAAGGAGTAGGCCTTGTCGAACTGGGGCCCATGGGAGGGTATTGGTATCAGCCTCTTGCGTCACCAGAATGAAGGTTACAAGGATCATTCTGCGACGGACCGTCCGAACATAATTCCATCGCCGAGTTGTCGTGGCTCGTAAAAGCCTGTCCTCTTGCCCTTGCCTCCGGCAGATTAATTTACGCAGATCGATGTGTTCAATGGCCGCCGTGGACGCTGCTGAGAACGCCTGATCCGCGAGCGACTTGCGTGCTTCGCGGTCGGCCAACTGGCCAAATGTTCTACTCGGCGCCACCGACGCGATCTCTGTGCTTGGCAACAGCCAACAGCTGCTCGTTGAACCGGAACAAATGACGCTTGGTTGAACCCCACATGGTTCTGGGACGCCGCGACGAAAATGGTTGGCCAGTATGCCGCAATTGTCCCGTTCTTCTTGCTGACGGACATCGTCAGCAATGAGTCCTCGAACTTCTTGGAGGACGAATTATCATGGGCCCGGATGGGGCAGCCCATGATGGAGTTTTTGATCGCGCCGATGCGCTTGGATGGGCTATGGCGCCCCGGACCGGTGTCGTCCGCCGCGAAAATCTTATTCAGCGTCGCTCATCAGCATCAAAGCAGCATCTCGCAGCCGCCCCTGGCTACGCTATGATAGCCGAACTGATTCGGCGGCCCAGCCTGGCCTTGACCCCAAGTCCGGCCGCCGTAGCGCCCCAGCCGAAAGGGTGGGGCGCTTTTTTTTGCATATGCCCTTGCTGGCCCCAGGGAGCACCAGATGGCGCACCACGCGCGCCGCAACAGTAGCCCGCCCCTGATGCCAGCAAGCTTAGGAGGCGGTCCAACCGTCTTTAAAAATTGCGATGCGCGTGGCAGTCGACAAAATTTGGGCAGATATGCGCGGATTCGGCTAGCTGGAATAATGCTCGTCAACTGGCCGACTTTTGCCATTCGGGGGCTGGCGAATTCGACAATTTCAGTTTGCCTTGATGCAAAAGCGCTGGACCGGACCGATTGCCAGCTCGCGCTCTGTTTTTAGCATTTCTTTTGCTCATCCAGTGGCCGCAATATTCATTGGCGTTGCCAAGTCGCCCAGCAGAGTAAACCCCGCCAATTCGATGTCGGTGAGGCAGATTTCTGCGGCAGCGCCCCGTGGTTTTACGGGGCGCGATTGTGAACCATTTCACAAATGCAGGGTGCGATGACTGCTAGATCGTAACGCGCTGGGGGATTTCAGGGGCCCAGTGATAGGGCGCCGCCGGGACACCATATTTCGAGCCCGACGGCGTAGCTTTTTTATGGGCATTGAAAACGGCCTTGGAAGCGCAAGGATGGTCCTTAGACTGACGACCAGACCTCTCAAATCCCTTGCGATCGTCGTTGCTCTTCCATTGGGGATCGGTTTAGCGGTTGAAGCCGCCGTGTTCGCGCTGTTCGACCGGGATGTTGGCGGCGCGTTCGGTTCAGGTCTGGCCAGGATTGTTGCTGGCATATTTGGTTTGGTCATCACCATCGTGATCATTCTCAGGCGAATTGCCGATGTCGAGGATTGACTGGGGAGCCCGGATCACGCGCGTGTCACAAAGCCTTGGCGGAAAAGTGCCAATCTCGCCGAGCTGGAATTTCAGGATCCAGACTGGAATGCGTGGCGGGTGCCGCCGAGCGAATATACTCCGCTCGGCGGCGTTCAGCATCATCTCCAATTGGAGGGAAACGCATGTTCGACGCCGAAACGACCGCGCTGCTAAGGGCAGTGCTAGAGGAAGTTTGCGAGAATATTTCCGTCTTTGAAATCGGCGCCAGGACGCATGTTGCTTCCAAGATCCTCGAAGCCGCGGCCAACGGGCGACTCTCAATAGATGAATTAAAAGCAGCGGGTCACAGCGCGCTCAACGCGCCTCCGGGGCGCTGAGTTTCGTCCCGGTCGGCCACGCTAGGCGAAGATGTTGAACTTCACGGTGAGGCGCTGTTCAAGATGCCGCTAGCTGGCACGCCCTTACAAGAACCGGCCCGCCACGCGCGTCTTCGCGATGGGCCGTTCCGGGCGGATGGCACGAAAACGAGGGGGAGCCAGCCGTTGCGCCACGGACCTTTCGTCTCGAACGGTATCTCGAACGTCGGATCGGAGATTTATTCCAACTGAACGGGCGACAAACGGAGGCGGTCGAAGACAAAAGCAACGCCGCCCGTTTGAAGCTCCTACAGGCGCGACCTTCCAGCCGAGAGGTACTAACAAAGCTTCCGGATATTGATCCATCTCGTCGTTGCGAGAAAAGATTCAGCCTTCAGACAGTATACGCTTGGAACGAAATGGAGCAGCGGGTATCCATTCAAAGCTCCCGGTCTCAAGCCCCCAAGCCCGCCGGGAGTAGCGGCCCTCGGCGCCATGAACCTCCGGCGCCCGGGGTCGTTGGTTGAGGAATCCTACATAGCGTCAGACGTCTCTGCCGGTATTAATCATCGGCACCATTTAGTCGCGACGTGCCGGCAGGTAGGGGCTTTAGGCCAGGCGAAGTCAGCCTTTCGTTTATGTGTGCTGCAGTTTCAGCCTGTCGCGCTAAGCGAATAAGATTGTCGCGCTCCACACCTGGTGGGATGCCACGAGCTTCTGATCCGCAGGCGCTCGGCCGTTTCTCCGAGTCGCTGGCCGAGGAGATAAACCTTGGTTTGTCTGGGCGTCCGCGGCGGAGATAAAGACGAAAATAAAAACGAAGGATCGAAGCATTATTTCCTCCTTCAAAAGTGCTGATCAAAATTCATTTTGTCCATCGCGAAATGCGATGTGCAGCCAAACGCGTCTCCAGAGCCAGCGCAATGATCGGCTTGCCGACGGGTGAAGATTGAGGCGTCCATTGCCGCTAGGCCTGCTGGGACTGCGACACGGTCCTGAGGCAGGACGCCGCAGAATTTACATCACCATAGCGCTCACCTTTTCCTTCCATCCCGCCGATGAAAGAAGCACGCCTTTTGAAGAGACGTCTGGGGGATTTGCTTTTCAGATAAGCGAAAGGCGGCTTCCAATCGCTTCCAAATACGTAAATCACATTGTCACGATGCATGCTCTCCAGCAACTAACCCTTGGCGCCCAATCATATGCGATGTAAGCGCCAAGGCCATTCACTGCTACGTATATGGTGGTGGTCCAAATGAAACCAGCGTGTCTAGGGTACTTTAGATTTCAGAAGATCAATCCGCGTCGATCTGAGCCACGCTCGGGGACGAGGTAGGTTGGATTCTTGGAGCTATTCACCAACCTTTCGGACATGTCGCACTCGCCGATCGGTCGGCAGGTATGAAGCACCTCAACCTTGTCGTCTTGGCAGTTTGGGCAGGGGTCATTCATTGGGGGTATGGAGACTGCCGCTGAGCGTTGGACGAGACTGGCCGGGTCGCGCTCAGCGCGCTCTCTGAGTTGTGTGATAGCGCGCTCGCGGTCGTTCTCATCATCCGAAATCAGGAGCGGGTACACTGTCGTATACATATCGAGCGGGACAATCACCTCGCCGAGATCGGGCACGTCCACGATTGCAGGGGCCGTTAGTCCAGCCAGGGGAGGGACTCCGATCATGCGACCGTGAAATCTTACGAACCGTTCGGGAGCTCGACGCACCGGATTGGCGTGGGTTGGGTTGCGTGACATGGAGATTAGGCGATGCACTGTCGACCTAGTAGCTCGTCACAGTGATTTTGACTCTTTGGGTATGCCTGGATAGGCGCGCCCCAGTTTGGTGCGAGCTTTGT
>NZ_JAUMTJ010000107.1:0-16054 GCF_032654765.1 Bradyrhizobium sp. 33ap4 | reverse complement strand
ACCGCCCGAAATTACCTGGCCGTCGTTACTCTCGCAGCCATCGTCTTATGGATGCGATAAATGTCCACACCACCTAGAGCGTTTTCGAGTGGGAACCGGTTCGCGTGAAGAGGCGCGTCAAGACAACGATCCAGCAATCCGCTTCGGCCGCCGGTGTGGCGATCAATCGAGATCTTCGCTGGGCATGTTACGCAGATCGCGCACGACATAGAGGAACACGACGAGCGAAGGCACCCACGCGAGTATCGCTCCTACCAGCATCGCATCGACCGTCGTCATGTGAGACTCCTTGCGCGTTGTTGGCCAACGTCGTCAGATCGGCTTTTTCGATGGGGCGCCGGTTCTGGGGAAGGGATACAGCCACTTCCAATAGGCCTTGTTGCGCTCCAGCTGCCGCTTGTGGATCTCGCGACACTTCGTCGAGCAAAACTGCTCAAAATACCAATTATGCCGGATCAGCCCGAAAGGCCGCTTGCAGGCCGGATTTCCGCAACGAGCTGTCATGACGCTGCCTCCGCATTCGCGCGCCAAAGCCAGCGGATGAAGTCCTCCTGGCCTTTGTAGAGGCAGAGGCGTCCGCAGTAGCGTTCGCCCGCCGGATTTCGCAAACAGATGATCTTGGGCTCTTCGCTGTCACACTGGGCGCAGCGCGGTTCCGCACGCATGGCGACCTCCCTCCGAGGAATTGCCATTTGCCAATCAAAATGTCTGGTGCTGTCCTCGCCGTCGATCTTCCCGAAGGACGACGATGCGAAATCTCGCGCCGCCGCCGTCCATGCGCAACTTGTCCAGATGTTTTGTGGCATCATCCTTGCGTATAGCCGGCCTGGTGATGGCTGATCCAACTCACGCACCCGGCGCCGCGCTGTGCTGCCTGAGGGCGGTATCGAGGCATTTGATCAGGACGTCCCCGTCGCAGGGCTTGCTCAGAAAGCAGATCGCTCCAGCCTTCAGCGCCCGGACGCGATCGCTTTCGACCGAGAACGCCGTGACGAAAATGAACGGAAAGCGGTGTCCGCTGGCAATGAGGTGGCTCTGCAGGTCGAGCCCGCTCATGGCCGGCATCCTGACATCCGCGATCACACAGGATGTGTCATTCAGGCGGGGCGAGTGCAAAAATTCCTCGGCCGACGCGTAGGTCTCGACCGCGTAGCCTAGCGACCTGACGAGATTGTCGGTCGCGGTGCGAACCGACATGTCATCGTCGATGATTGATATCACTGGCGGGTTGGGCAAGGAGGTTATCCCGGGCCGGAAGGGCCTCTGGCGTGTGCATCATGTGGGGACCACAGTGCGTCGCCAATCGGGGCCGGAGAATCATACTTAGGTTTGCGCCCCGCCGGCTGCCGGTCCGATCTGGAGCATCTGTGCCATCCTGACCAGATCGGGTAACGACTTTGCCGCCATTTTCCGCATGATGTGCCCGCGGTGTATCTTCACTGTGATCTCGGCCACACCGATTTCGGCGGCGACCTGCTTGTTCATCAACCCCGCCGTGACGAGCGTCATCACCTGGCGTTCACGCGGCGTCAGGGTCGCGAAGGCGGCGCGCAGGTTGGCAAGAACCTTGGCCTCATCGCGACGACTCCTGTCGCGCTCGATCGCCGTCGTGACGGCATCCAGCATGTCCTGATCGCGGAATGGCTTGGTCAGGAAGTCCACAGCGCCGGCCTTCATGGCCCTGACCGTCATCGGGATATCGCCGTGGCCGGTCATGAAGATGATCGGAATATCGATGCCCGCCTTCGCCAGCTCCCCCTGAAAGTCGAGGCCGCTGAGCCGGGGCAGCCGGATGTCGAGGATCAGGCAGCTCGGGACATCCGGAGGCTTGCGCTGCAGAAATTCATGGGCCGAGCCGAATGCTGCGGTCCGCAAGCCGACGGACCGGAACAGATTGCTCAGCGCGTCCCGCACGGATGCGTCGTCGTCGACGACGAAGACGATGGGATCCTCGGCGTTTGCCAGACCAGAAGGCGATGCCGCGCGCCCGGTCACCATGCATGATCCTCTTCGTGCAGTGGCAAGGTGAACTGGAATGTCGCGCCGGGGCCGCTATTTCCGGTCACGGACAGGCGGCCTCGGTGGGCTTCGACGATCGATCGGCAGATCGACAGCCCCATTCCCATGCCGCTGGCCTTGGTGGTGTAGAACGCGTCGAACAGCCGTTCGGCATTCTCGGTCGCGATTCCGACGCCGCAGTCGGTGACCGTGACCACGATCTGCCCGGCCTCGTCATGGCGCGTCCGGATTACGAGTTCCCGCGGCCGGTCCGTGACCGGCTGCATGGCCTCGATACCATTGAGGACCAGGTTGAGGATGACCTGCTGCAGCTGGATACGGTCGGCGACGACAGACGGGAGCGCGGGAGCGAGGTCGAGCTGCAAGGATACCAGGTGACGCTGCAGTTCATGCTGCACCAGCCCGATCACCTGGTTGATGACTTCATTGACGTCGAGTGGCGCCTTCTGATCGGTCGTCTTGTTCACCATCGCGCGGACGCGCTGGATGACCTCGCCCGCCCGGTTGCCGTCGCTGATGATCGACCTGACCGCGCCGCGAGCTTCGTTCAGATCGGGGGCCGCCCGGTTGAGCCACCGCAGGCATGCCGCGGCATTGGTGACCACGGCGGCAAGCGGCTGGTTCACTTCATGGGCGATCGATGCGGCGAGCTCGCCGAGCGCCGTCACGCGCGTGACGTGTGCGAGGTTGGTCTGCGCTTCGTGCAACTCCGCCTCGGCTCGCTTGCGGGCGGTCACGTCGGTGACCGCTCCGATGAATTCGGTGTCGCCCGAAAGATTCGTCACCGCATGCGCCCTGGCGTGAACAAATTTGATCGCCCCATTGGGCATCAGCAATCGGTAGCCGTGTTCGAAGTCCTTGCCGTCGAGCGAGGCGCGGTCGATGGTCCGTTGCACGCGGGCGCGATCATCCGGATGGACGCGCTGCAGGACCGTGGCATGTGTGATGGAAGGAGCCCTGTCGAATTCGAAGATCCTGAACGTCTCTTCCGACCAGATGATCTCGCCGCTGGCGACGTGCCAGCCGAAGCTGCCGGTGTGGCTCAATCGCTGGGCTTCGGTCAGGTACATTTCACTCTGCTGCAGCGCATTTTCGGCGTGCTTGCGCTCGGTGATGTCCTCGCATGCGATCAGCACGATCGGCTGATCGCCCAGCCGCCGCACCGCCTTGGCGTTTTCACGAACCCAAATCCGTGAACCGTCCTTGCGGACCTTCCGGATTTCCCAATTGTGGGTCTGGCCGATGTTGTCGAGGCATGCCGCGACGTTGCGCTGCACCATGTCCCGGTCTTCGGCGGCAAAGACCCGCAGCACCGATTGTCCAAGCAGTTCGTCGACGGTGTAGCCGAGCTGCGCCGCGCCGAACGTGTTGACCGACAGCACGAGTCCCGTTGCGTCGACCATGAAGTACATGACCGGGTTGTGCTCGAATACCTCCTTCCATTGCGCTTCGCTGTTGCGCAGCGCCTCCATCGCGCGCTCCTCGCTGCTGGCTCGGCCGCGCAACATGGCTTCCATCCGCCTTTGCGAACGGCCCACCAGGCGGATCATCAGCAATGCGGCGGTCAGCGACGCGACGAGCAGCGCCAGGGCAACCAGATGGGCGGAAGCTGCCGGCTGCGGACCTAGCAACAGCCCGATGCAGGTTGTCGCCAAGGCCAGCACCATGCCGCCGAGCAGCCATTGCTCGGCCGACCAGGACTTCGTGGTCGGGTCGCGGATCATCGGCAGCCCAGCACTTGGCCATCATCATGGGCCGCGCTGCGTCGCTAGGTGACTGCTACCATCAGCGGCGACAACGTCGCCCTCCCAATAGACTGTATATTAGCAGCTTTCTTGCCGCCCGGGCGGGATGACGCCGGCCTTTTTGGCGGTCCACGCCCGTGGGATCGCGCAGAAAGCGAAGCCGTTGAGCGCGCTCAGGTCCAGGTTGCGACCTAAACTCAAGTATGAGTCGTCCCCACCGAATGTAACGGTCGGATCAACCTCCGTTCAATGGCCCGTTCCATCCCGGTGACTACGCTTATTGGGTGACTCGACGACGGCAGAGATTTCCGGGGTTCAGCAATCGCCAATCAGTGACGGAGATTGAAATGCCCAGCGCGCGCCTGCATCTGATCGTTTGCTCCGACGACGTCGACCACGAGGCAAGGCCTCAGAGACGCGATCGCAGCTTCCAGCCTTCCGTTATCGTTGGTGGCAGGCAAACAGCAAGCACGCTGACCGACAACCCGTGGATCGATCTGCTGGACGCATTCGATCTGGGCGTGGTGGTCTGTCAGGCCAGCTACCTGGCCTTGCTGGGAGCGAGCCTGGCGGCGCTGCAGCCGCAATTCGACGCGCCAGACTCAGGGCGGTAGCCGGCCCTGAATTCCAAGTCCGGCAGGCTGCCGGGACCGAAGCGCTGGCTGCTCGCGCCTGGGTCGCGCAAGACGGGTCCGATCACAGCCTCCGTGAGAGCCCGGAATCCATTCCCCGCCTAGCCCCGGCCCTGATGGATTCCGGGCTCAGTTCTGCAGACGCCCTCGGCTGCGCAATGGCGCACCGCAATGATGGGCGGAGCAGGTCGACGGCGCGGCTCCCGCGCCAGGCTCCCGACGGCGGCAAATTGCAGCAATGTTTTCGAAAGATGCCCGGTTCGCTTTAGCCGCTTTTGAAGCACCTGATTATTGGATCTGTCCGGCAACGGCATCGCTCTGCAGAGCTGTGCGTTGGTTCGCGCACTGACAGATCAGGGGCCGGTCATTATGAATCAGGCACAGCAGCACAAGCCGCCTCCCGAAGACAATAATTCCGTCACCAGGAATGAGGCCGACGGCGCACGGGGATTGCAGCGCGATCTGCAGGAACGGCTGCAGCCGGAGCATGACGAGCCGGCCAGCGATAGCGCTCCCCATCCCGAAGCGCCCGCAGGCTCAAGCCGGATGGTTCGCCGCCTGCTCAAGGTCGGCATTGGCCTTGCCATCGTCACCGTCTTCGGATGGCTGCCGCTCAGGGCTGTGTTGCAGACCTCGAGCGTGGAGGCCGTGGTCAACGCCAGGATCGTGACCTTGCGCTCACCGATCGACGGCACCGTGAGCGCGAAGCCGCAGAAATCCACGCAGCTCAGCGTGGTTCACGAGGGCGATGCGATCCTTCACGTCGTTAACGCACGCGGCGATCGCGCCCGGCTCGATGATCTCCGGCGACAGATGTCGCGGTTGGAAAATGAGCGCCCGAGTCTGGCCGCCAAGCTTGCGGCCGCCGAGACGGCGCAACAGGATCTTGCCCGCCAGGCCGGCCAGTTCCGTGACGGCCGCATCCTTCAGCTCGAGGCCCGGATCGCCGAAATCCAGACCGCGATCGAGGCCGCCGCCGCACGGCGGGAGGAGGCCGTGGCCGCCGTCGAGCGGGCGTCGTCGCTGATCAAGTCGGGCAGCGTGTCGACGGTCGAAATGGCCCGCCTGACGCGCGAGCAGGCGATCTCGCAGCAGACCGAAATCGGCGCTCGACGGCGTCTCGACGCCGCCAAGGTCGAGCTCACCGCGGCAAGGAATGGCACTTATCTCGGCGACAGCTACAATGACCGGCCGAGCTCCGTGCAGCGCGAAGAGGAGATGCGCCAGCGCGTGAGCGATCTGCGCGCCGATCTGGCGCATGCCGACGCCGAGATCGACTGGCTGACCCACGAGATCGCAGCCGAGCAGCTGCACTACGTCAACCGGGCGGAAGCCGACATCAAGGCGCCGGTCGGCGGGCGCATCTGGGAGATGATGACGTCGCCCGGCGAGGACGTCAGGGCCGGGCAGCCCTTGCTCAAGCTGCTCGATTGCAGCGGCGCGGTGGTCACGGCGAACGTCACCGAGAGCGTCTACAACGGACTGAAACTCGGCGAGCAGGCGAGCTTCGAGCCGAATGACGGCAGCGCCGCGCTGCAGGGCGAGATCGTCAATCTCACCGGCGCGTCGGGCGCGCCCGCGAACCTTGCGATCAATCCGGATGCGCTGAACAAGGAACCCTATCGGGTCACGGTCTCGATGCCGGCGCTCGATACCACGGGCAAGGATTGCGCGGTCGGCCGCACCGGGCGCGTGGTGTTCAACGCGGACCTGGCAAAGTCATGATGGCGGCATTTGCGCCCGGGCTGGTCGCCTTGGGCGCCTGCCTTGCCATCCTGCCCCTGCTCCGCCGCGAGCAGACCCTGGCCCGCGTCATGATGACCGGCATGTCGTTCGTCCTGCTGGTCCACTATTTCGCGTGGCGGGTGACCCACACCCTGCCGCCTCCAGGCCTCACCGCCGACGCGCTGGTCGGCTATCCCTTCATGCTGGCCGAGGCGGCCTCGATGATCGCGGTGTGCCTGTCGCTACTGTTCCTCAGCCGCACGATCGACCGTTCGCCTGAGGTCAATGCGATCCTGCGCCGATCGAGGTTGCCCGCAAACGCGCCGCTCGTCGACGTCTTCATCTGCACCTACAACGAGGAGAAAGCGATCCTGGAGCGCACCATCATCGGCGCGACCGGGCTGAACTATCCGAACTACCGCGTCTGGGTGCTCGACGACGGGCGGCGGCTCTGGCTGCGCCGGCTCGCCCAGGAGCTCGGCTGCAACTATCTGGCCCGCCCGGACAACCGCCACGCCAAGGCCGGCAACATCAATCATGCGCTCCAGCACGTTTCCGGGCTGGCTGAGCGGCCGGAGTTCATCTCGATCCTCGATGCGGATTTTGTCCCGATGCCGGATTTCCTGACCCGGGCGATGAGCCTGATGCAGGACGGCAGCGTCGGCGTCGTGCAGACGCCGCAGCACTTCATCAACCCTGATCCGATCCAGACCAATCTCGCGGCGACCGATGTGTGGCCCGACGAGCAGCGCTTCTTCTTCGATATTTTGATGCCGGCCAAGGATGCCTGGGACACGGCGTTCTGCTGCGGCACCTCATCGTTGATCCGCTTCTCCGGCCTGATGCAGATCGGCGGCTTCCCGACCGATTCGGTGACGGAGGATTACCTCGTCACACTGCGGCTGAAGGAGAAGGGACTGCGCACGGTCTATCTGAACGAGCGCCTGACCATCGGACTCGCGCCGGAGGGACTGAAGGAATACATCACGCAGCGCGGACGCTGGTGTCTCGGCTTCATGCAGATCTTCCGCGGCCGCAGCGGGCCGTTCTCGCGGCAATCGAAGCTCGCCTTCATGGACCGGCTGTCGCTGGTCGACGCCTTCATGAGCTGGGCGGCGGTCTACGGCACCAAGGTGTTCGGCCTGGTCGTGCCGTGGCTTTATCTGCTGTTCGGGATCAAGGCGGTCCATGCCGACCTGTTCGAGCTGCTAAAATATTTCCTGCCGTTCTATGTCTGGCACGCCTTCACGATGGCCTGGATTTCGCGCGGCCGCTCGCTCGCGATCATGACCGACGTGTCGCAATACATCGCGGCGCCCGCGGTGCTGAAGGCGGTCGTGACCGGCCTCGCCAGGCCGCAGGGCCACAAATTCAAGGTGACGGCCAAGGGCGGCGACCGCAACCGCCGCTTCATCGAGTGGCCGCTGCTGCGGCTCTACGGTGCCGCCCTGCTGATCACGCTGTTTGCGATCGCCTACGCCTTCATCCTGCATCTGCGCGGCGAAAACATCGCCTATGGCGGGCTGGCGCTGGCCTGGAGCCTGTACAATTGCGTCGTGCTCGCGATCGTGTGCTTCATCTGCATCGAGCAGCCGCGGCGCCGCAAGGCCGAGCGGTTCGAGCGCGACGAGCCGATCCTGATCCATCAGGACAGCGAGATGCGGCTGATCCGGATGGCCGACATCTCGATCTCCGGTGCGCGCTTCATCGATCCCGTCCCGCCCGCCATCGGTTCCTTGATCAAATGCAATGTCTACGGACAGAACGTCGCCGCGACTGTGGTCCGGCGCACCCGCGACGGCTTCGGCGTCCGCTTCGAGGACGCGGTCGCGACCCGGGTCAATGTCGTGCGCGCATTCTATGCCGGCGAATATGTCCGCGCTTTCCAAGGCGTGCGCGCCGCGCCGGTCGGCAAGGCCCTGCTGATGCGGCTGTTCGGCTAAGGCACGGTGAGATTAGGTCGAATGGCGGCCGCGAAGGCGGTGCGCCCGCTCCCCGAAAGGGCGGGGCTATCGCAGGCCATCGGCCGTGACGACGTGGAAGCGTTAAAGAAGGACGCAAATGACATTTGCACCCAGGGGTGAGTGTGCATCTGCGCAATTTCGGATTATTGGAAGAGTATCCCTGAGTTGCCCGACGCGTCAAGTAGCCTGGTCGAACGCTGTCAGTAGCTCGTGATCTGTCGCCTGTTTGTAGCTCGTGAAGTGTCGTGTTTTCGGTGCTCCGGAACAAGGGGGGCACGATGGGCACGGCATCCATTCACGAGGGTGTACGACGGATGCGGTTTTCAGATTTGCTGGATCGGACGGAGGCGAAGGAACTGACGCAGGAGGCAGCTTCGGAGGTTCTTGGGATCAGTGTTCGGACGTTTCAACGCTGGGCGGAGCGCTATGAGGCGGAGGGCGACGACGGGCTTGTCGACCGCCGGCTGGGGCGTCGTTCGCCACGGCGGGCGCCGGAGGAGGAGCTGGAACGGATGCTTGCGCTGTACCGGGACAAGTACGCGGACTTCACGGTGAAGCACTTCCACGAGCAGATGCAAAAGCGGCACGACTATGTGCTGGGCTATACGGTGACGAAGCTGGCGCTGCACGCGGCGGGGCTGGTGCGGAAGGCACCGAAGCGTTCGGCGCACCGCAAGAAGCGGCCGCGGCGGCCGCTTCGGGGCATGCTGCTGCACCAGGACGGATCGCGCCACGTTTGGATCGAAGGCCTGCCCGCGAGGGACCTGATCGTCACGATGGACGATGCGACCAGCGAGGTCTACTCGATGGTGCTGGTCGAGGAAGAAGGAACGGCCTCGACCTTCCAGGCCCTGCGCGAAGTGATTGGCGAGCATGGCCTGTTCTGCGCGCTCTACACCGACCGCGGCAGCCATTATTTCCTGACCCCAAAAGCTGGCGAGAAGATCTCGAAGACGCAACAAACCCAGGTGGGACGGGCTTTGTCGCATCTTGGGATCGAGCATATCGCAGCCTATTCGCCGCAGGCGCGCGGGCGCTCCGAGCGGGTGTTCGGCACCTTGCAGGACCGGCTGCCGAAGGAGCTGCGGCTTGCCGGGATCACGACGGTTGAGGCTGCCAACGCGTGGCTGAAGGCGCATTACATCCCCGGGCACAACGCCGCGTTTGCGATCAAGCCCGAACAGGAAGGCACGGCATTCGTGGCCGACCGGCATGAGGCCTGGCGCGAGGCGCTGATCGAGGAGCGAACCGTCGCCAACGACAATACCGTTGCATGGAACGGTCGGCGGCTGCAGTTGCCGGAGAGCCGGCTCAGGCCTCACTTCGTCAAGGCTGTGGTGCGGCTCCATGAGTATCCCGATGGCACCGTCAGCGTGTTCCTTGGACCGCATCGATTGGCGAGGTTTGCGCCTGACGGACAGCAGATCAGCCCCGACGCGCTTCAGCCTGGCGGCGTGCTCGGAGCCGTCAAGGACAAGCCCTGGCGGGCGCGCAAGCGCGCGTCCTTGACCGCTCCTGCGCGCGCCGCCGTCAAGATCGTGCGGGTCGGGGCGGAGAAACGGGCTTCAAGTCGAACAAAGAAACTGACAAAGTCCCCACCAACAATATCCCTGGCATGACCAAATCGGCCGAGCCGTCCGCGCCTTCCGGCCACGCCGATAATCAACAACGAAGGCGACAGATCACGAGCTACAAAAACACGACATCTTCACCCGCTACGGACAGTAGCCTGGTCGAACGCCAGCCACTGCCGGCTACTTTGCATGGGGTTGTTTTCGATATTTTGGCAACGCGCCTCCCCAGCAAAGGCAGGGCAATCGCAATGGCTCCAGCACCGCTGTTCCCGCGCCGTCATGGCCAGGCTTGTCCCGGCCACCCACGCCTTTTCGCGAAACCAAGACGCGGATGCCTGGCACAAGGCCGGGCATGACGAGTTTGTGGAGCTATCGAGCCGATATGCGATTGCCCTACCCGCAAGCGGGAGAGGTGCAGCCAGCGTGGCGCGAGACCGATCCAGCCTGACTTCATCAGGCTCTGGTGCGGCGTTTCACGCCGCCGGCTTCGCCGCCTGGTCCTCGCTCGCCAGCAGATGCAGCAGCGCGCTCTTGATCGCGGCCTGCCGGGTCGGTGCCGTGATCTGGGCGCCGAGCAGGTCGGTGACGTAGAACACGTCGCGGGCGCGTTCGCCGAAGGTCGCGACATGCGCCGAGGCGATGTTGAGGTTGAGCTTCGAGATCGCGGTGGTGAGCTGGTAGAGCAGGCCGGGCCGGTCGAGGCCGGAGACCTCGATCACGGTGTAGCGGTCGGACCACTGGTTGTTGATAGTCACCTCGGGCTCGACGATGAACGGCCGCGCCTTGCTGCGGACGGTGCGCTTGGCGACCGCCTCGGGCAGCCGCAGCTTGCCTTCCAGCACGTGCTCGATCATCTCGCCAATTCTGGTGGCGCGGCGGCCCTCGTCCTCGTCGCGGTCGTATTCGCGCGAGATCGAGATGGTGTCGAGCGCGCGGCCGTCGGTCGTGGTGTAGATCTGGGCGTCGACGATGTTGGCGCCGGCCGACGCGCAGGCACCTGCGATGATCGACAGCAGCCAGGGATGGTCGGTTGCCAGGATCGTCAGCTCGGTGACGGCGCGGACCTCATCGAAGCCGACATTGATCGCAAGCTTGTGGCCGGCCTGCTCGCTGGCGCGGATGAAGCGGGCCTGGCGGATCTTGCGTGCCAGCTCGACCTTGAGCCAGTAGGCCGGATAATGCCGGCCGATATAGGCGTTGAGCTCCGCCTCCGGCCATTCGGTGAAAGCACGGCGGAATTCGGCTTGTGCCACCGCGATGCGCTGGGCGCGGTTGACCTCGGAGAAGCCGCCGGTCAGCACCGGTTCGGTCTCGTAATACAGCGTGCGCAACAGCTGCGCCTTCCAGCCGTTCCACACGCCCGGTCCGACGCCGCGGATGTCGGCGGTGGTCAGGATCGTGAGCAGCTTCATCTGCTCGACCGACTGCACCACGGCGGCGAAATTCTCGATGGTCTTGCGGTCCGACAGGTCGCGCGATTGCGCCACCGTCGACATCGTCAAATGCTCCTCGATCAGCCACGCCACCAGTTCGGTGTCGGCCGCCGAGAAGCCGAGCCGCGGACACAGCCGCCGCGCCACCTTGGCGCCGGCGATCGAATGGTCTTCCGGCCGGCCCTTGGCGATGTCGTGCAGCAGCGTCGCGATATAGATCACCGGGCGGTGCTCGGGGCGGATCTTGCGGAACAGGTCGCTGGCGACCGTGAACTCCTCGTTGCCGCCGCGTTCGATGTCCTGCAGGTAGCCGATGCAGCGGAGCAGATGCTCGTCCACCGTGTAGTGGTGGTACATGTTGAACTGCATCATCGACACGATCTTGCCGAAGGCGCGGATGAAGTGGCCGAGCACGCCGGTCTCGTTCATCCGCCGCAGCACGATCTCCGCATTGTCGGAGGTCAGGATCTCCATGAACAGGCGGTTGGCTTCATCGTTCTCGCGCAGCTGGGTGTTGATCAGCTTCAGCGAGCGCGTCACCGTGCGCATCGCATCGGGATGGAAGGCGAGGTTGTTCTGCTGCGCAAGGCGGAAGATCCGGATCAGGTTGACCGGATCGTGCTTGAAGACGTCGGGCGCGGCGAGATTGATGCGGTTGTTGTCGACGATGAAGTCGTCGCTGCCGTTAACCCGCCGCCGCTTGGTGCCGGGCCGCAGCCGCGCCACCATCCGGCTCAGCACCGGCGCCGGCTTGTTGTGCTCTTCCTCGAGCTTGGCGCACAGGATCGCGGTGAGGTCGCCGACGTCTTTCGCGATCAGGAAGTAATGCTTCATGAAGCGCTCGACGTCCTGCATGCCGGGATGCGAGGTGTAGCCGAGGCGGACCGCGATTTCGCGCTGCATGTCGAATGACAGCCGTTCCTCGGCGCGTCCGGCGAAGAAGTGCAGATTGCAGCGCACCGACCACAGGAAGTCGGCGCAGCGGCGGAAGGTGCGGTATTCCTGCGCGTCGAACACGCCGCGTTCCAGCAGCTCGTCAGTCTCGCGCACGCGGTAGACGTATTTGGCGATCCAGAACAGCGTGTGCAGGTCGCGCAGGCCGCCCTTGCCGTCCTTGACGTTGGGCTCGACCAGATAGCGCGACTGGCCGGCGCGGCGATGCCGCTCCTCGCGCTCGGCAAGCTTGGCGGTGACGAATTCCGACGCGGTGCCCTGCACCACCTCCTTGTCGAAGCGCTCGACCAGCTCGTCATAAAGCGGCTGGTCGCCGGTCAGGAATCTGGTCTCCAGGATCGCGGTGCGGATCGTCATGTCGCCGCGCGCCTGGCGGATCGATTCATCGACCGAACGCGTGGCATGGCCGACCTTCAGCCCCATGTCCCAGAGGCAATAGAGAATGGCTTCAGCGACCTGTTCGCCCCAGGCGGTCTGCTTGTAGGGCAGGATGAACAACAGATCGATGTCGGACTCCGGCGCCATCAGCCCGCGGCCATAGCCGCCGGTCGCCACCACGGCCATGCGTTCGGCGCCCGAGGGGATCGGCGAGTGATAGAGGTGGCGGGTCGCCGCCGCGTAGAGGATGCGGATGATCTCGTCTTGCACGAAGCAGAGCCGTTCGGCGCAGCGCCGGCCGTGACGGTCCTTGAGCAGCAGCGCCTGCGCCGTGGCGCGCGCAGCGATCAGCTCGGCCTTGAGCAGCTGCGCCATCGCGGCGCGGAACTGGTCCTCGCGGCCGGCATGCCGTTCGGCAAGTGCATTCACCGCCGCGGTGATCCGCTCGGTCTCGAAACGATCATCCGCTTCAGGGCGGGCCTCGGCTACGACGCTGTCCATAGGTTCATCCGATATCGGACGGAGCCGTTGCTGTCACTGACCAAAGTATAACGACAGCAGCTCCATGCTCTCATGGCGGCGCTTCGAGCAAGATCGTTCTCGCGCCATCCCGTAAAGGGTAGAGATTTTCTCGTTGACCGCAAGGCTAACTCATTGAAATAAAAGATTGTTTCTTAAAACTGATCGAGGGGGTCGACGAATGCAAAAATTTTCCCGGCGCACGTTCGCTGCGCTGCTCGCGGTCTCGACCTTGCTGCCCGGCGCGGCGCGCGCCGCCGACGCGCTGAAGGAGATCCGGATCGACTGGGCGACCTACAATCCGGTGTCGATGGTCCTGAAGCAGAAGGGCCTCCTGGAAAAGGAATTCGCCAAGGACGGCATCAGCATCGTCTGGGTGCAGTCGGCCGGCTCCAACAAGGCGCTCGAATTCCTCAACGCCGGTTCGATCGATCTCGGCTCGACCGCGGGTTCGGCGGCGCTGGTCGCGAAGATCAACGGCAACCCGATCAAGTCGATCTATGTCTATTCGCGTCCCGAATGGACCGCACTGGTCACGACCAAGGACTCCAGGATCGCGTCCGTCGCCGACCTCAAGGGCAAGCGCGTCGCGGTGACGCGTGGCACCGATCCGCACATCTTCCTGGTTCGTGCGCTGCTCGGCGCCGGTCTCACCGAAAAGGACATCATGCCGGTGCTGTTGCAGCACGCCGACGGCAAGACCGCGTTGATCCGCGGCGACGTCGACGCCTGGGCCGGTCTCGATCCGATGATGGCGCAGGCGGAGGTCGAGGACGGCGCAAAGCTGTTCTACCGCAAGGCGGAAGCCAACACCTGGGGCATCCTCAATGTGCGCGAGGAGTTCCTGAAGGCGCATCCGGATATCGTCCGCCGCGTGCTCGCGACGTACGAGGAAGCGCGGAAATATTCGCTGGCCAACTATGACGAGCTGAAGAAGACCTTCATCGCCGTCACCAAGCTGCCGGACGCCGTGGTCGACAAGCAGCTCAAGGAGCGCACCGAGCTGACCCACAGCCGGATCGGCAGTGCCCAGCGCGAATCGATCCTCGCCGCCGGCCTCGCCTTGCAGCAGGCGGGCGTGATCGACGCCAAGACCAACGTCAAGGCCGCGCTGGATTCCTTGGTCGACGATCAGGTCCCGCTGCCCACCAACTAACCGCTGTCGTTAAACTAACCTCCGTCGTCAAACTAACCTTCGTCGTCCCGGGCAAGCGAAGCGCGACCCGAGACCCATAACCACAGGGCTCTATTGTTGGACAAGGCTGTGGCCCCAGCTCGCTTGATTACCACGCCCTGTGGTTATGGGCCCCGGCCTTCGCCGGGACGACGTGGATGGAGTTAGGCGCGCTCCGCCTTGCAATCCCGCCGGAAGAATAGTTGTTGCTATGGCCATGACCGTTGACCTGCCCGCGCTGGAACAGACGGCCCCGCCCGGTGCACCTGGGCGGTGGTCACGCTATGCGCGCCCGGTGCTCGGGCTCGTGCTGCCGATTGCGCTGGCGCTGGGCTGGGAACTCGTCGTCTCTCTCGGCTATTCCAACGGCCGCCTGGTGCCGCCTCCGTCAAAGGTGTTCGAGACCATCGTCGAGCTCGCCAAGAGCGGAGAGCTGTCGCGCCATATCCTCGCGACGCTGTGGCGCGTGGGCGCGGGCTTTGCGCTCGGTGTCGTCGCCGGGACCATCATGGGCGCGATCTCCGGCTATTGGGATTTCGCCAAGCGGCTGCTCGATCCGACGGTGCAGGCGCTGCGCGCGATCCCCTCGCTCGCCTGGGTGCCGCTGTTCGTGCTCTGGCTCGGCATTTTCGAGACCTCGAAGGTCGCGCTGATTGCGGTCGGCGTGTTCTTTCCGATCTATCTCGGCGTGATGGGCGCAATCCTGTCGGTCGATCGCAAGATCGTCGAGGTCGGGCGCGTGTTCCGCCTCTCCGGACCCGCCATGATCCGCCGCATCCTGTTGCCCGCCGTGCTGCCGGCCTATGTGGTGGCGCTGCGGGTCGGGCTCGGTTTGGGGTGGATGTTCGTGGTCGCGGCCGAATTGATCGGCGCGTCCGAAGGCCTCGGCTATCTGCTGCTCGACGGCCAGCAGCTCGGCAAGCCGGCGCAGATCCTCGCCGCGATCGTGATCTTCGCGATTCTCGGCAAGCTCACCGACTGGCTGATCGAGGTCGCCGCCGCACCGCTGCTGCGCTGGCAGGACGCGTTCGGCGCGCGGGGAGGGCAGTAATGCTGGCGCTCAAAGCAGTCGGCAAGACCTATCCGAACGGCGTCCACGCGCTGGAGCGGTTCTCGGCCGAGATTGCGCCCGGCGAGATCATCGCGATCATCGGCGGCTCCGGTTGCGGCAAGTCGACGCTGCTGCGCGCCATCGCCGGCCTCGATCGCGCCAGCACGGGCAGCGTGACGCTCGACAATGCGGAGATCACCTCGCCGCACGCCAAGATCGGGATCATCTTCCAGGAGCCGCGGCTGCTGCCCTGGCTCAGCGTCGCCGACAATATCGGCTTCGGCCTCGCCGACCTTCCGGCCGAGGCGAGGCGCGCGCGCGTCGTGGCGGCGCTCGCCCGCGTCGGCCTTGCCGACAAGGCCGCGGCCTGGCCGCGCGAATTGTCCGGCGGCCAGGCGCAGCGGGTCGCGATAGCCCGCGCGCTGGTGCCGCAGCCCGAAGTGCTGCTGCTCGACGAGCCGTTCTCGGCGCTCGATGCCTTCACGCGGCGCGATCTGCAGGATCATCTGCTCGATCTGTGGGCCGACACGCGGCCGACCCTGATCCTGGTCACCCACGACGTGGACGAGGCCGTGGTGCTCGCCGACCGCGTGCTGGTGATGCGGCCGCGGCCGGGCCGGCTGTTCGAGGAGATTACCATCAACCTGGCGCGGCCGCGCGACCGCAAATCGGAGCTGTTCGACACCTTCAAGCGCCGCGTGCTGACCGCGCTCGACCGCTCGCTCGACCGTTCGGTGCGGGACGTCACCGACAAATCCAGCGCCGGCGAGGCGATGTGGTGGTGACATCCGCTCCTTAAGGCCTTACATCGGCTAGGTGGTGTGGACTCTAAGGATTCCCTTTTGAGAGCAAATCAGATTCAAGGCTTCTTTTTGGGAGGCGGCCT
>NZ_JAUMTJ010000106.1:0-16092 GCF_032654765.1 Bradyrhizobium sp. 33ap4 | reverse complement strand
CCAAAGCGGCCTCCCCAAAAGCAGCCTTGAATCTGATTTGCTCCTAAAAGGGAATCCTTAGAGTCCACACCACCTAGGAGCGCTTGCAACACGACCGTCTTGCCGTCGCCGTTGACACCTACGAAGGTCGTGAGGCCGCTCGTCAGATCGATCGACGTGGCGGCCGGCCCAAAGCACCGGAAATTCGTCAGAACAAGCTTTTCAATATGCATTTGGGCGCGTTCCCCCCGAGAGTTGCGCTCATTGACTTTCGTTCAGTGGCGGGGCGAATGCACATCATCTGACGGTGCGTTTCCGAACCACGGTCTGAGCCACGATCCGCCTGTTTATTTTGGTCTTCCACGCGATCTGCGCGGCAGAGAGATTCCTCTTTCGCATCGTCTGCTTCAGGAACGTGTATTCCTTCTCGCTGTAGAGGTAGCCCATGCGGTAGGCATGCTCGATGAGGTCATTGTTGGCGTTGGCGGTTAAGTCCTTCGCGATCCGCTTGAGCCCGTCGAACAGGTTACCGGTATCAATCTGGATGAAGCGGTTGATGCAGACATTGCCGACATAGGTCTCGTTGCCGTTGAGACGGTTGCGAATGTAGCAGTGCTCTTTGATTTCTTGTCCGCATGGGCAGTGGTCAAATTCTTCGCTGATCTCGACTGCGACCAAGGACCATTCAGTGCGGGCCGAGTCGAAGCGTTGCGACACGGACAGGGGCAGGATATGCGCTTTCAAGTTCTCGAAATTGTGCCCTTCCATCCGCCGCCTCGCTCTACATTCGCACGCGCAGGCGCCGCGCGCGCTGGCGGAATGCGTTTTCGCCGCCTTCTAGAATCTCGCACACGAGGCGGCGGATGTCGGGGTTCTCCAAGCCGCCACTTTGATAGGTGATCTCCGGCAGTCGACCGGGGCGGTGGGGGCCACAGGTGGCGACGATGACCTGGTCGGCGTCGGTGTTGACCACCAGATTGGCGTTATGCGTGACGATAATGATCTGGCGGCGCTGTTTGGCCTTACGAAAGCGTTCGACCAACTCGTCGAAGATCGACTTGGGATCGAGATTCTCCTCCGGCTGATCGATGATCAGCGGGCGGTCATCATCGCGGTCGATCGCGAGATAGAGCAGCAGCAGAACGATGCCCCGGGTGCCCGGTGAGAGCTGCTCGATGTCAACGCCCTCATATTGGACACCGTAGCTGACCATAATGTGGTCCGTGCCGTACAGCCAACTCGAAATGCGGCCCGCCCAATCCCGAAATGCCGGTGGATCGCTCCGCTCGACCCGCGAATGTTCGACAAGACCTCGCTCGTTGGCCTCGCGAAAGCTGGCCATCGCCTCGGCGACATCAGCGCTGGAGCCGGTCTCCCATGCGGCCTGGAGATCCGATCTCGCGGCCGCCAGAAGGGAGCCACGTCCCTTGAAGGGGCCCGTCTTGCGAAGGTCGAGAAGATCCTCGCCCTGTTGCGCCCAGGCGCCAACATCGACGACACGGCGGATGGAGAAGGACAGTTTTCCGAGCGCACCTTGCTCGGCCTCGAGCCGCGCTTTGAGCGGCGCGTAGAGCGCCGAGAGCTCGCGCTCCTCGTCGATAATGCCGTCAAATATGGACGCATAGCTGTCACGGCGTGATTGTATAAGCTCCTTGATGCGTTCGTCGGCGCTCTGCGCGTTCTCGATATCCCGGTCGAGCTTTGCCAGAGCGGCTTCATCGCGAGTAATTTTTTCGGATGAGCGAGCGAAGGCCTTGGCGTTCTCCGTATCGATGCCGATCAGCGTGCGGAGGCGGGCGACCTCTTTATTCAAGAGGCTCAGCGTATTTTGGGTGAGAGCTATGCCCTCCGGGAGGAGCGGGGTGCTTGATGGCGGTGCCCCCGTCGCGACTGACGCCTCGCCGGCAGCTGGTCCGGACAGGGCCCCGATGCGTCGGTCGATGGCCTTCATCGCGATCGCGAGGATGGTGTCGACGTCCCCGGAAAATTCCAGGAGGAACGACTTCCACTGGTCCGTATTTAAGCCCGCCTCGGAATGGGCCTGTTGGAGATGCCGCAGGCGCGCTGGCGCCTTCGTCTTGCGGGCGTCGTCGACTTCGTCCTTGAGAGCCAGAAGCGCCTGCCGCCTGCGCTGAGCCTGTTCGACCTGGAAGCGCACGGATTCGGCCGCTGTGGATACTTCGTCGAGCTGCTTGGCTCGTTCCTCGCCGCCCTTGCCGATCAGGCTGCTGCGGTCTCGCTTGTCCTTCGCGATGGATGCTGCCTTCTCGGCGCGCTGTTTCTGCAGTGCTGGCAGGCCGGCCTTCCGATCGCGCTCGACGTTCAGCTCCGAGGCAGCGTCGGCGAGAGCTTCTTCGTGACTGTGCCGGAGGGCGCGACCCCGCGCGGCGCGGAGGTCGAGCAACTCGCGGAAAGTGGTCGTGCCCATCCGGTCCTCGGCCGGGTGGGCTTGGTAGATGACGCGTTCGACCTCGGCGAGAAGCTCGTCGGTAACGCCTTCCGCAGAGCAGAGGCTGTCGACAAACTGTTGGGAGAGGTACTGAACGCGCTGCGAGTCGTAGAAATCCTCCATCTCGACATGGCGGAGTTCGTTGGACGTCGGATCGCCGTCCTCCCAAGTAAGGCGGGCCGATGCTTCGTCGAGATGGTCTCTGGCTCTGCGGATGAAGGACCGTTCACTGAGGTGGGGGGAGAGGGCATAGCCCCCGGCGGCGATGATGTCCGCCAGGGCGGTCTTGCCTGAACCTCGTGCGCCGATGATGCCGACCAGGCCGGCGTTGAGAGGCGTGCTGGGCGTAGCGAGCCAAGGCGCTTCCGTAACTTCGACTGCGGTGACGACCTGAGACGGCAGCGCGCCGCGTGGCGGCGCGTGGCCGATAAAAGCGCGTGTCTCTGGCTCAAGGCATGTCTGGCGCAGAGATTCAAAAGCGAGATCGCCCTTGATCCAGCAATATCGGTCTTTTTCGACCACGCCGACGCGATCTGGACTGTGGGCGTCGCTGCCGTGCAAGCAGGGCTTCGTGCCGTTCCAGTCCGAGACGAGCTTTGCGACCGGCACGGTGCCCTGTCCAAGCCAGAATGCCCGCTGCTTGGGGTTCGAGGAGAAGATGATGTGTGCTGTACGCTCGATCTCTTTGCGAAGAGTGGCGAGCGATGGATCGCCTTGGAGCCCGGACGTGCCGTCATTGCTGCCCGCCGCTACCGCGATCAGGACATTATCTTGCACCCAAGGGCTCCTTTTCCATTCGGTGCGGAGCTCGTCGGGGTTGACCTTGAACTGGTTGGCGCCGACGGCGAACGCCGCATCATCGTCGGTAATGGTTTTGTCGTGGGCGCGGCCAAGGCGAATTAGGTCGGATCGTTCGCATCGGAATGGCTGACCGTAGGCAGTGTAGGTCAGCGAGCGGAGAAATCTTCGGATTTGCTCGACATGCTCGGGATCGTCTGGCGAGACGAGGAGATGGAAGTTGATCGGTGCGCCACTGGCAGCGCCGATGCCATATCGCAGCTCAACATTGGGAAAGATGAGGTCAACGTCGGACAAGCGACCTGACTTCCTGCGCGCGACGACCTGCTCATAGACGTCGATGCTATAGTAGTCGGTGATGCCGAGTGCACGGATGCGCGGCGAAGAGGCTTCGAGCTGTGCGAGAAATTTTTCCCACGCGTCGGCGCCGCGATACTGATTGTTGAGAACGGTGCCTGGGGCGTGGATATGTGGATCCCATCGATGCCACTTGGAGCCGCCAGGATCGCGGGTTCCTACCGCGTCTCCGCTCATTCGGCCACCTTAAGCGGATTGATGATCTCAACGCCCTCGAAGTCCCTTTCGTTTTCGGTAACGACCACGCAGTCGTTCGCCTCGGCGATAGCGGCGATGATCGTATCGAGCGCGCTGCGAGGGCGTCTACGCGTCTTTCCATCGGCCATGAGCTTGGCCCACGCGAGGCCCGCCTTTTCATCGAATGGAAGCACACGGCCTGCGAACAGGGCTTGCGGGCCGTCCGGTCCCGCGAACCATTCCTCAAGCTCGCGCCGACGTTTGCCGGCGGGCTTCTCAAGCACCCCTCGGCAGATTTCGGCAACGGTCAAGGACGAGATGTAGAGATCTTGGTCTGCCTGTTCCGCCAGCCACTCGATCAGCGCTTCTGACGGCGTGGGCTTGGTGACGTTGTTGATGATGTTTGTGTCGAGAAGGAAGCGCATCAAATCTTGACCTTGCGCCCCTCACGGGAGCGAGTCAGGTCGAGATCGGCGCCGACAAGCGGGGAGCGTCGGAGCGCAGCAAAAATGCCGCCCTTACACGGAGGTTCGCCCGCAATCGACTTTCTGACGGTGGCGCGTAGCTCCGAGGCTTCGGGTGTGTCCTCTGCGAGCCTTCGGGCGATAGATCGGATCAGGTCGCGGTCGGCGTCACGACCGAGGACTTCGAAGCGCGCAAGCCCGCGTTTGCCGAGCCGAGAGCGGTAGTTCTGAATCGCACGTCGCTGAGCCTTGCTGATGGCTGCCTCCTCGTCTTTCCAGTAATATAACCAGCGGGGTTGCTCTCGGCAAGGCCTACCCTCGCGGGCGAGGTGGAGACGACCGCGCTGACGGTAGTTTTTTGTTCAGGCTGCGGGGGTGCTCAGCGAAGTCTCCGGTCGGAATCATCTGGTCATCGGCGATAGATGGCGAACCCGCGAAGAAATTTGCGGAACGGCCGCGGGCGACGTCGGTTGCCGCCCCAGAAAGAAGTATCCAATAATTGTGCTCGCGTTTAAGTAGTAGTAGGCTTTAACGAGAAAATCTAGATGTCGGGGAGGGATCGGCATGCGGATTTTGGCTCTCACATTTGCGAGTGTGGCTGGCGTGGTCGTGATGTTTTCCGGCCACGTCGTGTCGCAACAGACACCGTCTACGCATTGCGCAGCCCCGGTCCCAACGGGATTTGATTGGCCGGCGGACCCAGTGAGTCTCTGGAAGATGAGCGGCGGCATCAAGTCGCCGGACCTCGACATCCCTGGCGAGATCGATATGGTCCAGCAACGCGCGCATGGCTGGATGCTGTTTGCAGGCGTAACGCAGCCGGCGAGTAGTCAGCCAAACGCGCAGCCGGTGTTTCATACTTGGTACACGGTCGAGGAGGCGTTCGACAGTAAGCCCGGGAAGATAGGCGACTGCACCAAGCGTCATCCACTTCAACTCACGCTGCCAACACAGCTAGTCATGGTCACGTCCAATCCGGCGCGCGATATGGCAGAGAAAAATGGGATCAACGTGTCGCCGCGCTTCGATCCCAATCCCGGCCAGTTCACCGCGATCGGCGCGTCCGCTTCTACACTTGAGGCGCATCAGGGCGTGGTGGCGTTCTCGCACGTAGCATTTAACCAGGACATGTATGACTGGCTGCGCGATAACCAGTTCTACAGCAAGGCCGCACTTAACCAGCTGCTCGATGCGAATGTCAGCCGCAAGCCGATCGTGCCGGTACCCACAACCGGCATTTCGCTCAAGTTCTCCTGGTGGCCCATAGCGCCGGACCGTCTCACTGCAGTGCCCGTTTGGGACAACGATCCGCGCTTTCCGGGCGATGCCAAAAACCCTCCAACGACGTGGAAGCGAGTGGTGATGGCGGATCCAGTTGGAGGTCTGCCCATTCCGGCAAAAGTGTCGCTCGGGGGCTTCGACCACACCAACCTCACGTCGGTGCCTCTTTCGCGATTCTACAACGTCCAAGTCACTAAGGAAGAGGCCGAGCTCGCAAACGCCGACTTTCGTATCAAATCGGCCGCGACCGCCGTTTTGGGGCGACCGTTGCAGGCCGGGGACTTCATCGTGATGACTGCGCTGCATATCGCAACGCGAGAGTTCCCGCCTTGGGTGTTCACGACCTTCTGGTGGAGCGACAATCCGAACGCAGGCCCGCTGGGCAAGGACATGCCGGCCGCGGTAAAGGGCGTCTTCCGGAATTACGTTATGGACGTCTCTTATAACATCACCGGTCCGAAAGGTCCTGACGGCAAGGCCCCCGTATCGTACAATCCTTGGCTTGAGCTCTTCCAGCTCGGCGGAACGCGCTCGCAGTGCATGGCCTGCCACGCTCGAGCGTCTTATGGGCCGGGAGTGCGGGCTGCGTTCAATCCAGCCGACATGTCGACGGGGGATCCGAATGGGTTCGATGCCACACCGGAAAACTCATCGGACCCGAACTTCGCCAAGGGAACGCTCGATCTGGGTCGCGTGTGGACCATCTTCACGAGGGCCGAATGAGCGCCCCCACCATGTCGGCAAACCGGCCGGTAAGCTTCGCGCTGCACATCAGCGTCATGTTCAGAGACGAGCAGCGACGATGCATGTCGCCCTATCTCGATCCAGGCAGCTATGACGAGGTCAAGGCGAACGCGGAGACGATCTACGCGCGAGTGCTTGACCACAGTATGCCCGCTGACGAGAGTGGCCCGTGGCCGGACGAATGGGTCGCTTTGTTTCGTCGATGGCTCGACGAGGGCTGCCAGGCTTGATCGCCCGCCGCCGGCCCAGGCAAGGCCAGGAATCTGAAGCGGTTATTACCTGCCTTGCGGCTATCCACTCTCACGCCGAAGGCGCGAACGATCGTAGCTTGGTTGTTTATTGATGCGATGATGGATTAGCCGGGTGCCTGGGTCTCGCCGCTCCGAGCGATTCCGGCGATCTCTTCCAGCGTCGAGCGGACCTGCGGGATGAACCTTGTCGCCACGGCGGGCGCGAGCACGAGCAACAGCCGCGCCGCCGAGGCCATTGTCCGCTCGGGCGTAGCCAGCAGCGCTTCAACCGGCGGTACCGTCATTGCCGGCAGCGACAGACGAAATCGCGCGTTGCGGACCAGATGGTCGGCGCCGGCGAAGATCCACGCGATCAGTGGCTGGACAACGCCGTCGCGCAGTCTCGAGCTGTTGACGTGGAACAGGAGCCAGACGGCCGCCCAACAGAACTCCGCAGGACGTCCCGACAAATCGTCTTGCACCAGCCAGATCGAATTGGCGGCCCCTTCGCGGTCCGTGGTCAAGGGGCTGACCACACCGCTCATGCGATGCAGCAACGGATGGAGCGCCGCGACTTCTGGCGCCGCGAGGCCCTGTTCGACGATGGAGGCGATCGCATGGAATGCGCGCGCCATTGCTGCACCGGTCGCGAAGCTCAGCATATAATCCTCGGCGGCGCGGTGGATCTCGCTTGGCGCATCCGCATCGATCACCGCGAGCGGAATCGTGCCGCGCTTGGGATTCTTGAGTTGCTCGGCGGCCTCGCGCGCTTCGCCCGACGCGACCATCCTCACAATCGAGGCGTGCCGGCGCACGCGCGCTACGAAATCGCTCGGGTCGTGCGTGGTGATCGCCTTATGGTCCTCGGCGATCGCCGCCGAAATCTCCGAAGAGAGGATGGGGCCATCGACGAGATAGGTGCGGAATTCGCGGTAGAAGCCGGTCGGCTCGGTGAGCGCTTGATCGGCGTCGGCGAGGAGATAGAAGGAGAGATCGAGCGCGATCACCGGGTGCGAACGGATCGCCTCCAGCGGTTCGGGATTGCTGGCGGCGCCGGGCTGGTAGACCACTTCCTCCTGGCCGCCAGCCTTCGTTCCAGTGATCTTGCGGTACAGCCATAGCAGGCCGTGGCGCACCACCCGATGGCAATGTGCTTCGGTGAGCGTTCCGTCTTCGTCGATCGTCGGCAACGCCGTCAGTGCATCGCGCATCTTGAGGATGGCGACGTCGGGCCGTCCGGCCTGATACGCTGCTTGCGCCGTGTCGGCGAGCAATCCGATCGCCATCGCCCGCACCGATGGGATCTCGGTCCGTATCGCGGCTGCGGCCTGGGCGCGTTCGAACCAGAGTTGCGCCGCTGGCCAATCGCCGAGGATCGCCGCGCTGATCCCCGCTTCACGCGCGATATAGGCGCGCTCGATGATGTCTTGGCCGCCTGCCTCGGCTGCCGCAGTCAGCAGAGGCAGCGCGGCCGCATGGTCACGCCGACGCCAATGGATCTTGGCGCGCGCGCGGCCGAACACCATGTCGGTCCCGATCTGCGCTTCCGCATCGGTCAGGCAAACGAGAGCGCGCTCCGCATCGTCGCCATTTTCGTCTATGCAAACGGCCCGTGCGATTGCGCAGCGAGAGGCTAGCATTGGATTGGCCCAGCGCATTGCCAGGTCGGCGCAGGCGCCATAGTCGCGTTGAGCTGCCTCCCAGTCGAAGTCCCCGGTCCGCGATTCCTTGAGCCACCCGTGATTGACCAGGACTGAGATGTCGCCGCGGCCCGGCTGAAACGGCGAGAAAAGGCGCTCCCGCGTCCCCGCATCTTCTCGGTCGAGCCGCTCCATGATCTCGCGGAATCGGGTAACGGTCTGGATGCTGCGCAGCTGTCCGGCGAACAGCACGCCGCTGACATGCGGGTTGCTGCCTAGCTGCGACTTGAAATTGTGGCTGGTCACGGCGAGCCGCTGGTCGGACTGGCAGAGCCGGTCGAACCGGAGCAGGATCTCCAGCCAATCCTCGAACAGCTCGCCAGTGCGCGGATGAAGCAAAAGCTTGGAGAGCGCGAAACCCTCGAACATTTCCTCGCCCAGCACATAAACGCGCTCCTGTTCGAACGCGTTCCAGCAGGCGCGTGCCCGCTCGGGCGAGCCATAGGGAAGCAGCACAAGCAATTGGGCGAACCGCATCATCGCCGAGGCGGCCATGTCCGTTGGGAAGATCGGTGCGTCTACGGGCAGAAACATGAGCTCGGCCAGGAACGGCGCGAGCATGTCGATTATCCCAATATTGCAGGTGATCACGCTGAGTGCGAACCCGACCACCAGATCAGTGTCTTCGCTGTTGAGCGCATGATGCATAGCCGCTGGGGCATCGACGGCATCCATATCTTTGCCTCGCATCATCGCGCCCGCGACGCAGCGGTGGATGGCACGGAGTTCGGCCGCAGAGAATACGTCGATCGCCGCGTTATCGAGCAAGGGCGAGACGCGGAGCTGGTTGCGGCGAAACGGCTCGATCCAGGGCCCCACCAGCTGGTCGAGGACCAGACCGCCGCGCGCCACCGCGGGGTCGAGCCCAGCGATTTGGATGGCGAGGTTGCGACTGAAACCCCCTCGGATCAGACTCGTGCGCAACAGCAGCGTTTGCGCATCGGCCGAAAGCGAGCCGACCAGCCGCTGTCGCACTGCACGCCGCTCCGCGCCGATCTCGGACTGCAACTGGCCGCCCAGCACTGCGGCGATCGAAGCGCGCGACCAGTTGCTGTTTTTCAAATGGAGCAGCGCCGCCATCGTCAGTTGCGGATGACCGTTCGCCGCCGCGCGATAGACCGAACCTGCATATTTTGGATCGCCGCCCGCTGCGGTCACGAGGCCGGCAACTTCCCCCTCGTGGAGATAGGGTATGTCGACCGGCGGCACTGCACCGGGCGCGAGCTGGTGCAGGGTCGTGCTCGCGGGAGCCCGATAGGTGGTAACGATCGCGGTCGTGTCGCGTCGCCCAAGGCTTGCAAGCACACGAACGAGCGCGTCACGTACCATCGGATCGTCGAGCTCGTTCAAATCGTCGAGGATGACGTGCGTCGCAGGCGAGGCGGCTAGCTCGCCTTGCAATTGGGCGAGCCGCGCCGCAGTTTCCTCAGGCGATAGGTGACGGAAATCGGCGATTGACCAGGGTACGCCGCTCTGCGCCGCGACGAGCCTTGCCGCGAGCGACTTGCCTAGACCGGTCCCGCCGCTCGCAATGGCGAGGCCGCATGCGCACCGGGCTGCATCGATTGCAGCCACCAACGCGTTGCGCGGCGCATAGGTCTCAGGCAGCGGGAGATCGTTTGCCGGCACCAGGAGTGGAGTGCGCGATATGGTGTTTGCGGTGCCTAGTCCCTGGAAGGCCGCAGCGAGCTGCTCGATCGGAACGGCGACCAACGCGGCTTCATCGATCAGTGCCAACAAGTCCGCGCGGCGAAGCGCGCGTCCCTCGTCGGAGGTCGCGGTCCGCAGGACGCGTTCGAGCACTGCAGAGGTGAGAGTCTTGGCAGTATGGCTCGATAGTTTCCGGGCAGAGGCGACATATTCGATAAGCCCTGCCTCCAGATCTGCGCGCACGTCAGAAAGTCCCGGAGCGCCGCAGTCCCAGTGAATACGCTGCAGGAAGTCGTTGCGAAATGCCTCGTCAGAAAGCGATTCGAGATAGATCCGGGTGGCTTGCTTGAGATCGAGCGAGCTGATCAGCGCGCGGAGCGGCGCCGGGTCTGCGCCGGCGGACGCGCGTCGCCAATAATGAAGTGCTGGTGTTGCGTCGACGCGATGCGCCTTATTGCGCTCGAGACCGATCTCGGAGGTTGTCAGATAGTGGAGCGAGACAGTGCGGTATGGATTTCGCGCGACCAGGTCGACATAGGCATCGATCGCGGTTCGTACCCCTTCTGATTGGAGGGTAATGTTGCCGCTGCGAACGGTATCCTTTACTTGCGTGCCCTCTAGCGCATGCTGCGTCGTGACGGAATAATCCTCTGCAACTTCGAGGTGAAGGATCGAGCGGTCGCCTAGCGCCAGCCAGGCGAGGCTCGACGCATAAAGTTGATAAGCATAGCCGCGCAGAGCCGCCACTGCTTGGCGTGCGGCGTCGCCTTGTGGCGAGTCGAGGCGCGGCCCTGATCCGAAAACCTGCATTGCGGCCTGTCTAATATTGGCTGGCGGGAAATGACTCCTATCCGCTAGAGCACCTTGTGCGCCAGCTGCCATTTGGTAGCATTCTCTGAGTGAATTGGGGGATTTTATGA
Organism: Bradyrhizobium sp. 33ap4; assembly: GCF_032654765.1. Taxonomy (NCBI): domain Bacteria; kingdom Pseudomonadati; phylum Pseudomonadota; class Alphaproteobacteria; order Hyphomicrobiales; family Nitrobacteraceae; genus Bradyrhizobium; species Bradyrhizobium sp. 33ap4. Next base: position 5,343 of record NZ_JAUMTJ010000106.1, on the reverse strand, counting down.
GGAAAGTCGAAGCAAAGCAGATCTTCGAGGGGCGCAACGGCGATGACCTGTATGACGCTTATGGGCCGAGCAAATTGGGCGATAAGATTGTTTGGGAAGGGGTCGTAAAGGACGCCGACGACGAATGGCAGGCGCGATACATCCTGGTCAATCGAGATAAATCGTACGAGATTTACGAGGACTTCCAGGCCTTCATGCTTTAGGTTGGACGCCTCTACGAGGGCCTGGAGTCGAAGCATTTGCGCGAACGGATGATGGTCGTGATGCCTGCCGTCGCGCTTGTGGTTGCGATCGGAATCTGTGCGTATTTGGTGATCTTCAAAGAAAACTACAGCGCTTGGGCGGCTGCCTTCATGTTCTTCAGCATCATTGCTTCAGCGTGCGTCCTGTATTTCGGAACTTACAGGCAGCCGAAGTTGCCCGAGGTATCGACGTAACGCATGCTGTCCCAACTGAGCTATTGGCCATGGATTATTGGCGCTGCGGTATCATTCGTGCGGCGGCCGCTACAACCAAGCGCACCGTTGGAGAGGTGACGATTGATCCGGGCGTGGCCATGTTCACCAGCGGGCTATCGCAGTGATCTTTTGCGCTTTGGTCGAAGCATCAACCACCGGCGTGTTTGTCGATAGATCGGTAACAGATATTTCTGGATGCTACTTTTGGGCTTGCGCTCACGAGCTTGGTATCCTCGGCGATCGGCGGAGGACTGGGTGGCTATCTCGTGTGGCGGAAGTTCAAGCGTCCGCGATAATGGCCACCGACAAAGGGGCAAGGAGGGTAGGCCTGTGATGACCGGCGATCTCGCTGGCCTGCCTTCTCGCGAATTTTGGACGGCATGCTCACCATCCTGCGTCGTAGCAGGAGGCCGCGCGATTTCCGTCCGGTATCTTTCATGTCCAGTTCCGCGCTTGAGAGTGGGTTCAACGAAAGAATAAGACGCCAATGCTTTGCACAGCTAGCGCCGCCCGATGGGGCGCAATCAGTTGCGCCGCGGCCATTCTGGACCCATTGCCTTGCAGTGCTTCAGCCCGATCGGTCGCTGAATTTGGGTTCCGATCGCTGGCGGGCGCGCATTTGCCGCCTGCTTGACCAGACGTTGCTTGGTCCTGCAATCTGCGGTTTCAAAGGGGAGTGGGGCTCCATTGACGCCGATAAGACAAAGGCTTCTCGCGGATCGGAAGGCGTTGCTCGACTTGGGCACGCGCAATCGGCTGATCAACATCCCGCTGAGAAAAATATTCGCGCTATAGAGATCGTTGACGAGAAGACGTCAGAGGTATTTCGCCTCCTGGCAGAGGGCAAGCGCTTCACGTTTCTGCCGGCTGAACAGGCGTCCGAGGAAAGCGCGACTTCGAACACACTGGCGCAGCCGGCTGAAACAGGAATTCAGGCGCGGCACACGGATAAGCGCCTCCAAACCAAGCTGTCACTTGAGGCGCTGCAAAAACGTCTCCTGGATATTTGGACCCTCGAGGAGGAGCAGGGCGTCAACATTCTCTATCTCGCTCTCGGCTTGTTGAAGTGGTTTGAAGACGACAAGTCGGATGTTGAGCGCCTCACGCCACTCGTCCTTCTACCAGTACGTCTTGAACGCAGCAGCGCTGCGGATCGCTTCCATCTGGTTTCGCGATCGGAGCCGCCCTCGCCAAATTTGTCGTTACAGGCAAAGACGGACGGTGAATTCGGGCTCAAAGATCGACGACTTCAGCGACGAGGACGCAGGGGACATCGCCGGCTACCTGGCGAGCGTCGCGGAGACCGTTTCCGGCAAATCGAGATGGGAAGTTCGTAGCGACGCCATGGTTCTCGGCTTCTTCTCGTTCTCCAAGTTCCTGATGTACCGGGACCTGGATCCAGAGAATTGGCCGGTCGATGGATCGCTGGACCTGCATCCGTCAATACAGAGCCTGTTGCAGGACGGATTTGAAGCTCCCGACCCGATCGTTGCGGACGACGGCAAGATCGATCCGATCAATCTTCCGGTCGCAATGAACCATGTGATCGATACCGACTCGTCCCCAAACCGTAGCAATCGAGGAAGTCGCGCGCGGTCGCCACCTGGTGATCAAGGGACCGCCGGGCACTGGCAAATCCCAAACGATCACAAACATCATCGCCGCTGCTGCCGCGCAGGGAAGAACAGTTTTGTTCGTGGCTGAAAAAATGGCTGCGCTTGACGTCGTGCATCGCCGGCTTCGAGACGCCGGTCTGTCATCGCTCGCGTTGGAGCTTCACTCAAGCAAAGGCGAACAAACGCGTGCTACTCGAGGAGCTAAAGCGCTCGCGAGGCGGATCCGCCCCGGCTCCAAAAGGGGAAGCTACGCTGATACAGCGGCTAACCGATAGCCGCGACAAGCTGAATGCGCATTGCGGTATTGGCCCGTTGGGGGTGTTGAACGGAGAATTCGCGAAGAAGCGAGATCATCTTCCGATACGACGGCTGCTTGAGCGCGCCGCACCGGTCATTCATGCTCGCGAGACTCCCGCCAGAAGCCTAGGCGTCGCCACGCTCTCCGTCGCACAGCGCCAGGCGATCCAGAATGAACTTGAGCTTCTGAGACGGGAGCATCCCGACACTGAGGAATTCTTTGGACGAAGCACGAGCGAACCCTTCTTCGTGAAAAATCTCGAAAACATTCAGGGGGATGAGCGCGATGTAATCTTTATCTCCCTCGGATACGGCAGGACGAAGGAGGGCTTCATTTCGATGAGCTTCGGTCCGCTGAACTCGGACGGAGGCGAGCGTCGTCTGAACGTTTTGATCTCGCGTGCCAAGCTGCGCTGCGAGGTCTTTGCGTCGATAACCGGCGATGACATTGACCTTCCCGTGCAAAAGGGCGAGGGGTCGTCGCCCTCAAGATGTTTCTTTCCTTTGCGCAGACGAGAAGGCTGGGTCTGGCGGAGGAAAGCGGTCGAGATGCCTACTCGATTTTCGAAGAGCAGGTCGCAGCTGCCCTTGCCAATCTGGGTTACGACGTGAAGAACCAGATCGGTACAGCCGGCTTCTTTGTGGACCTGGCCGTCGCTGACCCCGAAAGGCCCGGGCGGTTTGTGCTTGGGGTTGAGTGTGATGGCGCATTATCATTCATCTCGGTCTGCCAGGGATAGGGACCGCCTCAGGCAAAACGTTGTCGAAGCGCACGGCTGGGTTCTGCACCGGATTTGGTCGACCGACTGGTTCCACCGGCCTGAAGAGGAGACGGCAAAGGTCGTCAAGGCTATCGAGGCCGCAAAAGCCCATTGGCGCGAGACGGATGAGCGTGCAGCCGACTCCATTTCGGCGGTCCCCATACGTTTCACAGCTCATGAGGAAGGCGATGTCGTTGTGGTCGTAGGGGAGGTCTTGAACGAACGGTCGGATGTTCCGCGTTACGAGAAGGCGAGCTTTGCAGTTAACCGTCGGCGCGAGCCTCACGAAACGCCGCTCCCCGAGATGTTGAAGTATGTTGTTCGCGTTGTTTCGGTCGAGGGACCAATCCACGAATCAGAGATCGTCGTCCGGATAAGATCGTTGTGGGGATTGGCGAGAGCGGGCAACCGCATTCGTGACGCGGTCCTGGCCCGCCGTAAGGGCTGCCAAGCAGAAGGGCGATATCGTGGGTGGACCATTCTACTCTCTGTCGGACCAGCAAGTGGTCGTAAGGATCGAAGCGAGATCGATTCCAATTCGCTGCGGAAGCCCGAATATCTTCCAGCAGAAGAGGTCAAGCTGGCAATCGGTCGGGTGGTCGCCGAGAATTTTGGCGTCCGAGCAGGAACAGCTGATCCAGGCTGTTGCACGCTTGTTTGGCTTCGGATCTACCAGCGCGCAAACTCCGAGGCGGCAGTTACGGATCTTCTTGATGCCGGTCAACTGCGTCTGGACGGTCGCCTTATTTCACCTGTTCGCTCAGAAACCGTTCCCTCTTGAAATCGGGAGAGCCTAAGTCACGCTTGCCTGTTGTAATTGTTATTTAAAGTCGTCTCTACTTAAGGTGAAAGATTTCGCCCCGATCGAAGTAAACTGGCGTTCTCCGCAGGATCTATCGTCTTAAAAATTGGGCCAGCCCTCTTTTCGTTTGGATGGAGTGGCTCTATTTTCTCTTCGAGGAGAGAGTCGCAAATTCTCGCAGATGTGGCAGCAAATGACGGTAAAGAAATCCAAGAGAACGGTGGCCAAGGCCAAGAAGTCCGCGCCGGGCATGGGACATTCTGGCAGACTCGCCGGAGTAACGTTCCGAATGTTGCCTGCCGCCGAGGTGAAGAAGGCCGCGGGGGACCGTTGGGCCACGGTAGTCCCGGGTAAGAACTCGAGCGTGAAACGGATCAAAACTCTATACAAGACCGCCGGCTACGATCCAATCGCGGCGACGTCGGACGGTGTTGTTATTGTAAAGCCGCCCGGCAAGCCACGAGACTTCACTGTGCAGCGTTTGGAAAAGGCCATCACCGGTGTTCGCGGTAGGTCTTGATGCCTCGTCCATCGGCGGACTTAGCTGTCTTCATAAATTGTCCCTTCGATAAGAAATACAGACCCTTTTTCGACGCAATTGTTTTCACGGTCGCCCGGTGTGGCTTTCAGCCGCGTTGCGCGCTCGAAAGCAGTGATAGCGGGGGGACCCGCATCGAAAAAATCATGAATCTGGTCGAACAATGCCGTTACGGCATTCACGATCTTTGTCGAACAGAATTGGACAGTACAAACCGGTTGCCGCGTTTCAATATGCCCCTTGAATTGGGGATCTTTCTGGGCGCGAAGCGATTTGGAGCGACGCAGCAGCGCCGGAAGAGCTGTTTGGTTTTGGACAAAGAGCGATATCGGTACCAAAAATTCATTTCCGACATTGCCGGGCAGGACATCAAATCCCATGATGGCGATGCCAAATCTGTCATAGCCCAGGTTCGCGACTTTCTCCGCACGGAGTCAGATCAAAAAGCTCTACCTGGCGGGACCGTAATAGCCATGGAATATGCAGAGTTCGAAAAGCAGAAACGTAAGATCTGCAAAGAGCTCGAATTGGATCCCCTCGAGCTGACCTTTACCGATCAGGCCTTTATCATCGCCTATTGGATCAAGCAGAAAGCTGTCGGCTGATCAGCAAATGAGCCGCCGTCAAGCAGGTGGCATGGCAACGGCGCGCTCGAGATTGCCGCACGCGCTTTTGGCGTCGACGATGCCGTCGTACCCGCTGCAAACCGCATGACGAAAGAATGCCAAGACCTCCTTGGCTGCTTCCATGCGCCATCCGTCACGCGACCGCGCGGGGCGACGGCCGCCATGCTCGCCTCCTCAGAGCCTGACTGAAAAATGGGTGAGTGATCTCAGTGGGGTGTGATTCCATCGGATTTGCAAAGATTCGA
>NZ_JAUMTJ010000105.1:0-16151 GCF_032654765.1 Bradyrhizobium sp. 33ap4 | reverse complement strand
ACATCGGCTCACAAACTTAGCAGCCGATAGCCGATCGTTCACCCCCTCCGCCAGACGGGGTCTCCTTGCCGCTTACCATCGTCGCGCCGAACCGCCCGCTCCATCGTCGCGCCCGGCGCCTCGTACCACCCACCTGCCCGCTTGATCGGCATCATGTCGCATTGCACCGGCTTGGAGATGTTGGTCGCGATCGCGCGGTTCGGCACCCAGAGGGCAGCGCACCGCCAGCTTGGTCGGCAACGATGCCTGCAGCCGCGTGATCGTCGCGACCAAGTCGAGCGCATAGCTGTGCTGCGGGGTCACAGAATACCCCTGACGAGTCAGTGGGCTCGCTTCGCTGCTTCGTAACGATGATCTCGAGGCGGTCGGCTCTACAATCACAAGCCTTCCGGGCTGCGACCACAGCCAAGAACCCTTGAAATGGCTGACTCTGCTCCTATCGTCTGTTGTGGCCAAGCTTCAGCTTGCCGAAAGGTCCTCGGAGACAATTTGACCATGGACCCGAAACGGGGATCCAGCTTTGCAGGGGCTGCGGATCTTGTGGCGCACGCGGACACGGCGCGTCGACACGTTGCTGAATTGAGCGCAGCCTGTGCGAACGGCGACAAGAGTGCGGCCCGCCGGCATTGCGCCAGGCAATCAGTGAGCTCGAGCTCGCTCGCGCGATGTTGCGAATTGGAAATGACTGAATTGGAGACGTCGGGCACCTAACTGCGGGCTCCATCATGACGGCACAGCTTCACGATTTACTTACCGAGGCCCTTGAAAGCATCAAGTCGGGCGGTTTAATTCACAAATACAGCCTGGTCTGGGCCGGTCGTAGCGAGGCGCCACGCATTATCGTGTGTAAATCCGCCGACATTCCAGATGACGTTTTGCGTCGTACAATAGTGAGTTCACTGGCTGGCCTCGCAGCTGAGTCACAAATTACCATCGAAAAGGATTGAGGGCGGCGGCGTTCAGCTGTCCAAGGTGGGCTGCGACTATGCTTTGGAATCAGTTCGTCGGAATCACGATGCTGCTCTATGCGCTGACGAATCCGGTCGGAGCCATTCCAGTCTTTCTTGCGATCACGCGGCAGGCGCGAAGCGCAAATATCCATCGTATCATCGTCTTGGCATGCACGGCGGTTGCGGTTTTCTTTGTGGGGGCCGCGGTCCTCGGCAAGCAGATCCTCGGCTTCTTCAATGTCGGCCTCGATGACTTTCGTATCGCGGGCGGGTTGCTCGCACTGGTCATCGCGCTCGAGATGTTTCAGGCACAGTATGGGAAATTCTTGCAATCCAGCGGAGTTGACAGCAGCGAGGTAGATATCCATGGAATGGCGATAACACCGTTTGCATTCCCTTTGCTCGTCGGACCAGCCGAAGTCGGCATCATGATCACCCTTTCCAATGATAATCCTGGTTGGCTTTCGAAGGCGCTGCTTGCTGCGGCGTCAATCATCGCAACATTCCTGATCGGATTGACACTCTGGACGGCGGCGGCGATTGAGCGGTTCCTGGGAAAAACGGGGATCAACGTTATGACCCGCACCATGGCGCTCATTGTAGCGGCGATAGGCGTGAACTTCATTATGACTGGCCTGCGGAGCGAATTGCCCGGATTGGCCGGCTGAAATTCTGACAGGTCAGTTGCAAGCTAGGCTTCCGCGCCGGCTGCGCAACGGATCTCACATGACGCGTGCCTTCGTGGTGAGCCTTTGCACGGCAGCCGGCCCCAGAGCAAATGGAAATACCGCAATGGGACTGGCACGCCCGGGGACAAAGTGCAAACTTCTCCGTTCCCGCGCGAGATTCAGCATTGAGCGGTCTCCCGACCCGGCGCAGATGGCCGGCGTGCCCTCGCGAGCCAACTGCCCGAACTCGGTTCCGGTGCGCGGGCCGGAATAACCCGACTAAAACCAAGCCAAAAAATTTTTGCGAACGCTCTTGAAACTGATCGCCGCTTTTCTAATTGGATTTTTGCCGCTTACGGGCGGTGCCGGGCGCCGGGTTGGGCTCGGCAAAGCAACCAGGGCGCCGGACAGGTGTCTTGCACCGATCGTCTTGCGCTCCTTCGTATCCATCTTGCTCTCTGGAGGACTTGGCTATGAGGACATACGATTTCGCTCCCCTGTGGCGTTCGAGTATTGGATTCGACCGCCTCATCGATCTTCTCGACGAAACCCAGCAACGGTCCGAAGACAACTACCCGCCCTACAATATCGAGCGGCTCGGAGAGGACCGTTACCAGATCTCGGTCGCACTGGCCGGCTTCAACCAGGACGAGATTTCGGTGACGGCTGAGCAGAACGTGCTGACCGTGGAAGGCCGCAAGGGCGACAAGGACCAGCACGAATACCTCTATCAGGGTATCTCGGCGCGTCCGTTCAAGCGACAGTTCAGCCTCGCCGACCACGTGCAGGTCAAATCGGCAATGGTCGAGAACGGTCTGCTGCGGATCGAGCTCGTGCGCGAAATCCCCGAGGCCATGAAGCCTCGGCGTATTGCCATCGGAAGTGGCGCTCCTGGCGGACAAATCACGCAGAAGGCGGCCTGAGCCCGCTTCCTATTGGGCCAAAACACGCACGGACGGTACCCGTCCGTGCGCTGACCAGCTGCATGTCAAGTTAAGGAGGATATCATGGGTATTCGGGATCTCGTTCCCTGGGGCAAAGGGCAAGAACTCTCAACCGGACGAGAGGCATTCGATCCGTTTCTCACGCTTCACCGTGAGATGAACCGTCTGTTCGATGACGCCTTTCGCGGCTTCGGCTCATTCGGTCGCATCAACGCTCCGTTGATGGAGGGCCAGTTTAGTTGGCCACGCCTTGAACTGAATGAAACCGACAAGGAGGTTACGGTTTCCGCCGAGCTTCCAGGCCTCAGCGAAAAGGATGTCCAGGTTGAAATTGCCAATGGCATCCTGTCAATCCGGGGTGAAAGGAAAGCAGAACGCAGCGACGATTCCAAGTTCGTCAGCGAGCGATATTACGGCTCTTTCGAGCGCCAGATTCCGCTTGATGGCGTCGAGGAAGATAGGGCGAAGGCCGACTTCAAGAACGGCGTCCTCACCGTGACGCTACCGAGGTCCGAGCAGTCACGGTCGAACGTCAAGCGTATCGTGATCAACAGCAACTAAGGCCAGAGGTCGGCGGCGCACGACCGTCGCCGACCTCTATATCCAAGCCTTCAGCAACGCGTCTCTGGGCGAAAGGAGAAACAGGAGGCACGACATGAGCCATGTCAATCGCAATGCCAACATCAATGAGTCGCTATTTCATTCAGTATCCCACTACAATTCACCCGGCGATGTATTGAATGACGCGCGGCTCTCGACGGACGAGAAGCGCGTCATCCTATCGTCCTGGGCATCGGATATGTACGTCATCGAATCGCAACCGACCCTGCGGGAGATCCCTGGCATTCCACATCGGTTGCGCCTTGCCGACATCCTCGCGGCCCTGAAGCGGCTGGACGACGAGGATGATCCGCCGCCGCGCGGCGGAATGGCGATGCAGCTGCCTCGGTTGAGCAAGCCGGTGCGCGCCGTTTGCGATTCCGAACGACATGCTGCGACGAAGCGGCATCGGCCGTTGAAAGTATCCCGCGCGGATGCTCGGTGGACTCGCGAAGCAAATGTACGGCGATACCGAAAGCTGTTGGACACTCAACTGACTGACGCAGAACGCAGCTTCATCAGGCGGCGTCTTGTCGAGGAATTGAAGGGCCTGATCACCTCCCGGAGCGAGCGTCATCACAAAAACTGAGCCCGGGACCGCGCAGTGTACGAATAAACTGTCGATGAAGGCAGGAAAAGATGGCAGCAGATCCGTTAGCTCAAGCGAAGATGGGTGTGGAGGCCCTTGCACTGTGTATCGCAGGTGTCTTGTGCGAACGTGACCCATCGCTTTTGCCCGTATTCCAAGAAAGTGCGAGCACGCTTCATCGCATTCTCGATGATCGTGGAGATCATGAGGCGGCAGCAATGATCGGCGCATTTGGTCGAGCACTAATGAAACGTCCTCCAATCCCCAATTGACAATGGTGACCACAGCACTCCCATCGCTCGTGGGCTAAAGCCTACCACTCGAGCTACGCCGAAAACTGGCGCATCGCCTCCAATCTTTTCATGGGTGACCTCCGGTGAGCATGTTCGCGCCAGAGTTCTGACCAGCTGTTCATAGGCGCGTCGTTCCTCTGCGGAGAGACTGGACGGCCGTGGGTTGCCGGCCTTGAAGGCCTTGTCGACGTCGGCTGGAACGGTGGCGGGCATGTTGGTGTGGATGGCAAGCAATCCCGCAGGTGCCTGTAAGCCCATCTGGTCGACGACAAACGCTCCCCAATCGCCTCCCTGTTCGCCGCAATAGCCCGGGCCCCGATGGCGTGTCTTCCGCGCCCGCGGCCAATTCTACACACAAAACGCGAAAACGGCCCCAGCTTAGGGATCGCTGAGGCCGTCGTTTCGTCTGCTGGGGGCGCGGGCGCCGGTGAGCAAGAGCCACCTCGGTTCAGGCAGAATGCCGGTACATCCGCGGCAGCCTGAATTGCACTCGACGTCGCAGCGCACTTGCCGAGGGCCTCGGGGGGACGCTACAAGCGACCCCGGCGCTGGGGGCACCAGGGTCGCCACTGAACTCCCGGTCGGGGGGGCACCTGATCGCGGGAGCAACGAATTGACTCTTCGCATTCCCACTTGTTCCCGAGGCGTTAGCAAATCAGCAACGTGATCGGCGCAGGCTTCTCTGAGGGACGGGACCGTTGGGGACGCAGCACGGTCACGTTTCGGAGGAGCTGGCGCACCGGCCCTGAGCGTCGGCTCCTCTTTTGGACCTTGTGTGAGTTAGGCAACAGCCGTCACTCCGGGTACCTGCTAAGCAAGTGACGTTGGGAATTTCAGGGCCCTAGCGCTGGGAATGACAGGGCGCCGCCGGGACAAACCATTTCGGGCCCGGCGGCGTAGTTTTTGAGATTTGCCGCGCTGACGCATGAGAGGCGTCTCAAGATGTCTGGCGACAAGATTGCTACAAAGACCGTGCTGTTAGCGCTCGCCATAGGCATTGCCATATGGGCAACTATGGGGGCGCCCGAGCCAGGCACAAATTCGCCGATGCACGTCGCCAGCAGGCGATGAGGCCCTGCCTGCCCGTCTGGCGGTTTAGTCTCCTAGGGACATTCGGCGCTGTCGCTTTAGGTCGGCGTCATTCGAGCGGTAGAGAAAGCGCGGGCAGCGGCCTATTGCCCTGCTCGCAACCTGTTCGCCCCTTGAGCGGTAGAACCGGCGTTGAGGCATCCGCGGCAGTCCGGCCCATGAAATGGGTCAGATTAACGCCCGATGACCACTCCACATAACCAACGGCCGAAAAGGCGAGCGCTCCCACGACGAGAATACTGAGCACTGAAGCGGCGGCTGCTGACGCCAAGCTTTGGCTGCTGAAAAACGGCATCATGATTCTCCGACACCGAGTTGCCACCCATCGGTGCGTTAGGCCGACTCGCGATGATCGCGTGTGAACGGTCTCACATATCACGCGCACTTGATGCGTCATCGGCCCGTGGCACAGCCCCTGCAGTTTGCTTGGTGCTGGGAATTTCAGCGTCCCAGTTCAGGAAGGAAACGCCGCCGGGCGTGTATTTTTGAGACCGGCGGCGTCTTTTTCTTGAGCCAGCGCGAGCTAGCCCGTTTCAGACCGCCTCGTCGTCTTCATCTTGCTGCTCGACGTTCGGCCACTCGGGCATTGCATACCCCGTGGCCCGATCACTACCCGCAAGCCCACAGAACTCAGCGACTGGAACAGACTCTGAAAGGCGGCTTCGTCTTGAAAGTAGAACTCGCCATCACCCGCACAAAGCGGACTGGCGTGCCAGAATGCAACGAGTGCTTTTGCCTTCAGTCCGCCGATGCTCGCAAATCTCCGTAATACCCAGCCTGTCGCGGGCCTCCTCAAAGAACCTGCCTTTTTCGGTCAGAGATCTGTTATTTGCTTTATCCCACACATCGATCGGCGCACCCTCACCAAACCGCTCGTCCATTTCTTCATGCATCTTCGTGTGCAACCGCGCCCATTCTACATGCCGCGCGTAGTATTCGCGCACTAACGGCTCAAACTTCGCAGCGAGCCCGATGAGTTCAGCATCGACCCGCGGCCACCCACCCGGCAATGTCGGGCGGTGTCCATTGTCTGCGTGGTCCAACCCGCAATCGTGATCACCATTTCGCCAGTCAACCCCGACAAGATCCAACACGGTCGCAGCGCGCGATGACGGTTACCACGAAGGATCATATGCATATTCTCGTAGAGCTCGAAAAACTCTTTCATTGACCGGCGGCGCGCCTTGACCCACGGATTGCGTACCTGCGCGGAATGGCGAATTCCTAGCGGCTTGTTTTGCGTCGCGTGCGACCTTCAATCCCACGACGGCTAGCGCTTCAGTGCCAGCTTCGACCCGAGGCGTCGGTCAAGCCCAGAGCCTACTCCTTCTTAGGTAAGAAACATTTACGTACCGCCGCAGTCATCAACTCGTCAGGATTTTGCACTTTACATCCTGGGGCTAGAGCCAACGGTCCGTGTGTATTTTAAGCGGGCGGCGTCGCGCCCTCCACCTAAAGCCGGAAGCGGCCGCCATCGAGTTGTGAGAGCGCTGACACCAACGCAGAGCTTGCTGCGCCCGGAAGACCGACCTCGACATTTGGAACATTCCGGGCCTACCCGCTTGTTCCGAAATCCAGAACGAGATCACCAACGTGACGGACGAACTTGAATATCTAGCGCACCGATTGGTGATTATCGAGCAACCCGGCGGCGGGTTCTTGGTGGAAGCGACGCCGATCGCTGGCGGACAAACGATCAGAACAATGACCTATCAACGTACCCAGGAAGCGATCGCTGCAGCGAAACGGACAATCGACAAGCATCTCGAAGGTAGGGGGCCTGCCAATCTGGCTCGCTATTAGTGGCTTTGGCGGCGGAAGTTCCATGCAGCCCCTTGGGGCCGAGTCGGCGGCCCTCCGCCGATTTGAACCCGAGACATTAAAACAATAGGTCCTAGCGTCTGCGAGGAGCGCTTTGGACGTGCGGTTTTATAGCCTATTCGGGCTACGTGCATCCGGCATAAATTGCGCTTTCAGCGAGAGACGCCCGGGCTTAAGCTATGTGACAAATGCTGCACTGTCGGGGTGTGCCATGGCCGAAACATTCGTCCGCGTAGGCATCGTCCTTTTGGGGCTTTGCCCTTTCGCAATCGTTGCAATTGCTCTGCTCGTGCAAAGCTGACACGGTTTCATTCGCGAGTCGGCCGGAGCGAACCGGCCGAGACAGCGGCCCCAGCGACTGCCTCTTGGCCCCCAAAGGTTGCTGCGGCCGTTTCTAACTCTCTAAATTCATAGCAATGAAACACGTTGGCGACCGCCCCTACTCCGAATCCGAAAAAGCCGCGCGCAGGATCATGGAGCACGCTCGGGCCTTCGAGCCGATCCAGGATCGGCCGGATCTGCATCGAAAAGATCAACTATCCGATGCTCTACCAGGACAAGGCGACGCCGGCTGAGTATTGGGCTGGCTTGGAGGGATCGGGGCTGGCTCGAGTATCACGAAAGCGGGACCTTCGTGAGGATGCTGGACCTCGGGCCGCGCTTGGTGCTGCGGGACGAAACGGGCTGGCAGCTCACCGACGCCGGCCGCGAGATCCTCAGTGTTGCGGAATCGTCGGCCCCCCAGCCGGTCGCGCCGGAGGTCTCAGCTGTATCCGCGCCGCCGCAGCCCGATGCACTGACCGCGCCTCCGCCACGCCTGCTCGAACGCGCGATCCCGGCACAGCGACCAAGCAGACGCGAGGGGCGACGGCGCAATCGACAACGGCGGCAGCTGGAGCGGTCGGCTTAGGCCGCCGCGAACGGACAGTCGTCACGGCATCAAACCGTAAACGCCTCATCGTTGGTGACCAGCGGATTGCAGGTCGAGTGCACGATCTTGCCGGCGGCGTTCAAGCGGAGGCGCGTCCGGAACAGCCGTCCCCCTGCATCGCGGTACTCGAGGTAGATGCCGCCGTCTTCCGGCACGATCGCCTCGATCTGGAAGGGGCCGGGAGGCTGATCCGCCAACCTCAGTGTCCAATAGGAACGCAATGCCCGCCTGCCCTCGAACCTCCCGCCTTCGCAGCATTCCACGGTGGTGTCTTCGTCGTACAGGCCGAGCAGATCGGACATTCGCCGGTCCCGGCACGCGTCGAGCAAATCGACGACGATGGCCATGGCATCGAAAGTCTCGGGTGCACCCATCACGGCCCTCTTTCTGCAACGCCCCATGACAGACTAGGTGTTCCGGCCTGAACTGCAGGTGAACCGCGCCGGGTTCCGGAATCGAGTCCTTCTTGCGCCGACCGGGTCCCGCAGCGTCGCCCGGAAGAGATCGCAGAGGAGCGCGAAGATGGAGCTGACCGATCTGGAGCGCGATTTTCTGAGGAAGCTCCCCGGCGAATCCTTGGTCAGCCCGCCGACGTTCGACCACGAAATCTGGCGCGGCTCGTGGAGCCGGGTCACGTGGAAACCGAACCACTTCCATCCGGAGATATCGAGTATCGCATCACCGACGCCGGGCGGGCGGCGGCTACCGCGTGAACCACAGATCGGCGAGCCGAGGGGGCCGAGTCAGGGGGCTTCGGTTTTCGGGAGCCGCTCCAATTGCAGACGCAGGGCGGCCGACAATTCCGGCTTTTCCTTGATGCAGCCGCCCGCCGATTCCCGCACAATTGACCCGCTGTGTTGCGGACCGCTGTCGACGCCCCCCCAGCATCGGAGCAATCTCGTTGCGACCCACCTCCTGAAAGCAACGTCGGCGGGACGTCGACGGTTTCAGCGGCGATCGGGCCAGGTCGAAGGAACGATAATCGTCCTGCCCCATTGAACTGCAGGGACCGTCGCCCGCCGTTGAACTACGGCGCCTGTCGCGGATAGCCAAAGGTCTCACGGCCCGCTATTCAGAACTAGCGCTCGCGAGGATAGCCAAAGGCGGCGGCCTCCTCCAGGCGTAAGAGTCGAACCGTCCTCCGCAGCGCCTGCGATGTTGCCTTCGAGGCCAGTCGCATGGAGTCCCTAAACGATCGTCCGATGTGCCCGGTGTGCAAGCACGGGCTCGCGCTGTCGCGTATCTCTTCCGGCGAGCGGGGATTCGAGGAGCGCACGTTCGAGTGCTCTACCTGCGGCAGGACGGAAAAGGTTACGATCGAGGTTGACCCCGTGAAGTCAGATGCGGTGGGCTGGCTCGCCCGCGAGCGTCGGCCGCCGCGCTGACTTGACCCGATCGGTGGCGCCACGGCCAATGCTCGATGCCGATGATCATCCTTGACGTGTCACGGCAGAAAAGCCAACTCGTTCTGCTGCGCGCCCCATCGCTCAGTTTTCGACTTGATCCATCACGTCGCGTACCTTGGCGGCCAGTTCATTGAAGCTGAAGGGCTTGACGATCAATTGCACGCCCTTATCGAGCCGGCCGTGATGAATGATCGAGTTGCGGGCATATCCGGTAGTGAACAGCACCTTCAAGGAGGGGCGGATGGCTCTGGCTTGAGCGGCGACCTGCGCGCCCGTCATACCGCCCGGAAGGACCACGTCTGTAAACAGGAGATCCACTCGGGGTTGCCGGTCTAGAATCCGCAGAGCAGCCGGCCCATCATGGGCCTCCAGCACGCGATAGCCGAGCTCGCGGAGGCTGTCGACAGAGTAGGCTCTGACGTCGGCGTCATCCTCGACGACGAGAATGGTCTCTTCCTGGGTCGCCTCCGGATTGAGCGTCTCATCAGGTGTGGTGTCATCCGACGAGTCACCTAATAGACGAGGCAGGTAAATTTTGACGGTGGTGCCCTGCCCAAGTTCCGAATAAATCTTCACATGACCGCCCGACTGCTTGACGAAGCCATACACTTGGCTCAGCCCAAGTCCCGTGCCTTTGCCGACGGGTTTCGTCGTGAAGAAGGGCTCGAACGCTTGCGCCACGGTCTGCCGGTCCATGCCAACGCCGGTGTCGGTGACCGATATGACGACGTACTGGCCCGCCACCACTTCCCTATGTGCCGCGACATAGGCTTCGTCGATGTGGGCGTTACCGGTCTCAAGTGTCAGCCTTCCCCCATTTGGCATGGCATCGCGAGCGTTGACGGCGAGATTGAGGATGGCAGCCTCGAGCTCATTGGGGTCGGCTTCCACGCGCCACAACCCGGCGCCGAGCACGGTCTCCACGGCGATCGTCTCGCCGAGCGTGCGATGGACCATCTCGGAAAGGCCGTTGACCAGAACGTTCACGTCGATCGGCTTGGGATCGAGGGGCTGGCGGCGCGAGAACGCGAGAAGGCGCTGGGTAAGCGAGGCCGCCCGTTGGGCGCCATTCATCGCGTGACGCACGGCGCGCTGCAGATGCGCGGAATCCGAAGGAACATTACGCTGCAACGTGTCGAGATTTCCCATGATCACCTGGAGAAGGTTGTTGAAGTCGTGGGCGACCCCACCCGTCAACTGCCCCACCGCTTCCATCTTTTGGGACTGCCGCAGCGCCTCCTCGTTGCGCTTAAGCTGTTCGGTGCGCTCGATCACCTGCTTTTCCAGCGTGGCATTCAACTCGACGAGCGCCTCCTGGGCGCGCTTGCGTTCTGCGATTTCGCGGTGCGACGCCTGCGAAAGACGGACATTGTCGATTGCCACGGCCGCTTCGGCGGCGAGCCCCGAGAGGCCCCGCTCGGAGCGCTCCGAAAAGACGCTAGGCTTGCCGTGGCCAAAGAACAGGCCTCCGATCACATCCCCCGTCCGCGAAATCACGGGAACGGCGAGATAGCTCCGGACGGGCAGATGGCCTTCGGGCATGCCTCGACGCGGCGCATTCTTGCCATAGCGGGGATCCTTGGTGATATCGTCGGAGCGCACGATGCCCTCGCCGTTGAAGGTCGGCGCGAACACTTCGGTATTTCGCGGCATCGGAAACTTCGAAAATGCCTCCAGCGGCGCTCCCGAAAGCGTGTAGAGCATGTAGCTTTCGCCGGCCTCGTTGGTGAGGTTGTAGAAAAACGCCCCAAACTCGGCACCGCTGAGTTCGACGCCCGCATCCGTTACGATTTGCACCAGGCGCTGGAGATCAGTCTCGAGGGCAAGGGCCGATCCGGCACGATTGAGCACTTCGAGCGAATGCCGCTCTTCACGGATCATCTCCTCGGCCTCCCGCTGGATCGTGCGGTCGCGCAGGATCTTGACGAAACCGACGATCTTTCCGCCCTCGCGGATCGGGCTCAGTTCGCCCACCGCCCAGAAACGGCTCCCGTCTTTGCGGAGGCGCCAGCCTTCCTCGCCGCCGCCCCTACCGTGCGCGGTCGCATCTTCCATTTCTTTGCGCAACTGCGCCTGGCCAGCGTCTGCGGCAAAGATCCGGTCCAAGGACTTGCCGAGCATTTCGGGTTCGCTCCAGCCAAGGATCCGGCTCGCGCCGGTATTCCAGCTGGTAACGAGTCCGCGTTCATCGGCGCTGATGATGGCCGTATCAGTCGCGCCATTGACGATCTGACGCCACTGGGCCGCGCTGATTTCATCGGGCGCGCTTGCGAGGTCGTCAGCTTCGATCATCGATGCTCCCTGACAAAAGTGCGGATGCCACATCCCGGAAGGAGGCAGGCCGGCGTCAGTAGCTCGACTTTCTTGACGGCCCCCGGCGGCTGTAGAAGTACACTTGGCCAACGCAGGGTCCCAGCGGTGAGTTCCCTTTCGAGCGGGTACGGTGGGGGCACAAAATTTCGTTCAGAACGTCAACACAATGCGGAACAAAGAACCGCATCACGGCCCTTCCCTAGCCATCTTTTCAGGTTCCATGACGGAAGGCCGCAGGAATTGTCCGACCTCGGTGATGGACGCCGTCCGCCTGAGCTGGCGTTCGGCTGATGCTCAATTCCACGTGCGGCCACTATGCTGGCGGTCTTTCTGTCGAGGAGATCGCGCAGCAGCACAGGGAAGCCGACCGGCTGAACAAGCGATTCGGCAAGGATTTCCGGATCCTCAAAGGAATCGAGTCCGACATTCTTGCCGACGGGTCGCTCGACAATGCCGACGACGTGCTGGAGCGATTCGACTTCGTGGTCGCGAGCATTCGCGGCCGGTTCAAATTGAACCGACAAGGCCCAGACGCAGCGCATGCTCCGGGCCATCTCGCATCCTCAAACCACTATCATCGCCACATGACCGGACGGCAAATCCAGCGGCGGCCAGGCTACGAAATCGACGTTGAGAAAGTGTTGCAGGCATGTGTGAAGCATGACGTGGCCGTCGAGACCAACGCCCACCCATGGCGGCTTGACCTAGACTGGCGTTGGCATGAGGCGGCGCTCGAGTTCGGCTGCATGATGAGCATCAATCCGGACGCGCACTCGGCGCCTGAACTCAATCACATGCATTGGGGTGTAGAGATGGCGCGCAAAGGCGGTGTGCCGCCGGACAGGGTCCTGAACGCGATGACGCTTCCCGAGATCACGCGCTACCTCGGCCAGAGGCGGCGCTCGCTCTTCCGCGTCGCCTAATGCCATTGGCACAAGACCACTCGCTCGAAGGAACGGTGGTGGCGGTCGCGGCTGACCGCGGGCACCACTTCAGCAAACCGACGCAGGACTGCATAGTCCTGGTGGAAGGTCACGGCGTCGAAGGCGACGCCCACGCCGGCGTTCGTCCGGCACCGCTATCTCTCCCGCCGCCAGCCCCGCCTACCCAATCTCCGACAGGTCCATCTGATCCAATCCGAAATCTTCGCATCCCTTCTCGAAGCTGGCTTCGACGTCGGCGCGGGCGATCTCGCCGAGAACATATTGCCGGCCTGGACCTTGAGCGAATGCCGCTCGGGTCCCTCATCAAGCTCGGACCCACGGCGATCATAGAGCTGACTGGCCTCCAGACGCCGTGCGTCCTCATGGACCGCTTCCGAGCCGGCCTTAAGCGGCACATGCTCTCGTCGGCGGAAACTGACCCTCCGTTCAAATCCGGGGTGCTTGGCGTGGTGCGGGCCGGCGGGACGGTCGCGCCTGGCGATACCGCGCCGGTTCGGTCAGCGCTCAGCTGCCCTGAAAACTTGTTCGGCGTGCCTTTCTTGCGGCAGCCGATTTTGATCCCGTGCGCCATCTGTTTCTCTCTTCTTTGGAACGTCTTCTGGCGTGCTCATTTGAAAACGCGCGGTAAACCCTCCGCGGCTGTGCCGCGGGCGCATCTATTCACTCAAGCTGATTTGCGAGCAAATATCGGCTGCGTCGAAAGTCAGTTCGTGGTCTGGACCTGTGGAGAAGGATAAGGGTGTAACAAATGAGCGTCATCGGTCCAGCCATTGCGATCGTTATCGGCCTAGCCACTGTGATGGTCGTTTACCTGCTGGCGAGGAAAACCCGGCGTGAGCGCGATAGCCAAAGACAACATATCGCCGATGAACGTCACGAGAACGCTAGCCCGCAAAGCGCTCTCTCCGCAATCGGCGACCGCGAACGCGATGAGGAGGCTCGATCTCGTACAGCGGTCGGGAGCCGATACAGCCACCTTGAAGATGATCCGACCTATGCGACGAGCGTGGAATTGGGGAAGATTTTGATGGACCTGAGCGAGTTAGAGACGGATCTCGCCCTGGCTAAGCAAAGCAAGGACACGGATTTAGCTCTCAAAATCCGGCTCGAGATGAATGACTTGGAAAGTCGCGCTTCCGAGCTAGAGAGGCAACTCGTGAATGGTCCCGATACTCGCCCGGGCTAACCGACCGGCCGCTACCGGAAGTACGTCATGCCGCCGGCAACGATCGACAAGACAAAAGCCAAAGCAGCAGCCCCAATAATCCATGGCATGTCACGGCGTTCATTAGGCGTCATACAGCTTTCTCTCAAATCGCATCGCTTCGCGCAAAGGAAGGCCTCAGCACGAGACGGTTAAGTGCCGAGACCAAGTTTTCTACGTCATCCCTTGTTCAACGCCGATGACGGTCGGCACTGAACAGACGATCAACCGACCGGTTAAGGGATTGTTCCTATTCCCGGTGTTGTCGTTTTAGCTGGTCGTGCCATGCCATGGCTGCCAACGAGCGAATGCGCACCAAGGCCAGTTCGACCGCTGCTGTGGCCGTTTCAGACCCAACCACGAACCATCCCCCTTGCATGGAGGACCAGGTCGCATTGAACCGCCTTGGCAGTCGTCGCTATGCCTCCATCAGGCATCCAGAGAGCGCTCTCGACCGCGGCGGGCACCGAGCGCTGCAGCCTAGCAACGGCTGGCCTCAGACTTCAGCTGAATCCGGATCGGCTTCGTGTAATCGGCAAGGTGATCATCGGCGCTCCTCAACCCGCTTTGTCGCGCCGTCGCGCTGTTGATGCCCGAACAATGCCGGCCAATCCGCAACGGTCCCGGCCTGGGCGATCTCCCGAGCCGTCGGCACGATCCGGACCACGTTTATTGTAGCCGTATGCCGCGCCGCATCCTGGTCGTCCGGCTTCAGACCTGCGACACGTTGAGGGAATCGGATTCCGCTAGCTGCGACGGCGCCGTGCCCCGGCTGCCACGTAGCGCGGGCGATCATCTTCGCCACGGCGACCGGGATGCGGTCTCCCCGCGCTGCGATGTAGCCGTCGATACGCGTTTCGATGCGATGGCCCAGCCGGGAGGTGCGGTTTTCGCGGTCACAGGCGCGGCACCTCAATCTGGATCGTGCGCGCATCTGCGCTGCGGTCGATCACGGTGAAGACGGCATCGCGCAGCACCCGATCGAGCTCGACGGGCGTCGCGCTCATCGGCTCCTCGATGGTGTCGAGATCGATCACATCAGCCGCCTGCGGATTGAAGTCCCCGCCGCGCACGCCACAGAGCTGTGCGCGGCGCGGATCGGTCACGTCGACCGCGATGCATTGGTCCAGGGCACGGAGTGCCGCTGCGATCGGCATGGTCGCATCTTCGTATTGGCCCGCGAACTTCCGTTGCCCATGCTCGTCACGAAACCACGCAGAGCGCAGCATGAAGACAGTTTGCATTTCCGGCGTCGGTTCTGCCGCCGCCGAGACCAGCGCGGTCGAAGCCTTCTGCGGCGGCATCACCTGCCGACCTTGCCGGATCGCATCGGGCATCGTCTTAAGCTCTGCGAAAGCGAAGGTGGGGATCTCCTTCCGCAGCTTTTCGAGGCTGGGATGACTGCCCGTCTTCTGAAGCTTGGTGATGATGTCGGCGATCGCATTGCCGACGCCCGGGATCTCCGTAAGACGATCCTCGGCGATGAGCACGTCCAGCGGGACGGCAAGAGCCGCCAGGCTGTCGGCGGCCCGAGAGTAGGCTTTCGCCCTGTGGGGATTGCCGCCTCGCAAGGCGGTGCGCTGCGCGTACTCTCGCAGGAATCATTGCGCGCGCGACTTCGTCAGCGAGTGCTCGGTGATGCGCTGCCAGTTTGGCGAACAGCGCTTTCTTTGCCGCGTTGGTCGCGAGCTTGCTGATTAGTTCGCACTCTTCCGCCTCGACACTGGCAGATGATCCGGAAGTGACTTATCGAGTAGGCCGGCGACCAGCACGGCGAGCGCTGCGTCTTCGATGGCCCCCTCGGCGTATTCGACCCTATCCCACTCGAAATGGAATACCGCCGAAGCGATGGTCGATCGTCGTCGGGCGCATTGCGATCATGCGGGCGTAGTGCGCGCACAACTGATCCATGGCGCCATCAAACGCCTCTTGCGCCGCTGCTAAGCCCGACTGCTCGTTAGCGTCGGCTATAGCTGCATTGTACGCGCTGCGCGCCTCCTCGCCGCGCAGACACGCGTCCCGATAGGTCCCGGGCGGGTATGACCGGCGGGCGATCTCAACCAGGCGGCCCGTTTCATCGTTCGCGGCATCCCGAAGCCGCGATATTTCGACGAACCGGCTCCCCAGGTCGATCAGCTCGGCATCTGGACTGGCCAAGGAAACAGTTGTTGCGGTAGTCGGCGCCGCTGCGGCATCAGCCGATCAATACACACCTAAGCTGTTGAAAACAATACAATTAATCTAAGCTACCGAAATTAGCCCACAGTCCAGCCCACAAACACGAACGGCCCCGACGCGGCGCGCCGAGGCCGCCATTCCAGACTGTCGCGCGCCATGGAAAACTGCCCCCTCGGCGCCATGAGGAATTGCCCCCTCCTTGGATTAGCCGAGGAGAGAGC
>NZ_JAUMTJ010000104.1:0-16634 GCF_032654765.1 Bradyrhizobium sp. 33ap4 | reverse complement strand
TTCCTGCAAAATCGAATACTACATCAAGACCAATTCTGCTTATTTCTCAAGTCAATCCGCATTCTTCACGGACGACGCGGTAGCGCGCTGGCGATGCGAGCATAGGGTGTCTAAGCCACGGCTTTGATCTGCGCCAGGAGTTGAACACCACGCGATCCTTACGCAGGTAAGAGATCGGTATGACGCTCCCTACTGCACCATAAAGCGCGAGTGGTATGGCAAATTGGCTGCGCCGACAGCCTTTGGCGCGACAGAGTTCGCTCCGTAGAGGAAATTCACCTCAGGGACCTCCTCATGAAGCTGGGAGCACAGGGCTTCTCCGAGTTTCGGTGGTGCGTAGCTCGAGACGACCACGGAGTTGAAACTGACAAAGCTCAGGAGGGAGCGAACTGATCCGACGAACTGGCGACAGCATAGGCGGCGCCATTCGGCGTAGTACTCCGCGGCAGCCTTCGGCAGGGTTTTGGATCCGATGTCATTGAGCACGAGCCCATGCCGCTTCAATTCCTCTCGCAAACGCTGCAGTCCGACGTCGTGGCTCATGCCGAATCTCCCCCTGTGAATCTGATAGTTCAGGACTAGGCGGCTATGCAGGTGAGAGCCCAGATAGAAGAAGAGAAAATCGGGCAGGGAGCGCGCCACGCCGAACAGGCTTTCCCCGCCCGCAGCCGCCGTAATATCATCCTGGATGTACACGGAAAGATTGAGGGTACTCTCGATGCTGGCTTGCAGATCTACCAGATCGCTCCCCAAGAGATCTCTCACGTGGTGTGGTGAGCCCGCCTCGTTTGGAGCCGCCAGTCCAATGCCAGCAACCCGGGTGCGGTACGAGGACGGAAGGGCCTGTAGAGCCTCCTCGATCTTTACAGCGAGCACGCCAGTTCCACGCAAGGCGGAGTATGGATGGGCGGCGTGGTGTTGAACCTGTCCGATGAAATCGATGATGGCAATGTCGGTCTCGCTCTCGCCGAAGCTCACACCGATCGAGAAGGCTCCTTTTGGATTGAGCGAGAGGGGAATGGTCGGCGGGCCGACCCGACCACGCTGCGCCTCCCCTTTCGAGACGAGACCTTCCTGCTCCAGTGAACGCACGATGACGGATACTGTCTGCGCGGAAAGGCCGGTCTTTTCTCCGATTTCGAGACGTGAAATTCCGGCGCTCTGCAGCAGCAATGAGAGCACAAGTCGTTCATTGTAGCTTCTCACGCTGGGCGCATTCAGGCCGCTCGCCCGGTCTGCGATCCGCAGCGGGTTTGGTGGCGCAAATCGCATGTCAGGCAAGGAACTGCTCCTCTCAGAAGAACTCAGGCAGGGATTTGCTCAGCGCTGAGAATCACCAGCCGGCCATCCGATCGCATCGATCTCCTGCGCCAGCGCTACCCCAAGTGCGCGATGCGCGCCGGCGTTGAGATGAAATCCGTCTGCTTCATCGCATTGGCATACCGTCCCTGCGTTGAAAAAATGCACGCCCAGGGAATCCGCCATGATTTCGAATTCAAGGCCGAGCTGTCGTGACTTCTCCGGTCCCCCCGCAAAGATTGATTTCCACTCCTTGATGTCATCTAGCATAGGGGGAGGGGCGACGATCATGATCTCGGGCACGCTTCCACCCGGCCCTGGCGCCAATTCTCGTATGTCGTAGATCAAACATCCCATTCCCATTGCGACCTCCGAAGGTGGCTTGTTGAATCGCACCTTGAGGTCATTGGTGCCGAGCATGATGATCACGAGATCGAGGATCGTGTGGCTTTGGATGCACGGGCGTAGATACGTCCGACCGTTCTTGTGAGTGCCCTCGATGGGGTCGTCATGAACGGTCGTCCGTCCGCTCAACCCCTCTTCGATGACGTACCATCTCGACCCAAGTTCGGCCTGAAGCACACCCGGCCATCGGGTGGCGCGATCGTAGCGTTCGAGCGGCCCGCGCCCCGGTATTTGGCCGTGAGTATTGGAATCGCCGAAACATAGAACCGAACGCACCCGCATGGTCCTGAATCTCCGTGCTTTTTCGGTCCTACATTGTCCTCACCACCGAAAGTGTGCAATAAATCAATTGATCATTCAATCTGAATAACTATTGACAAACGACGTTTCACTATGCACTCGTAAGCTGGCGGCGGACTGAAAGCCCGTCAGCATTGGGAGTAGAACACCAAGAGGCAGCTCTTCGTCGACAGGAGCCGATCCATCGACTTGAATGGATCTGACAACGTCGTCCTGCGATGTCGCGGGAAGGCGCGCGCCGGCCTGCGCTCTGCTTCCCTCTACTGAAAAGAATTGCGCATCGCGTGCGGTGAAGGAGGGATTCATGCACCAAGGATTGAGATTAGTCGCAGGGCTGATCGCTGCGACGTTGGTCAGTTGGACGGAAGCTCGCGCACAGGAAGTGAATCTGATGCAGGGTGTCATGCCGCGGCCAGGCGATGAGCGCGTCACGGCGCCGAATCAGTTCAAAAAGGACGGTCCATGGAAGATCGGCATGAGCCATTTCGGCGTCAATGCCAACACCTGGACAGTCCAGATGGCACACGACGCGGAAGCGGCCGCCAAGCTCGACAAAAGAGTCGGTCAATTCATTCTTCTGGACGCCAATATAAGCCAAGCCAAGCAGGTCGCCGATATCGAAGATCTAATCGCGCAGAAGGTCGACGCGATCATCGTGACGCCGCTGACGCCGACCTCTGCCGATGCCGGCATTGAAAAAGCGGTCGCCGCCGGCATCCCCGTCATCGTGCACACCGGTCTTACCGAGACTGACAAGTACACCGTCGATATCCAGGGAGGGGGGGTCCACTTCGGAAAGGTGATGGGGGACTTCCTTGTCAAGCAACTCGGTGGCAAGGGAAATATCTGGGTCCTGCGTGGACTGCCGGCGCACCCCGAGGACATCAACCGCTACAAGGGCCTTCTGGAATCGATCAAAGGTACTGACGTCAAGATCATCGCGGAAGATGCCGGCAAGTGGCAATATGACGTCGGCAAGCAGGTGTGCGAGACCCTTTATCTGAACAATCCGAAGGTCGACGGTATCTGGTCATCGGGTGCCGATATGACCCGCGCCTGTGTCGATGTCTTCCAGCAGTATGGCGCGAAGATTCCGCCAATCACGGGCGAGGGCAACAACGGCTTTTTCGCCCGTTGGATCGAGCTCGGCTTCCCTTCCATCTCGCCGGAGTATGGACCGGAACAGGGGGCGGCTGGCGTGCGCGCCGTGGTCGCTTTGCTTGAGGGCAAGCAACTCCACAAGCGGTACATCTATGAGCCCGAAGGCTGGGATCTGGAGAAAGCCAAGAAATTCTACCGCAAAGATCTGAGCGCGAACGTCTGGTTTCCGACCAGCCTGACGGAGCAAGATCTGCAGAGGTACTACGGCAAGCGCTGATCTTTGCCGGTGTCGGCGCTCATTCTTGTGCGCCGGCACCCACCTTCCATCAATACAAGCATTGGATCGAAGCGTGACCATACAACCGCTTGTCCAGATGACATCGATCTCGAAGTCCTTTGGGGGCATTGCCGCGCTCGAGAACGTCGATTTTCAACTGCTTCCCGGATCGGTTCATGCGCTCATGGGCGAAAACGGAGCCGGCAAGTCGACCCTCATGAAGGTCTTGGCAGGCGTCGTTCAGCCTGATGCCGGCATGATTCGGAAGAATGGTCACATCGTCCGCTTTGCCTCACCTCGTGAGGCGCTCGATGCCGGAGTATCGACGGTGTTCCAGGAGCACTCGCTGCTTCCCAATCTGTCGATTGCCGAGAATATGTATCTTGGCAAGGAGCCGGTCACGAAGTTCGGCACGACCGACACGGCCCGCATGGAGCGGCAGGCGAAAGACATCCTGCGTGAGCTCGGCCTGGATCTTGATCCGGCGACGCTCGTCGGAAATCTTACGATCGCGGAGCGACAATTTGTCGAGATCGCGCGTGGCATCTCGGCACGCGCCGACGTGGTCATTCTCGACGAGCCGACGGCCGCGCTCAACGCCGCCGATGTCGAGGTTCTCAATGCTCAGATTCTCGCGCTCAAGAAGGAGCAGAAGGCGGTCGTCTACATTTCTCACCGCATGGAGGAAATCTTCAAGATCTGCGACACGATCACCGTGCTGAAGGATGGTCGGAATGTCGATGCCGTGCCGGTATCGTCGATCACCCCCAAGCAACTGATCGCGATGATGGTGGGGCGGGAGCTGAGTGAGTTGTTCCCGCCGAAGCCGGATCGGACGGACGGGGAGGTCGTTCTTTCGATCGATGGCCTGCGATTGACGCCGGAGGCGACGCCCTCTTCAATCGTGCTCCGGCGCGGCGAGATCGTCGCGCTTGCGGGCCTGGAGGGACAAGGGCAGCGTGAGCTTGTCAGATCGCTCATCGGACAATATGCGCCCCACGGTGGCAAGGTGGCCGTCAGGGGGCGGGAGTTTGCCCTGCCGCTCTCGGAAGAGCTAGGCATTCGAGAGATGCAGGCGCTGGGCCTCGGCTTTGTGCCCGAGGACAGAAAGCTCGAAGGACTGTTTCTTGACCTCTCGCTGGCGCACAATCTCACCATCGGTCTGCACAGCCGGCATTTCGAGCTGAAGCCGGCCGCGGCTCATCGCGAGGTGATCGCGAACTCGATGAAGAACCTATCCATAAAGGCCGCAAGACCGTCCCTTCCGGTCAACGCGCTCTCGGGCGGAAATCAGCAAAAGGTTTTGCTGGGGCGATATCTGGCCTTGGGCGCCGACATACTGATCATCGAGGAGCCGACCCGTGGCGTCGACGTTGGCGCGAAGGCCGAGATTTACAGGCTACTTCGCGACTACGCGAACGCTGGCGGCTCGGTCGTCGTCCTCTCGCGGGAGACCCTGGAGCTGATCGGGCTTTGTGACCGCCTCTACGTGATCCACGACAAGCATGTGGTGACCGAAATGCCGGCCAGATCGGCGACCGAGCATGCCATTCTCGAAGCTGCCCTGCGTGGTTGAGCGGACACGATAGTGATGAGCCACCTTGGTCGCATGTTTCTCGGCGCAAATTCCCGGCACGGGTTGTGGACCGTTCCGCTGGTCGCGGCGCTGGCCTGTTGTGCGGGCCTGACCCTCTCGACGGCCGAGTTCGCGAGCTCGCAGAACATTCTCAACTTGGTCGCACAAGCAGCGCCACTCATCCTCGTGAGCATAGGACAGATGATCGTGATCCTCGTCAGAGGGCTCGATCTGTCGGTCGGCTCCGTCGTCAGCCTGACGACGGGAATTCTGTCGCTCAATGCTCCGGCCTATGTTTCGGTGCCCGCCGTCATCCTCGCGGCCGTGGCGATCGGGCTCCTGAACGGAATTTCAGTCACCTCGTTCAGGGTGCATCCGATCATCGCGACCCTCTCGATGACCGGCATCGTGCAGGGCGTCGCGATGTTTGTGCGCCCCTCTGCCGGCGGTGCAGTGCCATCGGAGATTCTGTTCCTCGTGAGCGGTAAGGTTTTCGGCATCTACATGCCTGTCCTATGGGTTGCTGCCGCAATCCTGGTCGCCTGGAAGGTGGTGCACGGCTCCCGCTTCGGCTTGCACCTCTTTGCGATTGGTGGAGGTGAAACGGCTGGCACCTTCGGCATCGCCGAGCAGCGCAATGTCGTCGCGGCATACGTCCTGAGTTCCTGTTTCGCCGCGGTCGCCGGGATCTTCCTGGCGGGCCGCATCGTTTCGGGCGACCCAAACATCGGGGCACAATATGCGGTGGATTCAATCACGGCCGTTGCGCTTGGCGGCACCCAGCTTGCCGGGGGGATCGGCAGCCTTCACGGCACCGTCGTCGGCTGTGCGCTTCTTGCCGTCATTGCGAACGGCATGAACCTGCTCAATGTCTCTGCCTTCATACAGACCATCGTGAAGGGGCTGATACTGCTTGCCGTCATCTCGCTTCAGCCCCGCAAGACGATTGGACTGTAGGTTATGCAGCGACTTTACAGCCTGTCTCGTGTGACGTTGCGGATGCCGCCTTCCTACATCGTTGTTGCGGTGCTCCTCGTCACCTTGTGGATGATGCGGCCCAATCTGATGAATGTCGCGATCCTCGGCACGTTCGCCCGTCAGGTCGTGCCGCTCGGCATCGTCGTTCTGGGGCAACTGCTCGTCATCTCCTCACGCTCCATCGATCTGTCCGCCGGCGGAGTCATTCTGCTTGTCAATTACTTGATTTCTTCCTGCCTCCTTTACGACCGGCCGATTCTCCAGGTCATTCCTCTCTGCCTTGCTGTCGGACTTTCGGTCGGGCTTTTGAACGGGCTTCTCGTCGGCAAGCGAAGAGCTTCCGCCGTCATCGTGACGCTTGCGGTGAACATCGTTCTGATTGGACTGGTCGAATATCTCGCGAACGGGAAGCCGCCGGGGGACGTCCCGGACCAGTTCCGCCAGCTCTATAATGTGCGGCTCGGGACGCTGCCGGCTCCGGTCATCTTCTGGTTCGTGCTTGCCGGGCTGATGAGCGCGTTTCTCAGAAGGTCGGTGTTTGGGCGATTCGTCTGGTCGATCGGTAGCAATCCGGTCTCCGCGCATTTTTCGGGCGTCCCGGTCGAACGCACGGTCGTGCTAGCGCACGCGATCTCGGGACTCATGTCTGCCGTGGCTGCGCTGGTCCAGACATCCTCGATAGCCGTCGGAAGCGTGCGGTTCGGACCTGAACTCGTCATGAACTCGATCGCGGCAACGATTCTGGGCGGCGTGGTCTTCGGCCGACCCGCGCAAGTCTGGGGACCATTCGTCGGCGTGCTCTGCTTCGCTCTCTTGTTCGTGGTCATGACGACCATGGGCGTTCAGGAGCCCGGCAAGCTCATTGTCCAGGGGCTCATCATTCTTCTCGCCGCCGTCTTCTATGGCGTTCGTTCCAAATCAAACTCGTGAGGGACCGATGACGAAACGTATCCTGTGCTTTGGAGACTCGCTTACCTGGGGATGGGTTGCCGTCCCGGAGGGCTCGCCGACGACGCGTTTTCCCTATGCGGAGCGGTGGACGGGAGCCATGGCGGCGAAACTCGGACCGGACTATGAAATCATCGAGGAGGGCTTGAGCGCACGCACGACGTCGCTCGATGATCCAGCGGATCCACGGCTGAACGGGTCGGCCTATCTTCCATCCGCCATTGCAAGTCATCTTCCGCTGGATCTCGTCATCCTCATGCTCGGGACCAACGATACGAAGAGCTATTTTCGCCGCACCCCTTACGAAATCGCGGTCGGTATGTCCAAGCTGGCGGGGCAGGTGCTCACCTCGGGCGGCGGAGTAGGAACGGTGTATCCCGCGCCCAAAGTGCTCATCGTTTCGCCGCCCCCACTCGCCGATTTGCCGGACCCGTGGTTTCAGGGAATGTTCGAAGGTGGTCGCGAGAAGACGGTTGAACTCGCCAAGCAGTACAGATCACTAGCGGCTTTCCTGAAGGTCGATTTCCTCGATGCCGGGAGCGTGATCTCGACCGATGGAGTGGATGGCATTCATTTCACTGCCAAAAACAATGCTGACCTTGGAACGGCGCTCGCGGAAAAAGTGGCGGACATCTTTTCCGTCATCCAGAAGCGCGAGATGGTGTTGACGTAGTCCGCGTCAACGAGGGCATGCTGCCTTCAGCCCGCTGCGATGGCCGCTTTTGCGAATTGCGCCGCGCCACTGCCGCGTGCGCTCCGTTGTCCCGCATGGGACGTTCCTCCCTGGACTGGTCATGGACGCCATGACCGAGCCCGCTCCTCTTGCGAGGAGCGGGCTTTTTTTGGGGCCAGCCGAGGCCGTGACAAGGTGGTCCTACCTTCAAAGAGATCGTGAACCTCGCTTATTCTTCGCCCCACGAGAAGCTAGGACAAAAACGACACTATCGATCCTGCACTGGCCGATCCGGATTTGACTTAGAAGGGGGGTGGCATAAGATCGAAGGAAGAGCATCTTGTCGCCCGGTGCCCATCTCCCGTAAATTTCGCCAGCCGTACGCCCGCGAGATGGGAAGTCGAAACAGGGAGGAGTTGTTGGGCGCGCAAAGCCATGAAGCGTGGCATATCCCAACCTTTGCAGACGATTTCCGCGAGGATGTCTTTGTAAAGCAGCGGAAGCTGCGCACCCGGCTTCTTGATTGTGGTGCGATCCGCAACGCCCATGCGCGCGATCTGGCCGCCCACATGCTTCTGTATCTTGATGACCTGTCGGGCTGCTGGTCGATTGCGACCAGCTGGCTGCGGGCCGAGCTTCGATGTCAGCGTGTCGACACCGGCTTCGGAATGCGCGAGGCGAGGGACTATTTCCCGGGCTTCGCGGAAGCAAAAGACGCGAACTACGACGTTCCCTCGTTCGGCGGCAAAGCCGTCGATAATCGGGATGCCGCGATGCAAGCGATGTGGCTGGATCCCCACCCGGTGATCTTTGCCGATATCAAGCAGGATAGCCGCATCACGATGCGACTGCGGCAAAGGCTTGCGGGAGCCCGGACGAAGTCGAAGTTCGCCTGGGCGCTTCGGACCGGACGCGGCAGCTACGGCCTGATCTGCGCCGACTGGACTGAACATTTTGCCCCCTGGGAATCTGGCCTGTACGACTGTTTCGAGCAGACGGTGGTCGATGTCCTCAACCCGATCGTGGCCGTTGCCAAGGAGATTGCCGATCGAGATCCGGTGAGCCGGAATGGAGAGGCGCAGGGTGGCTATCCACTGACCTTGTCCATGGGCCTTTCGGCGCCGGCCTGGCTGGCAGCTCTTACGCAATCAGAAATCGAGGTTGCCACGCTGGTCGCGAAGGGCATGAGCTACAAGGAAATCGCCAGGGTTCGCCGCAGGTCCTTTTCCACGATCGATCATCAGCTCAGAAGCATCCGGCAGAAGACCGGCGTTTCAAGCACCTCCGCCCTGGTCAGCCTGCTTGCGCGGACCGAGTTGCCGCCGGTCTGAAGCACCGCGGGAGCAGCGCCGACGAAGGTCGCATTCGTGACATCGCGGAGCGAACGCCTCTCCTGACGAAAACCGGCAATTCCATGATGTTGGATCGACGAAGCCATGCTTCGCCGATTCCGATTGGTATCGCGAACCTTCGCGATAGATGGCCCCACGCGTCGCTTGGTAGACCCGTATTGCACGCGAAGCGTCGTGCCGCGCTGAATCATCCTGGACGGATGGTCTTGCGAAGGGGGGAGGCGAGATGACCAGACAAATGCTTGCGGCAGCAATGCTCATGGCTTGCTTGCCAACGCTCAGCGTGGCCGAGGGCTCAAAGAGCAAGCCGATACTTACCTATAACGCGGCTGAAGCGATGATTGCAGCCTGTTTCGCTGCGCAGGCGGCCGCCGGATACGCGAAGGTGAATGTCGTCGTGGTTGACGACGGGGGGCGGCTGATTGCCGCCGCGCGACAGGATGGGGCCTGCAAGGCCTGCAGGACATTGCGCAGAACAAGGCGATCACGTCGTCGCTGTATGCTGCACCGACCCGGACCTTTGCCGACCTGTCTTTTGGTGTGAAGCGCGATGGCGTGAACGCCGGATTGCCGGGTGCGGCCTTTGTCCCTGGCCTTGTGGCGTTTGCAGGCGGCCTGCCCATAAAGACCGCGACAGGCGATGTCGTCGGCGGGATCGGTGTCAGTGGCGGCAGCGAGGATCAGGACGAAAGCTGCGCGCAAGCAGGCCTCAACGCAGTGTCGAAAAGCCTGAACTGAGAGCGGCGCCATGATCAACAACCCGTTCTACGGCCCCGAGACGCAGGGCAATTTCAAGCTCTACGATCTCGGCAACCTGATCCTGGAAAGCGGCGAAACCCTCCGCGGAGCAAAGCTTGCCTACCGTACCTTCGGGAGGCTGAACGCAAGGAAATCCAACGCCATTCTGGTGACGACCTGGTTCTCCGGAACCGGCAAGGTGATGGAGGACGTATATGTCGGCCAGAGCCACGCGCTTGATCCGGACCGGTACTTCATTGTCATCGTGGATCAGCTTGGCAGCGGCGTGTCATCGTCGCCGCAGAACACGCCCGCGCCACAGGCGATGGCGAAGTTTCCGATGCTTGCCATTGGCGACGATGTCCGCGCCCAGCACCGGATGTTGACAGACCTGTTCGGCATCGAACGGCTCGCGCTTGTGGTCGGTGGGTCGATGGGCGGGCAACAGGTTTATGAATGGGCTGTCGCCTATCCGATGATGGTTGAACGGGCAGCGCCGATTGCTGCGACGGCCCGCATTTCGCTGCACCAGCAGGTTTTTGTCGAAACCCTGAAGGAGGCGATCACGTCGGATCCCTGCTGGAACGGCGGCTGGTACGCCTCGGGCGTCGTTGTGCGCGAGGGCATGGACCGGATGGCGCGGATCGTCGCGACACTCGCCTGGTCCACGCAGTTCTACCAAGAGGAGCGGTGGCGCAGCATAATTGGCATGTCGTCGCTTGACGATTTCATCAACGGTGTGATGAAGGCCTATTTCGAGCCGATGGATCCCAATGTCCTGTTGTGTGAGATGCACAAGTGGCAACTGGCCGACGTATCGCGGCACACCGCGGGTGATCTCGCTCGAGCGCTGGCGCGGGTGAAGGCAAAGACAATGGTCATGCCGATCAGCCACGACAGTTTCTTTCCTCCGCAGGAATGCGAGGCCGACTATCGACTTGTCCCGCACGCTTTGTTTCGGGTGATCGACTCACCTGAAGGGCACATGGGCCTGAACGGATTCGAACCGCGATACATGGAGCAGGTTGATCGTTACTTGAACGAGCTGCTAGCCACCTGACGATTTCTACACTCAGTTTTGAATCTCCCCCGAGCGCCGTCGCTTCGGGGAACGGGCGGGCATGTCCCGATTACCGCGCCTGAGGACGCGTGCAAGATGCAACAGACCAAAGGCAAGGCGCTCAACGTCAGAGGCGCTACCAAGACCTACAGGACACAATCGGGCGAAGTCCATGCACTGAAGGACGTCGATCTGACCGTGCGGCAGGGCGAATTCATCGCCGTCGTTGGTCCTTCGGGTTGCGGCAAGACCACGCTGCTTTGGTCGATCGCGGGATTGCACAAGCTGACCTCAGGCGCCATCGCCCTTGGCGAGGAATGGATCACCGGCCCGCATCCAAGTATCGGCATGATGTTTCAGGAAGCGAATCTTCTGCCCTGGCGGACGATCCGCAAGAACATCGAGCTTCCGTTCGAGATTCGCCGAACACGCCCGGACGCAGCGCGGATCGATACGTTCCTGCAGCGGGTCGGGCTGGGTGGTTTCGGCGACAGGATGCCTCGTGAACTGTCGGGAGGGATGCAGCAGCGCGCGTCCATCGTGCGCGCGCTGGCCAGTGACCCCGCGGTCCTGTTGATGGACGAACCCTTCGGGGCGCTCGACGCCTTCACCCGTGACGAGATGAACAAGCTGGTGGAGGAGATCTGGCTCGAGTCCCGCAAGACGGTGATCCTGATCACCCATTCGATCGCAGAGGCGGTGTTTCTGGCCGACAAAGTCTACATCATGAGCGCGCGGCCGGGCCAAATCGCGCGAATGGTGGACATTCCGTTTCCGCGGCCGAGGTCTCTGGCCCTGATGGAATCGCGCGAGTTCTTCGACCTCGTAAACATGATCAAGCACGACATTCAGCACCAACGGCCGGCCACGCCAGCGGTCGTCATGGCAAGATGAGGGGTGCCACCATGAGCCAGACAACCCAGACCGGTGCCGGCATCGCGGGCGCAACGGGAATTGCCAGCGGGCTTGGTGACCAGGGAGCCAAGGAAGTCGCCGCGATCATCGCGGTGGCCCTGCTCGTCATCGGCGGAGGAGAGTTGCTGCTGCGTCTGTTCGAGGTGCCGCGATACATCCTGCCTGCCCCCTCGGCCATCGCCAGCGTGTTTTTCTCCCAGGAGATCTCGACTATCTGCGCACACTATTCCTTCACGCTGATCGAGCTCTTTGCTGGTTATGCCATCGGTGCGTCGATCGGGTTGCTCCTCGCTGCGGTCATTACGCAATTCCCGTTCGTGGAAAAAGTGATCACGCCCTACATCCTGCTGCTGGTGACCACGCCGATGCTGGCGCTCGTGCCGCTCTTGATCTTGAATTTCGGCTTCGGATTCACGCCGAGGATCATCGCTGTCTCTCTTGCGTCTGGTCCGATGGTGATGATCAACGCAGCCACCGGATTTCGGCGTGTCGATGCGATGAAGATTGCGCTGGCGCGATCCTGCGGGGCGTCGACCCTCCAGATCTTTACCAAGATCCGCATTCCGATGGCCATGCCGATGGTGATCGTTGGCCTGATGATCGGGGCGATCTTCGGCATGATCACCGCTGTCGGCGCCGAGATGTCGGGCGGTGGGTTCGGGCTTGGCAGCCGCCTGACGACTTATTCGTCAACGCTTCGCATGCCGGAGTTCTTTGCTTGCATCGTGATCCTCGCTGTCACCGGGATCACGATCTACGCCTTCTTTTTCTGGCTCGGAAAAAGGCTGGCCGGCTGGGAAAGCTGACTACAAACGGGCGAGACGCCGCGCGCGACCCGAGAAAGACAAACACTGCGGCCCAACCAACGAGGGAGGAGACCCTATGGCTCACCAAATGATGACACGTCGGCGGCTGCTGCAGGTCAGCGCCACCGGCCTTGTGACCACCACCGTTCTCGGCGGCGGCCTGCTGAACCCCGGCCCGGCCCAGGCCAAGCCCTACAAATCACCCTTCACCTGGATTTCGCCGCGCGGCACGATCGAGGTGATGGACGACTACCCTTACTGGGTGGCCAAGAAGATGGGCTACTTCGGTGACCTTGGGGTAGAGACCGGTATGGAGCCAGGCCCCTCAGACGGGACCGCGGTGGTGAAATTCCTGGCGGTGCAACAGGCCGACATCGGCTTTCCCTCGCCGGGCGTCCTGTCGTTCGCAGTCAACGTGGGGATGGACCTCGTCTCGGTCTTCGGCAGCGGTTGTCTCGATCTCTTCAACGTCGCTTTCCGCAAAGGCGAGGGAGTGAAGGATCTGAAACAGCTCGAAGGCAAGACCGTGCTTCTGGGGTCCGCCGCCTGGCAGTCGATCTGCGACCCAATGTTCGCCGCCGTCGGCGTCAATCCCAAGAAGATCACCTATGTCGAGGCGGGCTGGCCGACCTGGACAACTGCGCTTGCCGGCGGGCAGGGGCATGCCTGCCTCGCATGGGAGGGCCTAAGGGCTGATCTCGGCGCAAAGGGCCTCGATTTCGACTACTGGCTGGGCATGCGCGGCTCACCCCTGCCGTCGAATTCGTTGGTCGTGCGGAGGTCCGATCTCGAGGATCCCGATCGGCTGAAGTTCCTGAAGAAGTACCTGAAGGGCTGGGCGATGGGCAGCGAATTCGCCGACCGCAACCCGCGCGCCGCCGCAGATATCGTCTTCAAGGCGTTGCCGACGACCAAGGCAAACTACGGTCCGCGGGCAGGCACAGAAAGCCTCATGCAGATTCACCGCACCTTCAAGGGCAATATGGCGGCACGCGCGGGCTGGGGAGAGCACAACATTCCGGCCTGGGACAATTTCTTCAAGATACTGAAGGCCATCGGCCAGTCGAGTATCGACATCGATACCACCCGCTATGTCACCAATGAATTCATCGCTGGAGCGAATGAGTTCGACAAGGCGAAGGTTTATGCCGATGCTGACGCTTATGCACTGCCCAGTGACCTTGCGGCGATCGACATGGCCGACGTCGAGGCGAAATTCTACAACAACGTGATCAACGGATAGAACCAGCGACGCTGGCGGCGTGCGTACCGAAGCATGGCGCGATCCCGGTCACCTGAAGGACCAGGCACAGGCATCGGCCATGCCACCTCGCCGGGCACTCACCTCCCGATGCCCGGCGAGGAGTTGCATTCGACCTGATGCCCAAACCAAGAGACGATCAGAATGGCGCAGTTCATCAACTCCAAGGAACACATCGTTCAAGAGGCACTTGACGGCTTGGTTGCCGCTTCTGGCGGCCAGCTTGTCAGGTTGGACGGTTACCCATTCATACGCGTGATCGCCCGGTCGGATTGGGATCAGTCCCGCGTCGCCGTGATCTCCGGCGGCGGGTCCGGGCATGAGCCGGCACACGCCGGCTTTGTCGGCCCGGGCATGCTGACGGCGGCCGTATGTGGCGACGTCTTTGCCTCTCCGTCCGTTGACGCGGTGTTGGCAGGAATCCTGGCCATGACAGGAGCTGCCGGCTGTGTCCTCATCGTCAAGAATTACACCGGCGATCGCCTGAACTTCGGTCTTGCTGCTGAACGGGCACGAGCACTGGGCAGGAAGGTGGCCATGGTGATTGTCCAGGACGATATCGCCATCCCGGACATCAGCCGTCCTCGGGGTATCGCTGGAACGCTCTTCGTGCACAAGATCGCCGGAGCAGTGTCCGAGAGCGGAGGCGACCTCGAGGCCGTGACTGCGGCCGCGCGTCGCGCGGCCTCCAATGTCATGAGTATCGGGATGTCGTTGGACACTTGCACGGTGCCCGGTTCGCCCAAGGAAAACCGAATCCGGCCGGGAGAGATTGAACTGGGGCTTGGCATTCACGGCGAAGCTGGCGCTGCGAAGTTGCCCTATCTCGGTGCACGTCAGGCCATGGCTGACGCGGTCGCGAGACTTGTCCCAAGAATGAGCGGGAGCGGCTATGCGGCGCTTCTGAACAATCTCGGCTCTACGACAGCCCTTGAAATGTCGGTTCTTGCACAAGAATTGCGGCAGTCCGCGCTCGGCCCTGCGGTGTCCCATATCGTTGGTCCTGCCTCGATGATGACGGCCCTCGACATGCATGGCTTTTCGCTCACACTTTATTCGCTGAGCGCCGAGGACGAAAAACTGCTGACCACAGAAACGCCACTGCGTAGCTGGCCGGGGCTTCAGCCTTTCGTGGCGCCTTGCATCGTGCCCTTGCCCGATGGGTTGGCTCGCGTACGGCCAACGCCTTCCGCCGATCCTGCGACCGAGGAATTCCTCATCCGGTGCTGCAAGGCGCTGATCGCCGCCGAAGAGGATCTGAACGCGCTCGATGCCAGAGCAGGAGATGGCGATACCGGAACAACCCTTGCGAGCGCGGCGAGCGCCTTGATCCAAAACGTCGGTCAGCTTCCGCTGTCGGACCCCACGCAACTCTATCGCACGCTGGGGCAGGAGCTCAGCCAGACCATGGGGGGCTCGTCGGGTGTGCTGCTCGCGATCTTCTTCGCTGCGGCAGGCGATGCGGTATCAAGCGGCCACAGCTCGATCGACGCGCTCAAGGTTGGATTGGCCAGGATGCAGGAGGTGGGTGGCGCGCAACCGGGTGACAGGACCATGATCGACGCGCTACTGCCCGCCCTTGATGCCTTGCCGCAGGGGCTGAACGACGCAGCTCGCGCAGCAAGAGAGGGTGCGAACCTGACGGCCACCATGTCCAAGGCGCATGCTGGAAGAGCCGTCTACATCAGCGCGGAACGGTTGACAGGGCATGCTGACCCCGGGGCGGAGGCCGTTGCGAGATTGCTTGAGAGCTTGTGCTAAGTCGGCATTGAACGAGTTGCCAGGGCTGGGTGTTCATCGACAACAGAAAGGGCATCGCCAAACCAATGATTTCCGCAATCAGCGCCTTGGGTACTGGATCAGGTTTGTAACCGCGGATACTCCTGCGACCGCGGATAACATCGTCAAACTGCATCTGAGTGGTGGGATGGTGAAATTGTGCCGCGGATTTGCCCGACGTGTCGAGGTTTCGGTGCAAGCCGTCGGTTGCGGCGGGCCGCCGGCTACTTTGCATGGGGTTGTTTTCGATATTTGGCGGAAGCTGCGGCGGCGCCGACCGAACGGCTCTTCAGGCCGGTGCTCAAATCGTGGGTTTTGGTCTGGAAAGGTCGGGAATTCCAGATCTTTCAATGGGGATTGACTGACACTCTCTCCGCCATTTCTACGATCTCGTGCGCCGGTTTACGATCTTGTCCGATTTCGTGCGCCTTGAATTCGTTGTTCGTATCGGGATGCATGCCAAGGGCTAGCTATGACACTCCAAGGTCGCAACTCCGAATGCATCAATCGGAGGCAGGACGACAAAGCCTGGCCTTAGCACACGAACATGGCTCAGCTTGATAGGTCCAATGCTCGTTTAACTGCGCCCCGGGATATGTCTCTGGTAAAGCGAGCGCGCTCAGCTCTTCGAGCTAGAGCCCTTCAGCGCATTCCAAGCCGCTTGGTTGGCCCGATCGAACGCGTTGCGGGATTCCGCGAGCGCTGCGCTCAGCAATGACTCGCTGCCGGCCTGCTTTAGCTGCTGCAGACGCGCTTCCGCCTCTGATGCATCGGATTTCATCTGCTTGAGGGCTGCATCAAAGTCCCCGGTGTGGGTTGCGGCCACCTTGCCGGCCGCCTCACGGAACGTGTCTGCGGCCTCGCGCCAAGCCTTTGCCTGCGCGGCGGCGATGTCCTTGAAGGTCGCTTGCTGCTGTTCGAGCTGCTTGCCGGCGCTTTCGAAGTAGGTCTTCATCTGCGCCTCGAACCCGCTCCATTGCTTCTCGAGTTCTGTCCTGCTGCGTGCCCAGGCCGCTTCGCCGGCTTCGGTTTGCGCCTTGAGCTGCACCTGGAATTCGTCGCGGCGCTTCTTCAGATCGGCGATGATCTGCCAAGTCGGATCGTAGCCATGTCGTTCTGTGAGCCAAGGAGTTGAGTGTTATAGTTGTCTTCCTAAGACCGCTTGG
>NZ_JAUMTJ010000103.1:0-18216 GCF_032654765.1 Bradyrhizobium sp. 33ap4 | reverse complement strand
GAAACCCCGGCATACTGGGAACGCGGCCCCGAACCTTTCGGCGCTTCCCGCGCTGAATGGTTGCCGAGATGATCGCGAGGCGCGCACTGAAATAAGGACGACATTTATGTCAACGGCTATGTGATGGCTGTTGTGATCGAGCCAGTCGAGCGCCTTGCCGGCCGGTGCGGTCGCCTCTCATAGATGAACGTTGACCAATGAGAAAGCCGTTGGACGGGAAAGTAGGAGGGCGCAGCCCGACTGGAATTCCGCCCAGCGGCGGCGGCCCTGTCCCGGCGTTTCTGGAGACGCGGTCCGCCGGCTATGCCGGAGATTTCGATGATCCAAAGGAATCACTTTATGCCGACTGCCACACCTAGTTAATCGGCAGATGCCTACCTAAAGCTCACAAGACCATTCAACACCCGTAGCCATCGTGAGGCGTCAATCAGTGTCGACGCCGCTCACGCGAGCGGTGACTCGACCACAGGGCTGTTGGTTTCGATTCCTGCCGATTGAGGCATTCGAGACTATTTGTGGCCGGCGTGGTGGCGCAGGCGGCCGGCATGTCGACGAACCAATCGACCGATAGGTCCAGAGTAAGGCTCGTAGCCGCATTGTGGAAGACCGTTCTACGCCATGGAAACTGCACTGACAGGCGTTAGCGAGAGATCGGAAAGTTCTAGGACTGATCGTACGGCCGTCGCCCGCCGTGCGGGCGATTGCGCGGGATGTGGTGATGCTGTCATCTGATCGACGAGGACAAGCGGCTCTTATGCGGCGACGTGCCAGCCTGAGGTGTCCGTCGCGGAGGTGGCCGAGTGCGTTCGACAGTCCAGCGCCTGGAGGCGACAGAATTGGAGGAATGCTCTGCCGGCCGGCCGATCCTGCGCCGGCCGGGCGCAAGCACGGATTGCCGACGCGCGGACGTCAGGCAAGGCAGTTGTCGGTCCGAACACGAGCGGGCTGATTGGGTTGATCGCCTGCATCTCAAGATCGGGACAGCATTGTTGCCTTATCGCCCCCAAACACCGAAGTAGCCGTGCTCGTTGATCCGACGATGCGACCTCATCTCCCGACCGCGCTCGTCCATATGGCAAATGCTCTGCAAGGGATGCCGATTTTCGTTGAGAAGGACGACGAGCTAACCGTCCGCTTCAAACTGGCTCGTAAAGTAGGAGCCATCGAGAGACCTAATGCGACTCTCGTCAAAAAGGCCGCTCGTTAACAAATCGCCTTTACGCGGAGCCCCGAAAGATGCGAATCGAGCTCGCGCGATACATATGCCATTGCGCGTGTCTCAAGCTCATGCACCAGCCGACGAACACGGCCGCTCGATCGTGAGCGCGAAGTACCCGCTCGGCGTAGAGATGCGCTTCATCGGCCAGCAGGTTACAAATTCACGGCGGCGCTAGCGTCACGGACGAATACGCTGGCAGCCAGAATTTCGGGTGTACCCATACGACGAAGGCCGCCTGATCGACACATACGCGCGGGCGTGGCGAGTTGTATGATGATCGTGTGAGGGTCAGGCGGCTTGCTGATCGTCGGCATTGCCGGCTTGGCGCAGAAGCTTCCATTCCCAAGGGAGCAGTTCGTGCAGTCGCGAAGCAGGAAGATCGGCGATACGGGCCAGGACGTCGGCGAGCCAGGCCTTGGGATCGACGTCATTCAGGCGACAGGTCGTGATCATCGTCAGCATGATGGCGGCGCGGTCGGCGCCGCGACCGGCGAAGGTCCAGTTGCGCCTTCCCAAGGCGATGCCTCTCATTGCGCGCTCGGCACAATTGTTGGTCAAGCAGATCCTGGCATCGTCGAGGAAGCGGGCGAAGTCGTCCCAGCGCCTGAGCATGTAGTTGATCGGCTTCAGGACCTCGGAGGAACGCGAGAGGGTTTCGCGCTCACGCAGCAACCAGGCGTGCATGTTCTCGAGAAGGGACTTGCTGTTTTCCTGGCGCACGGCGCACCGCTCGTCGGCGCCGCGGCCGTTGATGGCGCGCTCGATCTCGAACAACGCATCGAGGCGCTTGGCCGCCTCCAGTGCGATCGGAGAGACCGGCTCGCCCATCTTGCCTTCCCGAGCATTTTTCTCGATGTCAGCCAGCTCGAAGAAGCCCCGCCGCGCATGGGCAAAGCAAAACGCCGGCGTCATCGGCTGCTCTTTCCGCTGCAGGTCGAACAGCGGCTCGAATCCGCTGTAACAGTCGCACTGCAGGATACCCGTGAAGGAGGCGAGATGCTTCTGGGGGTGCTTCGCCTCGTCGGTCGCTCGAGGCGTAATAGACCGCCGCCGGCGGCGCAGGCCCGGCGAAGGGCCGGTCATCCCGCACATAACTCCACTCCGCCCGGTCGTGCACTTGCCCTTCGCCAGGATACGGATGGTGGTGTCATTGCCATGAAGGCGCTCGGCCGCGAGCACATGGCGTTCGATCAAGTGGAAGAGCGGCATGACGGCGAGGGTCCCGTGGCCGACCTGGTCGGCCAGCGTCGACAACGGCAGGTCGCTCCCCTCGGCCTTGAAGCGCGCACTCTGGCGGTCGAGCGGGATATGCATGCCGAACTGTGCGTCCAGCGAAGGCTGGCATGTTCAACAGGAGTTAGTCCTGCCGGGGAAAAAGTTAGTCCCCCGTAGTGTGGATAGCAGAAAGGAGAGAAACCGAATTTCTGAAGCCTATC
The DNA here is from genome assembly GCF_032654765.1 of Bradyrhizobium sp. 33ap4. Taxonomy (NCBI): domain Bacteria; kingdom Pseudomonadati; phylum Pseudomonadota; class Alphaproteobacteria; order Hyphomicrobiales; family Nitrobacteraceae; genus Bradyrhizobium; species Bradyrhizobium sp. 33ap4. Next base: position 15,561 of record NZ_JAUMTJ010000103.1, on the reverse strand, counting down.
GACAAAGACTCCCTTGGGGAGCTCACGAGTCACCGGGCCGTATCAAAAGAGAACGCGCTGTGGCCTCGAAAATGCTCAGAACCGAAAGCCGAGCCCGCAGTTTAGGGGCGAAGGCAGCATGATCCGACGAATCTAACTGATGCGACGGATCATTTCGGCGGGGTGAAAGCGACAGCACGGTAACAAGGACATGCAAAGCAACTGGAGAAGCCTTCCTCATCCCGGAGAGAAATCGCCGGAAGAAGGTAGGCCGTATAACCGGCGCCCCCGGGAAATCGGCCGAAGATGAGAAGGTGGCGGCCGGGTCCGCAGTAGCGCTGAAGCGGGGTAACACCCGCGGAGCGAAGGCACCCTGCCATTTGTGATGTCTCCAACGTAAGGAAGGCAAGGACGAGATGACAAAGGCGTCCATCGATTTGCAGGACCTGAGGCGGAGGCTATACGTCAAGGCGAAGGCTGAACCGTCTTGGCGTTTCTGGGGTCTATACGTCCACGTGGGTAAGATGGAGACGCTGCGCGCAGCGTATGAGATGGCGAAAGAAAACGACGGCGCTCCGGGAATAGACGGAGTGACGTTCGAAGCCATCGAAGCGCGAGGCGTGGAGTCGCTACTCGAACAATCACGGGACGAACTGATCGGGCGCAGCTATCAGCCACTCCCATCAAGGAAGCGGGAAATACCGAAGGACGGGGGCTCCAAGGTCCGCGTTCTGTCGATTCCGGCTATCCGCGACAGAGTGGTGCAAGGCGCGCTCAAGCTCGTACTCGAACCTGTATTCGAGGCGGATTTCCAACCGGGATCGTTTGGATATCGGCCCAAGCGTACGGCACATGAAGCGATCAAGCGAGTTGCCCAGGCAATAGCCGAGCGGAAGACGCGGATTCTCGACGTTTATTTGCGCGCCTATTTCGACAACATCCGGCACGATCGGATGCTAGAGAAGGCGGCTCTGCGAATCGACGACAAGGAAATTCTGCATCTGCTGCGGCTGATGCTGAAAGCATCTGGCAAGAAGGGCGTTCCACAGGGCGGGGTAATTTCACCCTTGCTCAGTAATCTCTATCTCAACGAGGTGGACAAGATGCTGGAGCGAGCGCGTGAGGTAACTCGTCGCGGCAAGTACACCAACATCGAATATGCACGATTCGCTGACGATCGTGCGCCACGACGGCGCGAAGGAGGTGTGATGGAGAGCACCTTTGAGCAGCCTTGCTGCACAGCAGATGGGGGTTGGCCCCTCGAACTCGGGTTGCAGGATCAGGGTTCAAACCACCGGCTGCTGCTTCGGCCCAATGGTCGAGGTGGTGAGCGAGACCGGAAAAGGCAGAGCGAGACTCTGTCAGGTAAGGATCGAGGAGACGAGCGCAAGCGAACCACCGATGAGCTGTCGAAAGCGTAGGGAAGACGTCAAAACCAAGGGGTAGCGTAGTCGTTATCTTGGGATCAGTCTGAGCGATACCTGTTTACGGCTCAGGCGGCGTCCGGCAGGCGAGGTGGCGTGACCTCGGTTCAGGCTTCTGTGTGGAACGTGGGAACCCGTATCGCGATGCCAAGGGAATGGTTCAAGTGGAAGCCCCACAAGAGTCTGAGTACCAATGCGCGATGCAGGGACGGAGCCGTGTGTAGTAGTGACGAAGGCACTGTAATGGTGGCGGAGCGAAGGCACGGCACTGTCCCGCTTGATTGGAAGAACAACCGGAAACGGGAGGACTCTTTTGGGTCAAGCAAAGCCGTATGACATCCCCAAGCGCTGGGTTTGGGAGGCGTACAAACGGGTTAAAGCAAATCGGGGCGCAGCCGGTGTGGACGAGCAGTCGATCGAGGTGTTCGAGGCAGACTTGCAGAGCAATCTGTACAAGCTCTGGAATCGAATGTCTTCGGGCAGCTACTTTCCACCGCCGGTCAAGCGTGTGCAGATCGACAAGCGCGACGGCGGGAAGAGGCCGCTAGGAATTCCTACGGTGTCGGATCGCGTTGCTCAGGCGGTCGTCAAAGGATATCTGGAGCCGGATTTGGAGAAGCACTTTCATCCAGACTCGTTCGGATATCGACCCGGAAAATCGGCGCTCGATGCCGTTGGGCTTGCTCGCCAGCGATGCTGGCGGCATCCCTTCGTGCTCGATCTCGACATTCGGGCCTATTTTGACTCGATATCGCATGAGCTTTTGCTCAAGGCGATTCGGAAGCACACGGACTGCGCTTGGGTGTTGTTGTACATTGAACGGTGGCTTAAAGCTCCCGTTCAACTGGAAGACGGCACCCTTGAACCCCATGAGAAGGGCACGCCGCAGGGCTCGGTGGTATCACCGCTGATGGCGAATCTCTTTCTCCACTATACGTTCGACATGTGGATGCGAAGAAATCATCCGAGCATCCCGTTCGAGCGTTATGCCGATGATATTCTCTGCCATTGCGACAGTGAGCGGCAGGCACAACAACTGAAGGAGGCGCTTGCGAAGCGCTTTGCCGAATGCGGACTGGAGCTTCATCCGGACAAGACGAAGATAGTCTATTGTAAGGATGACGACCGGCGAGGTGATTATCCTGAACAGAAATTCGACTTTTTGGGCTACACATTCCGCGCCCGTCGGTCGAAGAACCGTTGGGGAAAGCACTTCGTTAACTTCAGCCCCGGTGTCAGCAATGCCGCGACGAAGGCAATTTGACAGGAAATCCGTGCCTGGCAACTACGCTGCCGGGTGGATAAGAGGATCGACGACCTGGCGAGGATGTTCAACCCGATCATTCGAGGCTGGATGAACTACTATGGTCGGTACTACAAGTCGGCGCTTTACCCGACACTACGCCATCTCGACCGATGTCTCGCGCGATGGGCGATGTCGAAATACAAACGTCTGCGGCGACATCGAAGACGGGCAGAGCACTGGGTACGGGACATTGCTTGCCGCACCCCCACGCTGTTGGCCCATTGGCCGATGCTGCACAAGACGGCGGCTGGACGGTAAGAGCCGGATGAGCGGAGACGTTCACGTCCGGATCTGTGAGCGCCTGGGGTGAAACTCCCCCGGGCGACTCGACTGGTGGTCTTGATCGACGCCCACAAGCGACATGACTGGCTGCTCGGTGCCATAGACAAGCGATTACGGGAAGAGTTCACCAAACTGCAGGTTGAAGTGAATGATGAGAAGAGCCGCATAGCCGACCTGGAACGAGGCGAGAGCTTCGGCTTTCTGGGATTCGACTTCCGCTACCTCCGCAGTCTGCGCGGAGTGATGCGGCCGTATTACACGCCCAAGCTCAAAAAGCGGACGGCGCTTCTGCGGGGGCTCAAGGAAGTGTTTCGCCGCCACCGGTCGCAACCGATTGGCCGGGTGATAAGCCTGATCAATCTGAAGCTCCGAGGGTGGGTAAACTACTTCGCGATGGGCGATTCCAGTAAATGTTTCGCCCACATCAGAGACTGGGTAGAGAAGAAGGTCAGACGCCATCTGGCGAAGGCTCGGAAACGAAAAGGTTTCGGCTGGAAGCAGTGGAGTAGTTCGTGGCTGCACGACGCCTTGAAGCTGTTCGATGGCTACCGGGCGAGTACTGGCAAGGCGAAAGCTGCTCCGGCACGATAGGTCCAATAAGCCTTGGTGCGAAGCAAATGGGAGCGCGTAGTGCGGGAAATCCGCATGCTGCGTGCGGTGTGGCGGGGGCTGGAAACGTGCACGACCGAAAATTTTGTCGTGCGGCGCGCCAGTCCTCGACCCTACTGTCGAACAGCATGGTCGCCAGCAGTTGCGGGCCGATGAAGCCACGCGGCGTGGCATGGAACGGCGCCGGCGGCTGGCTGATCTTCTCGCAATCGCGGCAGGTAAATTTCTCCCGTACCGTCTCGATCAGCTTGAACCGGCGCGGGATCTCCTCCAGCCTCTCGGTTACATCCTCGCCCAGCTTCGCTAAACGCGATCCGCCGCAGCAGGCACAGCTCTTCGGGGCCTCGATAACGACGCGCTCGCGTTCGATGTCGTCCGGCCAGGGCTTGCGTACCGGCCGCTTGCGCGTGAAGGCGCGCACGCTCTGGGTTTTTGCCGCGCCGGCCCGTGCGGCAAGCTCATCCTCGCTCGCCGTGATGGCGAGTTCTTCAAGCTCCAATTCCAATTGTTCGATCAGCCGCGCCGTGCGCTCGGAGCGCTGCCCGTACAGTTCGCGCTTGAGTTTCTCGATCCGCAACTCGAGATGCCCGATCAGCGCCGCGTTATCCGACAGCTCCGCCTGCGCTCTGGCAGCCATCGCCTCGGCTCGCAGCCGGGCCTCACGCTCGGCTTTCAGCGCTGCCAGGGCACTGACAAGGTCCGACGGAAGGTCGTCCGGCTTCGATATCATGACGCCATTGAATCAGATTAAGCGGCAGATTCAAACCAAAACGGCTATCCGACCCGCGTCGGACGATTTCTTGCGGGTTGCGCCAATCGATTCCGGACAACAGGTAGCTCATCTGAGCCGGCGAGATCGTCACAGCTTCGCCCGCAACCGATGGCCAGACGAACCTTCCTCTCTCGAGTCTTTTGGTGAACAGGCATGCTCCCTGGCCATCGTGCCAGATCACCTTCACAAGATCGCTTCGGCGACCGCGGAAGACGAACAGATGACCGCTGAGTGGGTCCTTGCGCAGCACCTCCTGCACCTGGAGTGCTAACGACGGAAAGCCTCGGCGCATGTCCGTGTAGCCTGTCGCGAGCCACACTCGCGCGCCCGTCGGAACTGGGATCATCGGCGGACCAAAGCATCGAGAACACGACGTAGCGCGTCTCCATCAACGTCGCCATCGACCCGGATGCGGTGCCCGGTACCAAGATCAATCTCGATGATGCCGTGGCTCTTGCGTCGACGCGTCGTCGTCGTCAACGGCGCTTCGGCCACCTCCCGCGGTGGCGCGGACGATCCAATCTCGACCGGCACGAACGGCGCTATACTCGCTTCAGCGTGCCTGCAAAGCTCCTTGCGCCACCTGAACAGCTGGCTCACATGAAGCCCGGCCATGCGAGCCACCTCGGAAACACTGGCGCCGGGCTCGAGCGATGCTGCAACAAGCCGTTCTTTCTCATCCTGCGACCACCGGCGCCGCCGCTCGACCGATGTGATCACCTCCGCCCTCGAAATCGTCATAGCGCTTCTCCTAGGATTACCCCTAGGACCTGCAGCGATCGCGTTCGTCAAACAAGGCGGCCTTTGGCGGGGGGATACTTTCGGGTCGCCAGCTGGAGATGAGCTTCAGGGATAGCTTGCACAACTTAGCCAAGGTTTCGTCCAGAATGCAGGACACTACCAGGGTGTACTCCTCAAGGCCTCGCGACAAGGACCCTGCCGCGCAAGGAGGCCACATCTTCACACGCCACCTCTTCGCCAAGTCGGGTCGCGAGGTGCGCCGAGCACAACTCCTCAGTGTTAGCAGAGGCTGCGGCCTATCATCTTAGCGGGCAACGCTAACCCCGGTTAGCCGCGTTCTCGTCTCCGTGTGATTGAAATAATTCGCGACGGCATATGGGCGCGCGAATAACCCCCCAAGCACCGCCGGGTGCCCTCCGATGGCTTTCAGAACTCGCATCTCCGCTCCAGCTTCACGAGGAGCTCCGTTCCTAGCTGCGGAACTGTGGGGGGGCGCCCGGGATCGAGCGCGTGGAGCATTAGTTTCGCATGATTCCACCGTCCTCAAGGACACTTTCGCAGCCTTTAGGAGTTGAGACGCATTAAAGTTGCACCGGTTCAGGTATAGCTTACTGGCAGACAGCCGGTGCAGCCGTTAGCGGTTTGGGGTTAAGACTCGTCTTCGAATGCGCCGAGGCGACTTATAGCAGCATCTATGAAAGGCACGCGATGGCTTACAGCAACATAGTTTACGAAGCAGAGGACCGGGTTGCGCGGATCACGCTGAACCGCCCAAAGAAGTTGAATGCCCTCTCCGTTAAGTTGTGTCAGGAGGTTCAGGACGCACTCGCCTGCGCCGACCGTGATCCTGAGGTTCGCGTGGTAGTGGTGGCAGGAGCGGGCGGGCGAGCTTTCTCCGCCGGCTTCGACGTTAAAGACAAAGACTTTGAACCCGCGGACGGCGTTAAGGACGTCGAACACTGGAGGAAGACGCTCGAGGTATCCTTTCGCTTGCACTATTCCGTATTCAACTGCTCCAAGCCGGTTATCGCGATGATTGACGGCTACTGTCTAGGCGGCGCGGTCGAGTTTGCGTCTATGTGCGACTTGCGCTACTGCTCCGACGACGCGACGTTCGGAGCTGTTGAGGTGCGGTTTGGCGCGGCCGTGCAAATGATGTCATTGCCGTGGGTCATGGGTCAGCGCTGCCGTGAGATTGTCTACACCGGAGATCGCTTTGACGCGCAGAAGGCCTACCGCTTGGGTTTCGTCAGTGAAGTGTTCGCAAAGGACCGCCTGGAGGAAGAAGTCATCCGCGTCGCGAAACGCATTTCGCGAGTCCCGATGAACACATTGTTGTGGCACAAGCGGGCGCTCAACACCACCATGAGGGCGGGCGGATTCGATACGGCCCTGCAGTACGGCAACGAAGCCACAATGCTGATGATGGCCGGAAATGCCCGAACCCCCGAGTACCAGCACTACAGTGAGATCCGCAGCTCCCAAGGCATTGTGGCCGCTAACGAGTGGCTGCATGGGCTCTTTGCCCCCTTTGAGAAGCAATGAAAACCGAGCATTGCCTGCGGAGGGGGCACTGACAATTGTCGACTCTGTGGCTGAGGCGGTATAGGCGTAGCCCATGTGCAGGAGGCTGAACGGCTCGAACTCAAGAAGCGGCTTCTCAACGAGGCCAGCCGCGCGTCGCCGCCCGAAACCCTGATCTGCTCTTCGACCTCGGCATTTTTGGTCCTTGCTTCAAGCGGGAATGCGGCACGAGTCGGGTTCAGGAGGCAGCTTGGCGCGAAGCAATGAGGTTGGTGCACGACGATGTGGCCAGCGCGCAGGAAGTGGATGACGCGGTGCGCTTCTCCTTTGGTCTGCGCTGGCCGATCATGGGCCTCTCCAGACCTGCCGCATTGCCGTCAATGAGGCATCGGCCGACGTGCGATAGAGCGCATGGGGCCCGAACTCAAGAAACTTTGGACAAAGCTGACCAAGGTGCCCGACCTCATCGACGCGTACCTGGATAAACTCGGCGAACAGCTGGACGCGCAGATGGCGGCCGAAGATCTAAGCGTTTCCGAGCTGGAAACAGCGAAACAAATGCCTTGTGGTCTTGCCGCGCGCTTCGCTCGCAACGACTTTGCGCAGCGCTGCACCCGCAGCTTGAGAGCGGCAGCTACGCGAGTACTCGCCTCAGCTTTGCGAGGTCTCACTTGGCCTGCTGCGGACGCTGAATCGACAGATTCCGTCCGACTGGCTCGACCTGAATGGGCATGTCACCGAAAGCCGCTATTTGGAACTCTTGAGTCGCGCGACCGGCATGCTGGAGCAGTGTCTTGGTTGCAACAAACAGCGGCGCTTACTACGCCGTCGAGACGCACCTTCCATCTTGGGGAACTGTACGCCGGTGATCTGGTCTAGGTGGTCACGGAAGTCTGGAGTTGACGAGAAGCGCCTTCACCTGTTTCACGTGCTCACGCGCGTCGCTGACGATGCGCCCGCTGCGATGGGTGAAAACGTGCTGGTTCACGTCGACGCGCGTACCAAGCGCAGCGGATCGCGGCGCCGTGTGGGAACGTCTACAGGAATTGGCCGAAAGCACGCGGACCCGCCTCGACCTGAGCGGGCGGGGGCGCGCATCCGACTGCGCTGAGCGAGAGCTCACCTCGACGCCGCTCCTTTCGGGGCACCGTTAGGCAAAGCCGTCGTTGCCAGCGGCGGATGCCACCGCGCGCACTGCGACTTACCCCGTGGGGGCGGCGTGGCTGCCGGTGATGCCGCAGGACCGATCCTTCGCTGCGCTCCATCCTATGTTGTGTCCGGAGTGCGCCCGCCGTCCTTGGACCGTGGCCCAACGGAGTCGACGATCTGCTGGTGCATTGCCTTCGCCGCCGGAGCCAAGCTGTCCTTCGAGCGCTAGCTTTCCTGGACGCGAACGAGCGCTTCACAGGATGTCCTTCCGACACGAGGTCGATCAGGATCTCGGTCGTGAGCTTCCGCCGCGGGTCGGCTTATGACGGCGCGATCGCCCGCAGCATGATTTCGTCTTGCACCCCTGGAGATTGCTGTTTTGCACCTCGGCGTGCGCGTTCTAGCCTTCCGCCGGCAACAAGCTAGCGCTGTAGACAACCGACCGCTCGAGGTTGTTGCGAATTAAGCGTAGGTAAGTTCTCCGTTCGGGCGCACCTGCGGTATGGACAGACCCGGCGCAGTTCATGCTCACGATGCGGTCCATATTCATCCGCGAGGTTGCCCGCAAACCCTGTCGGCGCGCTTACGGACCAATTATAGTTTTCGCAGAGCGTTCTATCTCGGATCTGAGCAGTTCAATAGCCCGCTCGACGCCATGTGGATTCCGCCGCTTGCTGATCGACCGCGCCCTCGAGCGCGGTACGGAAAGCAAAAAATCGGCTAATGACTCCACTCCGGCGGGACGGCGTTCCCCGACGAGATCACTCACGCAGCCCTGTTCGGGGCCTCGGAACACTGTTCTACGTCAACGGCCAAGCTCTCATGGTAGACGGCGGTCTCTCGAGCTCGCACCCGGTGGCGGGCGACGTCCCGGCGCCGGCAATTATTCCGAGACAGGGGCGCGGGCGGTGAAGGCGCTGTTGAGCAGACATATAGGCGAGTCACACACCCCGGTACTGGAGGAGCTTCCTCCGCCTGAGGCAATGTCTAGCTTCCCGGTGGTCGAGGTCAAGGTTGTGGGCGTCAGCTTCCCCGACACCCTGATCATCGAGGACAAGTATGAGCGCAAACAGGACCGTCCGTTCGCGCCTCGCGGTGAAATTGCAGGGTGGCGAAGGAGGTCGGCGCGGGGTGCCACACGTGAAGCCCGCACGATCGCGTGCTCGGCAACACATACTGGCGCGACATGGCCGAGGAGGTCGTGGTTGAAACCCATACTAAACGGCTAAAAGGAACGCGCGAGACTCAGGCCGCACCAGCTGCTGCTGGTTCTGGGCGTGAGCCTCGCTGCTGTCGAGCTCGGCCGTGCTATGGGGCGGGGGTGCTCGCCGCCGCCTCGTCAGAAGAGAAGGTCGTGTAACGCAAGCAGCACCGCGCCAAGAAGGCGCAGACGGAAGGCGCGCCCTGCACACTTTCATTCCTTTTCAGGCGATCTTTGCGGTCTTTAGGCGTCAGTTCGCTTTACAGTTCGGCATGTCCGACTGCGCGAGGCGGCTGCGCTTGCGCCGAAGAGTCGACGAAGATGCTTGACCACTCGAGTCTCCCGCCCCCGCTGCAACACGAAAGGATGCGACATGAAAGAATCTAAGACCGCGAGCCTCACGGATCTGGCGCCCCTGTTCCGACCAAAGTCGATTGCGGTGGTCGGCGCAAGTCCGACATCTGGTTGGGGGCGGCAAGTACTCGAAGGCTATCGGGCACTCGGGTACGAAGGGAAAGTGGCCGTAGTCAATCCGAAGTACAAAGAAGTTGCTAGTTACCCGTGTTTCCCGTCCTTAAGGAGTATGCCGTTCGTTCCAGATGCCGTGTTGATCTTGCGAGATCGTGCAGCGACCGTTTCCGTAATTGAGGAAGCTGCAGAGGTCGGCGTGCGAGCTGCGGTAGCTCCTGCGATCGGCTTTGCCGAATGGGGCGCGGAGGGTGCGGCAGCGCAGGCACGGATTGCCGATGTCGCGCGAACGTCAGGTATGGCGGTTGTCGGCCCGAACACAAGCGGGCTTATCAATTGGGTCGATCGTCTGCATCTCAAGATCGGAACAGCCGAGGTCAGACGCCCAGGCCATGTCGCTCTATTTGGCCATGGCACAGGAGCTAACATCTCTATCGCCGGAAATAAGCGCGGGGTGCGCCTTAGCCACATGGTTTCCTGCGGGAACGAAGCGGTCACCGGCAGTTCCGATTTCCTCCGGTACTTCATTGATGATCCGCATGTAAAGGTCATCTGCGGCTTTATCGAGACAATCCGCGATCCCGAGCGCTTTTTCTTCGAATGCAATCGCGCGCGTGCCGCCGGCAAGCCCGTGATCTTAATGAAGGCCGGACGCACGGAAGCCGGTCAAAAGGCGGTCGCTGCGCATACAGCTGCGCTTGCTGGACCCTATCGGCTCTATCGCGAGCTCTTCAAGAGACATGGCGTTGTGCTGGTGGACTCCTTTGAGGAGCTACTCGCGTGCGCCTTGGTCCTGCAGGCGGGACGAACCCCAGGTGAGGGGAGACTTGGATTGACATCTACTTCGGGAGCGCTGGCTGAGGTGATTATGGATGAGCTAGGGAAGTATCCTTCACTCAGCCATCCTGACTTTCAACCGCAGACGGTAGATGCCCTGCGCAGCCTCCTACCTGACAACCTCCCCGTCAACAATCCTCTAGATTTCTGGGGAACGAGCACTCAAGACCTGGACGTCTATACGCCAAAAGTCTTTCAGGCGGTCGCAAACGATCCGAACATTGACGTCGTCGTAACACCGTATGATCCAAATCAAACTGGCTCAACTGGCCAGGAATATGAGTTGTTTGCCAACAGCGTAGCCAAAGCCGCCGCGGCGACCGACAAACTCTTCGCCTTGGTTACACCACTCGAGGGTTCGGCGTCGCCCGAAAAAGTAGAGCAGTTACTAGAGAAGAATGTCGTAGTTCTTGGTATGCAGCAGCTTTTCCGCGCCCTCGATCACGCCGTCGCCTGGGCGCGGCCCGTGCCGCCGATTGCAGAACAACCCCCGATCAACAAATCTGAGTTGGCGAAGCGGCTCTCCGACTCCCGGGGTAAGCCCTTTGGCGGCAAACCGGCGCTGGATTTCCTAGCCGCGGCGGGCATTCCAGTGGTCGGGAGCCGTTTCGTAACGACTGTCGAGGCTGCAATCAGCGCAGCAGGCGAACTTGGTTATCCTGTCATTGCCAAAATCGGCGATACAGACGTATTGCACCGAACCGAGCGATCCGGTGTGATTACAAACTTGCGGGATCCGCAAGAGCTCTCCGTGGCCGCGAAAAAGCTATTCGCCGCGGACTCGAAGACCCTCATCATTCAGCCATTTGTGCGGGATGGGATGGAGATGATCCTCGGCCTCGAGACGAATGACCTCCTCGGGACGTTCGTCCTGGTTGGTCAAGGCGGCATCTGGACGGAGATCATGGACGACGCGGCGCTTCGTCCGGTGAGGCTGCGGGTCGGCGAACCCGAGCAGATGATCGCTCAACTGCGGGCAGAAAAACTCCTTCGGGGTGTTCGCGGCGCTCCTCCTCTCGATGTCCAGGCGCTCGTTAGCGCCGTGCGACAGCTTGATGCGCTCGGCCACAGTCTCGGCGATCAGATCCGCTCGCTTGATATCAACCCGATCTTTGTGCGCGAACACGGTATTGTCGCGGTCGATGCGCTCGTCGTACCTGTCTCCAGTGAAACTGACGGGTGATGACGATGTAAGCAATAATGCTGGCGTGGGGGCTGGAAGCAGGCTCTTTGGCGAACTCGTTCGTACTGGAGGCCCCAAGGCGGCTTTTCGAGATTTTTGTACAACACCATACCTCTCGAACTTGTCCACACTGGGAGCCCCTAGTACTGTTATGGTAGATAATTCCACCTACATCGTCGTGGGAGCCGGTTCCGCCGGATGCGTCCTAGCGTGCCGGCTCTCGGAGATCCCTGGACGCGAATCCGCTAATCCCCATTTCAATCGGTACAGGAAAATTGCTGCGCAACGGCCTGCATAGCTGGGTGTCGCACGCGAACCGAGTGAAGCCCTAGGTGGATGCCGCCTCAGTTGTCGAGGCGGGAGAGTTCTTGGCGGGACGTCGTCGATTAACGGGATGATTTACGTGAGGGGCATCCGACGGACTGCGATCGGTGGCACGCTAGGTAATCCTGGTTGGAGCTATAAGGACGTCTTGCCCTATTTTCTGAAAGCGGAAGGACTTACTTCTCGAGACGGTCCGTACCACAATCAAGACGATCCACTTCGCGTGAGCAAAGCTATCTCGCCGAATCCTTTGTATTCGGCGTTCATCTAAGGCGGAGTTCAGGCGGGCTTTGCGGAAACACCCGATCTCAACGGCGAGTCACAAGAAGGATTCAGCCGCTACGACTTCACCATCTATAGAGGCCGTCGCTGGTCAGTGGTCCGCGCTTATCTCGATGAGGCCCGCCGCCGTCCCAATCTTCACGTGATCACTCGCGCACATGCGACGCGGGTTCTCTTCGAAGGGCAGCGAGCAGTCGGCGTGGAAATCGCAGATTTGGAAGAACTCACCGAGCTACGGCGGACGCCGAGGTCATCCTGAGTGCAGGAACGATCCGCTCGGCGATTTTGCTACTCCGCTCGGGTGTAGGCGACCCGGCCGCCCTCGCCAAGCTAGGCATTCCTGTGATTGCGGGCCTGCGCGAAGTGGGGCGGAATCTTCAGGATTATCCGGGCGTCCGTCTGTCCTTCGGCTGCACTCAACAAATCACATTGCTCAGTCTAGTGCGTGTGCAGCGTTGATGATGGGTCAAGCTCTCTTGCTGCGCTCCGGCCTGGGACTAACACTCCGTTCGAAGCTGGAGCGTTCACCCGTTCACGACCACAACTTGCTGCGCCAGACATCCAGTGGCATTTCCAGATCGGTCTCGGTGTACCTGGCCTCAGATGGCCGGTGTGCGAGCTCGATCGGGAAGGATTCTAAATTTTTATCATCACTACTTAGGCCGGAGAGTCGCGGGACTGCTACGATCACCTCTCCTGATCCTTTCACGCCGCCGAAGGTAGAACTTGGTTATATGTCATCGCCGTCCGATTTTGAAACCATGCTCATCGCCGTATTACAAGCGCGCAAATTGGCTGCGCAGCCAGCATTCCGGGATTATCTCAGCGATGAGATTGAACCCAGTCCAGAGAAGATGAGCGACAGCGAACTGTGTGACTGGATACGCACCCCGGCGATTAGCGGCTCACACTGGCTTGGCACCGATCGCATGGGGGGGACGATGCAGCGGTGGTCGACCCTGAACTTCGCATGCGAGGTGTGAAAGATTTAAGAGTGGTCGATGCCTCGGTAATGCCAACCAACATAGGCCGGCAACACAAATGCACCGACGATTATGATTGCGGAGAAGGCCGCCGATCTAATTCGCTTAGCGAGGCGCCAAGTGATCAGTGCTTGAGCCATTTTTCATGTTCCGATACTGAGCACTCGCCTCAGTCGGCTGTGAAGAGCCACCCAAGCCATTGAGCGGGAGTCGATTTTTGCGGAGCGAGGTTTGAGACTGCAAGCTTTCAGGGTTTGAAGGCCCGAAAGCTTGCAATTTCACTTTTGCGATTCCCTCAAATCGCGAGTAGTGATTCCTTCGGTCGCATCGGAGGGAACGATGCGACCGAAGGAACGACGGGACAGCGGACAGGCCGATCTTCTGCGCTCGCAGCTGGGCGCGATCATTGACATGGACCATGCCCTGGTGAAGCTTTCGCGGACGATCGACTGGTCATTCCTCGAGGAGCGGTTCTGCGCGGTCTGACCAAGCAAGTTCAAGCGCGCCAACCGGGCCTTGAAGACGCTCAGAACCTATCTGGCCGCGTCATAGCCATGATCCCGGACATGGAGGCGCTGATCGGCAACATCATCGAGCGCCTCGTTCTCGACAAGGGCTACCGCGGTTACAATTTCCCACCCGATTACAGGTTCAGTGTCTTCATCGCAGGCCAGAAGCGGCGGGTGACGCCCAAGATCAAATGCGGGTTGCGCCGGCGTTCCGCCATCGAGCCGGTCATCGGCCGTCGCAAATCCGAACATCGGATGGGCCGGAACTATCTCTGCACCACCAGTTCGATGTAAGCGGCAAGAGACCCCGCCTGGCGGAGTGGGTAAGCGATCGGCTATCGGCTGCTGAGTTTGTGAGCCGATGTGAGCTTCTATGTCTGCGCCTAGTTCTGGAACTAGAACCTTCCATATGATCGAAGCGGTTGCCGAGCGTCTTGAGGGAGCGCCGCGGCAGCTTCGCCGACGCTGGTCGGACGAGTTTAAGGCGCAAGTTGTGACAGAGGCGCTGGAGCCTGGCGCGAGTGTCTCGGCGATCGCCCGCCGGATTGGCATTCACCCGTCGCAGCTGTTCGCCTGGCGCCGTGATGCTCGGGCAGAGCGACATTGTCCCGCGCGGCACTCGAGTTGCGAGGGTGTGGTGGTGTCTGCGGCAGGCACAGTGATCGAAATTGCGATTGGCGAGGTGATCGTGCGCGCCGGCGTGGACGTCGACGAGGCGCAGCTGCAGCGGGTGATCCGGGCGGTACGTTCGGCATGATCCCCTCCGGCGTGAAGGTGTTCCTCGCCAGCCATCCAGTCGACTTCCGCAAGGGTATCGATGGGCTTGTTGCGCTGGTACGCGATGCCGGCTCAGATCCGTTTCACCGGTGCGCTTTATGTGTTCCGGGCCAAGAGGGCCGACAGAATAAAGATCGTATGGTGGGATGGCTCAGGCGTGTGCCTCTATCTAAAACGGCTCGAGAAGGCGAGGTTCTGCTGGCCGCGGATCGGGCATCATCGGGTGCAGCTGAATGCTGCGCAGTTGATGGCACTGGTGGATGGGATGGACTGGAAGCGGGTCCGGACCGCGGCGGTCAAGCCGCCGGAGATTGTTGGGTAAAAGCACTGCGGCGAAGTGAATCAGCGGCCTGAAAGGGCAAGAGAACCGGGGCAAAATGTGCTCTGGTCGGCTCAATGACGCCGCCCGATCTCAGCCTCCCGAATGACGTAGAGACGCTGAAGGCCATGGTGCTTGCCATGGCCGAGAAAGCGGCCCGCGCCGCTGCTCTGGAGAGCGAAGTCGCCGATCTCAAGGCCCGCAACGCCGATGCCGATACGCGCATCGAGCGGCTGACGCAGATCCTGAAGGCCTTCGACCGCGCTCGGTTCGGCCGACGATCGGAAAAGCTCGGCTCGGCGAACGGCGACGATGAACAGCAGGCCTTCGTCTTCGAGGAGATCGAGACCGGCATCGCCGCGATCAAGGCCCAGGTCAGCAAGGGCCGTGCGCAGGCGGATGGCAAGCGTGCACCGCGTCGGCGCAAGGGCTTTGCGCCCCATCTGGAACGGATCGAAACCGTCATTGAGCCGCAAGAGCTGGCTGAGCATGCCGGCAAGCAGAAGGTGCTGATCGGCGAGGACGTGTCGGAGCGCCTGGATGTGGTGCCGGCGAGGTTCCGTGTGATCGTCACGCGCCGCCCCAAGTATGCCTTCAAGAACGCGGACGGCGTCATCCAGGCGCCGGCCCCGGCCCACATCATCGAAGGAGGCATTCCGACGGAAGCGCTTCTGGCCCAGATCGCCGTCGCCAAATATGCCGATGGCCTGCCGCTCTACCGGCAGGAGGCGATCTACGCCCGCGATAATGTCGAGTTGGACCGCCAGCTGATGGCACAATGGATGGGTAAGCTCGGCTTCGAGCTCGAGATCATGGCCGACTACATCTTCAGCGAGGTCAAGAAGGCCGAACGGGTCTTTGCCGACGAAACCACTTTGCCGACGCTCGCTCC
>NZ_JAUMTJ010000102.1:0-18870 GCF_032654765.1 Bradyrhizobium sp. 33ap4 | reverse complement strand
GTAATTCTGAAACACCATGCCGATGTCGCGCTTGTGTGGAGGCATGTTGTCGATCGAGCGCCCCTCCAGAAGAATCCGGCCGTGTGTTGGCATCTCGAAGCCGGCGAGCATCATGAGGGTTGTCGTCTTGCCTGAGCCGGAAGGCCCGAGCATGGTCAAGAACTCCCCCCGCGCGATGTCCAGGTTGAGATTCTTAACGACCAGCGTTTCCCCATCGTAGGTCTTCTGGACCTCGGAAAACTTTACAAAGGCATTGTTCGCGCCTGGCATCGACCCTCTCCCCGGTCCCGGCGCTTCTCCCGCTACAGCGGCGGCGCCGACGACCGGACCATGATATTCTTTCGTGACGGACTGCAGCTGCTCAAGATTGCACACCTGCACGAGGCGTCTGCGGTTGACCAGATGGCGCATTCCTTCTCCCATCTGCGTTCTCGTTCTGCGACCTTAGGGCCGACAGATGCTTTTGCCGTTCACAGGACTATTATCGGCCTCCTCAAGCTGGATTTCCCTAATGTGGCCCTCCGCACGGCCGAAATCCTGCATCGACCCAGCAAAATGCGGGGGTTTAGATCGGCAGTGCTTTTAGCCGGAAATAATGACACGCCAAACGTCGGTTGTACTTGTCTCCATCGAGAACGAAGCACGCGCCTTGGTTAGGAGGTGCGAACGTAGCCATGTATCTACTCTCTCCCGACCGCCAAAATCTTGGAAGTCTAAGCCTAGCCGCGCTTTCCGTCGAGCCTAGTGTCCTGACCTGTCATAACGGATTGCGATACACCCGAAGTCTCAGTCTATTCAACGCTCCCTCGGTGCACTAGCGAAACCTGATGACGCTGATCGGTCATATCCCGCTGCGGCTTGGAACGATCGGGTCGGCTGCTCATTTCGTCCGACCGATCGCGCAACTCGTCGTCGCAGTCGGTGTCGCCGAGCATCGACGACCGTACCCAGATCAAGCGTCAAAAATCGAACCGTCGTGTATCGAGTACGCCAGGAAGGACGCCTCGGCTTCACTCGAACGCGCCAGACGATTGTCGAATGGAGCATGAGCAGATACTGGACTATAAAGCCAATTGCAGTCCAATAAGGCGCAAGACTTCAACAAAGTCAGGATGGCATTGTCGGCTCAGAAATGGGCATCGCGATCGCCGTGAATGCATCTTCCGGCACTCGAAAACACCACAACACGAATTCCCGGATCGCGATGGGCGATTGTGAGAGCTTCCTAGAATTCGGCAGCGAGCCTAAGGGACAATGCATTCACCTTGCTTGATTGATTGAGTTCGATCTGCGCAACACGGCCGCTGAATTCACTTAGAATTGTACTGTACGACTACTCCTGCGGCCACTCTGTGGCTGTGTCGGCTCTCTGAATGTTCTCGCCGCCATACCCATCTTCGCGGTCCACGTAGGCACGATGAGCGCGTCAACCGGAACGACGCTCTGTGCGCGCATCAAGGGATGATTGATATTGTTCGAGCGGATCTGGTTACCGAGACCCAGTCGATCGGGAACGCTCTGGGTTGTGATTGACTGCTTGTTCGAACGGTACCCGCTACGACGCGCCCGCCTTTTGTGCATGGTCAAAGGCAGCTTTCGCGAGTGGCACGGTGCGCTTGGCCGATTCGACCGCCTTAGGATTGGTGGCTGTGCCATCTCGGATGCGACTAGCCACCCCCTGAGTAATTCCAGCCAGGCGAAAGAGATTGTAGCAAAAATACCAATTCAAGTCCGGCATCGCGCAGCCGGTGTATCGCAATAGATTTCAGCGGCACCTTCCATGCTTGGGATGCTGAGCGCCTTCAGATCAACGCTGGCAAGCCCGGGTCGAACCCATTGCATTAGTAGGTACGTGAAATCGGCCATGGGATCGCCAAGCGTTGACAACTCCCAGTCAAGCACGGCGATGACAGATGACCCGCTTCGGTGGAAGATCATGTTGTCGAGCCGGTAGTCGCCGTGCACTATGGATAGACGCTGCTGTTGCGGGACCGTATTCGGCGGCCACTCGATTAGCTTTTTCTATCTTCGGAATGTATTTCGTCTCCGAGGCACGATACTGCTTCGTCCAAACGATCTATCTGGCGCGCAAAATAGTTGGCGGGCCTACCGAAGTCCGCAAGACCTATCTTTTCGGGATCGAACATATGCAGCTTCGAAAGCGTCTCGATCTTACTCCGGAAGATTTTTGCCCGCTCTTCCGCAGGTTGGCTAGGCAGCGTCGGATCCCAGAGACACGGCCCTCCTCCATCGACATGACATAAAAGGGCGCGCCGATAACGGCATTGTCCATGCAGAGCGCGTACGCGTATGCGACGGGAAAGCCTTGGCGAGCAAGCGCCGAGATGACGCGGAGCTCGCGATCGACTGCATGCGCCGACGGCAGCAGTTTGCCGAATGGCTTTCTGCGCATCACGTACGAGCGGCTGGAAGTATCGAGCTTGTAGGTGGGAATAGACTGGTGGCCCTTGAACTGCAGGAGCGTCAAAGGGCCGGCATAGCCTTCGACATGCTCACGCATCCAGCAGTCAAGGCTGGTCTCGTCGATGCGGTGCCGCTCCTCGACTGCCGTTGTTCCGGTGTGCTCCTTATCCTTGCTACCGTCTTTGGGCACAATGACGCTCCCACAATGAATTTCGGCACACTCGGTGATCGCATTTTCATTTACCTTGACGCGCAATCCGTATACTTGACGTTCATGCCTAGCAAACAGTGCGGCAGTGCACTTCATCAAGACCATCGGGCAGTCCGCATTGCAGGTAGGTGCGCGCAAGCCCCGCCTGATCGGAGACGCCAGCCGCGCCAAAGGCCTGGATCGCCTGATCGATGATCTTCAGCGCGATCCGCGGTGCCACCACCTTGATCATGGCGATCTCGAACTGGTCGAACTTGTTGCCGTATCGGTGGCTTCAGGCACAAATTGCTTAAATTAGCTATCTTGTTTGTGTGCTAAGGCCAAAGCGACGAGGGATGTTCCGACAGCCTCAGGCATTCGCCAGCACCCGAAACGGCGCGAGCATGCGGGGGAGGGCCTGGATGATTACTTCGGCTTCGCGAACGATGCGGCTGATCAGCTCCTCGCAAGTAGGGATGTCGTGCATCAGGCCCATGACCATGCCCGCAGTCCAGATGCCGTGTTCGGTGTCGCCGCCCTCGAGGCCCGCGCGCCCGCGGACGCCGGTCACCAGGTGCTGCACGTCTCCGAACTTCGCGCCGCCCTTCTTCTCGATCGCCACCACTTTGTCGCTGACCACGTTTTTCGCCATTCGGGCAGTGTTGTGCATGGTGCGGAAGATCAGGTTGGTGCCGCGCTCGTCGAGCTCGACCATGCGCTGCTTGAAGTTCTCGTGGATCGGCGCCTCCTTCGTGGCGCAGAAGCGGGTGCCCATGTTGATGCCGTCTGCGCCAAGCGCCAAGGCCGCGACCAAGCCGCGACCGTCGCCGAATCCGCCGGAGGCCAGCATCGGGATCTTCACTTTGTCGGCTGCCGCCGGGATCAGGATCAAACCGGGGATGTCGTCCTCGCCAGGGTGCCCAGCGCATTCCATGCCGTCGATTGAGATGGCGTCCACGCCCATCCGCTCAGCCGAGAGCGCGTGGCGGACTGCGGTGCACTTGTGAATCACCTTGATCCCGTGCTCCTTAAAGTGGTCGACGTGCTCCTGCGGCTTGTAGCCGGCCGTCTCCACGATGTTGATCCCGGAATCGATGATCGCCTTGCGGTACTCGAAGTAGGGCGGCAGATTGATCGCCGGCAAAATCGTCAGGTTCACCCCGAACGGCTTGTCGGTGAGCTTGCGCGTCCTGTCGATCTCCTGGCGCAGGTCATCCGGCGTAGGCTGAGTAAGCGCAGTTATGACCCCGAGCCCGCCCGCATTGGCCACGGCGGAGACCAGCTCGGCCTTGCCGACCCACTGCATGCCGCCTCGGGCGATCGGATGCTCTACGCCGAAAAGTTCGGTGAAGCGGGTCTTGATTGCCATGAGGGGATTCCTTGCGTCGAGCGCGCACGGCGCTTGTGTGGCGGCTCAAAATTGGCGTCTCACCAGTCGAACTCTGGAGTCGTCCGACACGGCCGGATGTTGGGATTGTTTTCGGAAACCTTGTTGGTGTATTCTGCTGGACTTTCCCGAGAAACGTCGCGATGCCCCCTGCGCGTCATGCGGCGCGCCGCGCGATTGCATCGCGTGAGTCTCGCGCGATCAGTCCCATAAAGGTGTCGGTCATAGGCACGCCGACGGCGACCGACGTTTCAGACCGACGGCTCGACGGCATTTGCCTAGCGCGGGTCGCCCACGCCCCCGGAGTTTTTCGGAATTCTTGTGCGCCTCCAAAATGCAAGGAGCTGCATTTCTAAAGCGCCGGATCTGCGATGTCATGACCGACAGTGTATGATAAGCAGGCTGAGGAGACCCTCCAATATCGGGCTCATGGCTGATGAGAAGCCGCGTTTGTACCTAGTCATTCGCCGACTTCGAGCGGCGGCCGTTGAGTCCGGACTTGGAATCTGCAGGTCGCATGTGCTGCAAAATTATTTCCAGGACCAGGTCGAGTCTGGATTGCGACCCAAAAAAATGCGCGCCACCGCGATGCTTCGGTAGCGGCGTGCAGTGGTCATGACCATCACCCCGTCAGGTCATAGCAGCGCGAGCTAGCAGGAGTTGTGGTCACGGCGATCGTATTCGCGAATGCGGTGACGGGCTTGAACGTAGGGGCGGACTCGCGGATACGCCCCCGAGCGACCACCATGCTCTCAGTCGAGGTGGCATCGAATTCATACCGGCAGCTCAGAAAGCCGAATGCGCGAGGCTCACCTTTCCCGATGCGAAAAGACGCTCATGAGCGCTTCGGGCCCCGACAAGATGGGCATCCGCAACAACCTTTTCGCCATTAGGGCGGCAAGCCGCTCAAGCGTCCCGCTCTCCCTGTGACGCCAATTCGCATGAAGCGGCCGGCCCCTATTAGATGACCGATCAGAATTTCCCGCTTGGCGTAGAGCGACAGCAGGAATTCCTAGGTTCCCAACCGAGGAGGACGGCGACAATCTCGTGCGTCTGCACGAGCCCTTATTTTAAGTCTGCTGGATGGTCATGCAGCACCGCCCGGGCGAGCGGAGGATCAGCCGGGCCCCGAACTGTCGCTAGTTTGTCAAGCGCCGCAGCATTTCCCTCGCGATGACCAGTTGCTGAATCTGAGATGCGCCTTCGTATATGCGCAGCAGCCGTACGTCGCGGTAGAAGCGCTCGACCTTATAATCGGCCATGTATCCTGCACCGCCATGGATCTGAACGGCGCGGTCGGCGATCCTGCCTACCGCCTCGCTCGCAAAGTATTTGGCCACGGCTGCCTCCAGCCTAACGTCTTGACCTGCATCGAAACGGCGCGCCGCTTGCTCGACCACGCCGGCCGCCGCAAGCGCGTCAGTCTGGGAGTCCGCCAACATCCCCTGGACCAGCTGGAAATCGGCCAACCGCTGTCCGAATTGCTTGCGCCCGCTTGAATAACTGAGGCTCGCCTCGATTAGTCGGTCGCACATGCCAAGTGCGACGGCACCGATGTGGATTCGCCCCCGATCGAGCACCTTCATTGCGGTTTTGAACCCGAGTCCCGGCTTCCCGCCAATGATCGCATCGGCGGGAACGATGCAGTCATCGAAGATCACATCGCAAGTCTTGGCTCCGCGCTGGCCCATTTTGCGGTCTGGCTTGCCCAGCGTGATACCCGGCTTATCAGCGGGCACGATGAAGGCCGATATTCCTGCCGCGCCAGGCGTCCCCGGCTCAGTTCTCGCCATCACAGTGAAGACGCTGGCTCGGGGCGCATTGGTGATGAACCGCTTCGTGCCGGTGATGCGATAGACGTCTCCGTCCCGAGCGGCTTGGGTCTTGATCGAGGCGGCGTCAGATCCTGCTTCCGGCTCGGTCAACGCGAAAGCTCCGATGGCTTGACCTGCAGCGAGCTTCGGAAGCCATTCCTGCTTCTGACCGTCCGTGCCGTCAATTACGATGCCCTGCGAGCCGATGCCGACGGTGGTACCGATCACCGACCTGAAGACCACGGAGGCGCGCGTGAGTTCGCGAATTATAACGGCCTCCTCCACCATGGAGAGGCCGAGCCCGCCAAAGGCTTCGGGGATAGAAAGCCCGAACAGCCCAAGATCGCGCATCTCCTGAACGATCTCTTCGGGCACGTCGTCATTGGCTTCGACTTCATCCTCGGCCGGGATCAGTCGCTCGGATACGAACCGGCTGACTGTGTTGCGGAGCAGTTCAAATGTTTCGACATCCATGGGTCTACCTCAATGATCAGACGGGGGAACGTCACAGTCAGGCTTCGACCGATCTGCCTGCGAGCGCGCGGTTCTCTCGTCTTCTGGAGTTTCAACTGCGCCTCCTGAGAAGCGGGTCGGCCGTTTCGTGGCGAAGGTTGCCATAGCTCTCGGTCGTCCGACAGGTGGCCGAGCCGCCCCTGCTCGTCGCACTCACATCGAGCGCATCGGCCAAGATATTCCCGCCGGCACCTCAGATCTGCCTCATTATCAAGGCGAGCGCGGGCCGCAGACGGATGCGGCTTCGATGCGCTTCGGCTCCAGCACATCGTCTCCATACCTTCCAGAGAAAACGCTCGCACCGATTCTTCAAAAGAGCCAACCGCTTCGCAGCTCCGGTGTACGACGTGACATGATCGCCCCCGTTAAATCACCCCTTGCTTTTTAAGGTCTTCAATCTTCTCGGAATCATAGCGCAAGATTCCGCTGAGTACCTGATCAGTGTTCTCGCCCAGGAGCGGCGGGGCGCGATAACCCGTGATCGGCGTCTTGGAGAAAGTCAGCGCATTGCGGATCAACGACAGCTCGCTTGCGAACTTATGATTGACTTTGACTCGCATGCCGCGCGCCTGGACGTGGGGATCCTCGAATACCTGAGCAAAATCATTGACAGGGCCGCAAGGGACCCCAGCGTCTTCCAGCTTTTGGAGCCAATACGTCACCGTATTCCTCAAAAACAGACCAGCGTAGATGGCCATGATCTCCGTGTAGTTGGCGACGCGGTCGTTGTTTTTTATAAACTTTGGATTGCTCACCAACTCCGGCGCGCCAAGCACCGCGCAGGTACGCGCGAATTGGCCATCATTACCGACCACCAGCATCAATTCACCATCCGCACAGCGAAACACGCCCGCAGGCGCGCCGCCATTGCCCCAGGTGCCGCGCCTTGGCGGGCTCTTTCCACTGACGAGATATATCTGGAGGGAGTGGCTAAGAGAAGCAATCACGGTGTCGAACAGGGAGACGTCGATGAGCTGGCCCGCTCCGCCATTCACCTTGCGATGGTAGAGCGCCGAGAGAATACCAATCGAAGCGTTCATACCCGTCATGTAGTCGACGATGGAGGTGCCGACCTTCATTGGTCCCGCCCCCGGCTCGCCGTCCATTTGTCCAGTGACGCTCATCAATCCACCCATTGCCTGGAAGATCGCGTCGTAACCCGCCCGCGGCGCGTAAGGGCCGGTCTGCCCGAAACCGGTCACTGAACAATAAATAATGCCGGGATTGATTTCCTTTATTGTTCCATAGTCGAGACCATAGCGCTTCAGATCTCCGACCTTATAATTCTCCATGAAGACATCAGCGTGTGCGGCAAGCCCGCGGATGATCTCCTGGCCCTCAAGCGTCGCAATGTTGACCGTGATGGATTTTTTGTTTCGGTTGGCCGAGAGGTAAAACGCATTGTTGTTAGTCTCGCGACCTTCCGGATCGACAAGATAAGGCGGACCGTAGGCACGCGCATCGTCGCCCGCGCCCGGCCGCTCAATCTTGATCACCTCCGCACCGAGGTCGCCAAACATCTGAGCCGATAGGGGTCCGGCAAGCACGCGCGTGAGATCAAGTATTTTGATGCCCGAGAGCGGTAGTGCGGACATGAACTTTCCTTTACGAACTTCGTTTGATGCAGCCGGCCCTGCGGACGGCCTACGGCTATGCGCGCGGGCCCGCCTTCGGCCTCAGTCGCTTGATCGTTCCGGAAAAGGCGAACAATGTCCGCTCTCCGGCTGTCAATTGACCTCGCGCAAATATCAGCGAGCCGCCGGCGCGAATGATTTCGCCCGTGCCTACGATCAGATCGCCTTCGCGCCCGACGTCGATAAAGTCGCCGGACAGATGGATAGTCACCCCGTGCCCTTGCAGCACCGGAATAGCGGTTACGAAGAGACAAAGGTCGGCAAACGTCATCAAACAGCCGCCGTGGACGACGCCGGAGTCACGAAGGTGCTTTTTCTCGGCGCGAAAGGCACAACGCATACTCCCGTCCGACTCCTGTCGATACCAAAAGGGACCGATCAGGTTTTCGAAGCCTGCATCGTAGAAGGTCGTCCAACCTGCGAACTCACCCTCCGTAGCAATGTGGCTACCAACTTGCTTCGATTGGTCTAAAGTCACGGATTTCTTGTCGTCATGCATGAAGGGACCTTAACTTTCTGATGTTTCGCCTTAAGTCTGAATCGGTAACAGACGCCCTGCCCACTCATAGAGATAAAGGCCTGGCGACCGTACCGGATGCATCTCGAGAATTCCGCCATCGTCGCTGGGGGCTCGACGTAACTTGCCTTGTTTCATCCCGTGCACCGGGAATTGTTCTTGATGGAAGGACAGCAGCGGTAACCGAAAATCTCTTTGCACTTCGGCTTTACCGCGTCCGATTTCCCCGCGCACCCAAGGTGTTCGAAAGCTCGGAGGCTTGACGGCTCGAATTCGGATTTGCACCGATCAGCTCAGTCGGAAGAGAGCCAATAGCTTGCTGGGGCTGACCGTTTTAGATTGTCTCATGTCGTTGTCGTCTTCACTTAAAGGCGTTGGGGCCGCGGGAGTCTGGTAAGCAATTCGCTGTCTCTTAGACGGGAGCGGAGCTGCCTCGTACAACCGAGACTAGGCAAATTCTAAAACGAGTTGATGCCGAAAGACCGCAAAGATCGCCCGAACTGGTCCGAAATTGCGCAGGGTGAAGGTGCCGTCCGCGCCTTCTTGGCGTATCTACCTACATGAGCTTCAACTTGAGGCATCAAATCGTCGCCTCGGCTAGGCGGGACCGGTGGACGTTGTCGCAAGCGTTTCACAGGCGGCGCACCTTGCAACCTTCACGCGTCAACGGGTTACCTAGCGATCGGGGGTGCTACTTCAAAAAACAACGATCGATTGAGCGAAATTGCCGGCCCTATCTTTAGACGCGGCTGGGAATTGGAGCTTTATTAGGCGTCGAGGTCTCAGGACCGGAATTTCCGGGCTTTCCTCGAGCCCGCGCACGATCGCCGCCACAGGCCGCGCTCAACCAGCAAAGTCGAGGACCCCGTCCAGCCGATGGGCATGACCGGAATCTCGAAGGATCTGGTTTCGAAGGTCTGCTAGGCGATCGACGTCGGAATGAGGGGCTTTTTCCTGGAGCAGCGCTCAGGTGCTGGCGCCACGCGCTGTGCTCGTGCGGGTGGCGAAGACCAATAATTCTGTGTGACGATGATGATACGCGAGTCTTAACTAACCCACATTAAGGCCTGCGAGCCCAGGCGCACGACTGCCGGCTCGGCGCACGACAGGGTCCGCCGAGGACGACGTGAGGACCTTTATGATCTTGTCAGCCGCCGCGCGGGCGGAAGCTGCACAGCACGACCTCACTTGAGCGGCTGAAGAAGGAGAGCAAGGCCGGGCTCGTCGGGATCTTCCCCAACGAGGCCTTGAACACATCTATCTTGGCGCGAGCTTATAAAAAGCCAACGACGAATGGCAGCCCTAGATCCTTTATCTCAGTCTCCAGCACGCAGCGATCTCGCCGGTTCGGCGAGGAGCACCAGAATGTGTTTGTTTCACCCGCAGCCGCGTTGATAATTACACCCTTTGAGAACGAGAAGTGCGCCCTGCAGGCCAGCCCATTTCTATCTCTCGGGCGACGTCGCCCCGGCCACCAGCGAGCATATCTCAGGCCAAGTCTTCGCCCTCTTAATATCCAGCTCTGCGGAATTTCCGCGCGCCAATAACGATCGCCGCGCACGAACGCCATCGGAGCGAAAAGAATCCGGGAATTCTGGTGCGTGTTCGCGGCTAGTCTCCAGTCGACGAATAACACGGAGACGACCGGTCGAAGGCAGGGAGATTGCGGCGGATGCTTCAATCTCGCTGATATCACTGATGAAAGAACCGCAGCTACCAAGAGCGAAGAGAACAACACCATTGGGAAGGCTTCTTCCGACCGCGACGCCGGGATTCGCGACGATCCCGCTAGCCCGGAGACAGCGAAGATCAAAGTTTCTGACGGCATGAGAGGACGAAAAAATATATGCAAGTTTTGATGACGGAGGCCGCATTTGAGCGGCAGGGCGAGCGACTGCGGGCGATCAAGCCGGACGCCGATTTCGTGCTGGTGACCGCGGCGGAGGCGTTTTCCTTAAACGACAAGCCCTTGGCCCAGGACGACGTGAACCCGGAGGTGGTCTGGTTGACCGCCGACTCCTGGCAAGCGAATCTGCAAAAGACCCTGGTCGGCGTAATCCGTCGGAGTCGGCCGAAGTGGGTGCAGGCTCACACGGCTGGTCTAGACGACAGGCCAATGTTCAGGTCGATGATGGCCAATGGCGCGCGGGTGACGAAGAACGCCGCTCAGGCCGTGCCTATGGCCGAATATGTCATGGCCCACGCATTGAGCCTAATCCTCCCGATCGACGCACAGCGTGAGGCGCAGGCAGAGCGCAAATGGCAGGAGACCTTCTACAACGAGGTGAACCGCACACGCTGGGGCCTAATCGGCTGGGGCGAGGTCGGCCAGGAGATCGCTACCCGTGCGCTGGCGTTCGGGGCCAAGGTGTCGGGGTTCCGTCGGACGCCTGGGCCGGACAAGGTGATCGGCCAGACCAATGCGCTGGCGGATCTGCCGAAATTCCTGCCGAACCTGGATATCGTGGTTCTGGCGCTGCCCTCCACGGCTGAAACTCGTAAGGTCGCCAACGCCGAATTCTTTGCGGCCATGAAGACGGGCTCAATCCTAATCAACGTGGCGCGGGGCGCCCTGATCGATCACGAGGCCCTGCGCGCCGGGCTCGAAGCCAACAAGCCGGCTCGAGCCGTACTCGACGTTTTCGAGACCGAGCCGCTGCCCGAGGATAGCTGGATTTGGGACCACCCGAAGGTGCGGATGAGCGCCCACACGTCCTGGAAGGGCGACGGCAACGCCCAGCGGATGGATGACCGTTTTGTGGAGAACTTTCGGCGCTTCGTCGCCGGTGAGTCGATGTTAAATGAAGCGGACCCACGGGAAGCGGGACTCTAGTGGCCCCGGACGCGATGCCGCTTGCTGTTTCGAACGTACGTGGCGGGATGGATTTGGTCCGCGATTTGAATCTTGACTTTGAGCCAGCGCGCCCAGGCCCGCCGCGGAAGGCGTGCGCCAGCACCCCATCACCGCCTTCTGGCTCAAGGTGGCATTGACCTAGCAAGTGACGAGGCACTCGGCACGGCGACGAACACTTGCGTGTGGGCAGATTTCGCTCGTCGGCGGTCGGTTCGCGCCGCTCTTTTGATTGGTCAATGCCAATCGAACGCTGACTGGCATCGCTTTGTGCGGTCAACACACACGCGGCCCCTCCGACGTCTGCTTCGGTTAGCCACCGCGCTCTAAGGTCACACGGGTAGCGAACCGCACGCCTCAGAAGGCCCGCGACGTCGCGTGACACGACTCGTGGAAGATACTTTTTTCCTGGCGAAACGCCGAAGGGCCCTCACTTCCTCGACAATATCTTGGAAATGACGTCGTCGTCAGTGACCTTGCTTCTGACCATAAAGTTGAGAATGTTCGGGGGCCTTAGCTGCTGAGACCTGCCGCCTACCATTCACATGAGCTTGAATAGCTGAGCTATTGCTGGCCCGAATGGTTCAGCTCACCAATCGAACTCTGGAACCAGCCGCCCCGGCCAGATGTTAGGGAGCTCTCCCGAAATCTTATTGGTGTATTCCGCCGGGCGCTTTTCGAGAAAGGCGGCGATCCCCTCCTGCGCATCCTGCGATGCCCCACGCGATTGCATCGCGTGGCTTTCAGCAATGTGCGCAGTCATTGGGTGGCGTGCTTCGAGCCCGCGCCACATCATTTGCCGGATCAGGGCGACCGAGATTGGTGCGGACTGTTCCACGAACGACCGCGCAATAGTACGGGCCGCATCCATCAGCGTCTCCGGCGTATGAGTTGAGCGTACAAGGCCCCGTTCAAGGGCTTCTTCTGCACCGAACACGCGCCCGGAGTACGTCCAGTCCAGCGCGCTGGAGATGCCGACGATCCGAGGCAAGAAGTAGCTGGAGCAGGCTTCGGACACGATGCCGCGCCTGGCGAAGACAAACCCGAATTTGGCGCTTGTTGACGCAATCCGTATGTCCATCGGAAGCAGCATCGTTGCGCCAACGCCGACCGCTGCGCCATTCACGGCCGCAATAACAGGCTTGAGACTGTCGTAGATGCGGAGCGAGACGCGACCGCCACCGTCCCGGCGTATGCCTTTGACTTTGATTTGAAGCGGTCGCTCGCCCGTATGATCAAATGTAGAGCCTTTGCTTCCGCTGAGATCGGCGCCGGCGCAAAAAGCGCGCCCGGCCCCCGTCACGATCACCGCGGCAACCTCATCGTCGGCATCCGTCACATCAAAGACTTCGATCAAGTCCCTCATCATCTCAGGTGTGAACGTATTCAGATGTTCAGGCCGGTAGAGGGTGACCGTCGCAATTCCGCCCGACTTCGCCAGACTCAAAGTCGCAAACTTTTTGATCGACATTTGTCCTTCTTTCGTCATGTGTGCAGCGTAGCTCAGTTTGCTGGCTGAATCGGTAGCGTTAAGGTCTAATAGCGCTCTGGTTGTCCTGGCTAGCGCAGCATGCAGCCAAGCGGCAACAGGGCCTCCGCTATGCCCCTGCTTTATGGACAAGCGCCAAATCGGGCCCCGGCGAGCGACAGTACGCTCACTTTGCCTTGACGGGCTGATTGGGCAGAGTGCGAGAGGACGCCCATGACTTCTCGGACTCGAACGGCGCAAAGATTGCGTCGCGCCATTTGATTGCTGCCGTAACGCCTTCGGACTGAACGATCTCTCCAAAGCGCTTGAACTCGGAGTCCGAGAATTTCATAAGTAAACAGGCTTCTGTACCGTACCGCATCGCTGATTCAAATCCTGACGCGAGGAGAGTGTTGTTGAGTGCTCTCTTGTTCCACACCAATGTTGGAAGCGCGACGCGCGACATACGTTTCGCGATACGCATTACTTCGTCCTCAAGTTGATCCTTAGGGAAGACGCGGTTCACCATGCCGAGCCGCAACGCCTCCTGAGCGTCGAACATATCTCCCGTGTAAATTAGCTCGCGACAACGTTGCCCGATGACCCAGGGCAGCGCCAGTGTTGGCGGAGCGAGGCCAAACCGAGTTTCACTGACACCGAAGCGCGAGCCTTCGGAGCAGTATCGAAGGTCACACATTAGCGCGAAAGGCAGAGCTCCTCCGAGACAATACCCGTCGATCATCGCGATGACAGGTTTAGAGCAGTTGAATACGGAATAATCGAACGCGACGTCCTTATTTAAGCGGTTCTTGAACCCCTCTAAGGTTGACCGTTTTTCATTGTCTTCGTCGTCGAAGTCGTGGCCGGCCGAAAATGCGCGCCCTCCCGCGCCCGCAATCACGATAACGCGAACGTCGGGGTCAGCGTCGGCAATAGAAACCGCATCTTCGACTTCGGCTGCGACTTCGAGGGAGATCGCATTCATTCTTTTCGGTCGATTGAAAGTGATCCGCGCTACGCGGTCGTCGACTTCATAGAGTATGGTGCTATACGTCATCAGATGCGTCTCCTAAGCATCGACCGCTGATACCATGCCACAATTCTTCGAACGCGGCGACGCACGATCTCGAAAGATCAACACCGCATCAGGCACGAATGGCATGCTATTGAGGAAGAAATAGCAGGGTAACCGACAATCTCCTCGTACTTGTGATTAACCGCGGCCACCTTCCTCGAGTAACTTGAGCCATTGGAAAGCTTCAAGGGCTTGACGCCCCCCAAAATCGAAGCCGGCA
Organism: Bradyrhizobium sp. 33ap4; assembly: GCF_032654765.1. Lineage (NCBI taxonomy): Bacteria > Pseudomonadati > Pseudomonadota > Alphaproteobacteria > Hyphomicrobiales > Nitrobacteraceae > Bradyrhizobium > Bradyrhizobium sp. 33ap4. The sequence continues at coordinate 4,777 of NZ_JAUMTJ010000102.1, read as the reverse complement.
CTGAACCAATCACCGCTACCGGGTCGGAAGAGAGCCGATAGCTTGCTGTGGCCTGCCACTAGATTGTATCATCGCACTATGATTTCCATTTGATGGTTCGAGCGGCAGCCGGACGAGCCATAATCTAAATTGAGTTGACGCCCAAAGACCGCAAAGATCGCCCGAATGGGAGTGAAATTGCGCAGGGTGAGCGTTCTGTTCGCGCGTTCTTCGCGCATCTACCTACCGCGCCAGCGCCCATACTGACACCTCACTCGGCCTGAGAGATTACACCCGGCAGGCCAGCCAAATTTCCACCAATCAGATGGATGTCACCGTCTTTGTCACAAAGCGAGCTGTCGGGCGACATGGCAATACTGCCCCCGCGTTGCCTCCGCTGATTTGTTGCCGACAAAGCTCTCGCCTCAGCAAACGTACGGACGAACGACTGAGAGAGCAATTGACGGTGAGAACGGCCGTTCCAATCGGAGCAGTCCAGAGCGCGTGGCGCTGCGGATAAAGCTGCAACGCTCATACACGCCGCCGAGCTGCACGAGCGGCCGCAGAACCTTCATTGACTGTAAATGTTCTCAAAAAAAGGAGCGCCTACGACGTGTTGAAAACGGAATGGCGCGGCGCAAGATCGGGTCGCTCGTGGTCGCACGATGCTACTATCACTATCTCACCGGCTACACAGCGCAGTCGGACTGCGTGCCGCAAAGCTTGGCATTGAAGGTTTCTTGGGAAGGCAGGGGGGCAGCTCTGCTGTCAGCATGAACAATACCAACAGCGGCGCCCGTCGGTCAAATCACCCACGCGTAGCTGGGGCCGGAGCGCGGCGCGATCCGGGGCCCGGCTCGCGGCGCAATTCTACTTGGCATGGGGTTGATTTGCGAAAAAAGAAAATAGCTTGTCCCGTCGGGCAAAAAGGACCTCACGACTTTGCGGGCCCGTGGGCCCCGGCTCAGCAGCGCATCGCACTGGACGATGCTTCGCATCGCCAGCGAAACCGCGCTGCGTCCGGGGCACGAGAGGGCTAAACCGGCTTGCCCGTGTACGGCATCGAGGCCGTGAGGCCGCCGTCCACCGGGAAGGCCTGACCGTTCACATACGACGCCTCGTCGCTCGCCAGGAACAGACCCATCGCCGCGAGCTCGTGCGGCTGGCCGGGGCGCTTGAGCGGATTGAGCTGGCCGATCTTGTCCTGGGTGCCGCGTTCCTTGGCGCGGTCGAAGATCGGCTTGGTCATGCCAGTTTCGATGAGCCCAGGGCACACCGCGTTGATGCGTACGCCGGTGCCGGAGAGCGAATAGGCCGTGGTCTGCACCAGGCTGATCACGCCGGCCTTGCTCGCGGCATAGGGATGACCGCTCGCGCCGGCCTTGAGGCCTGCGACAGACGCCGTCAGCACGATCGCGCCGGACTGCTGCTTGACGATGTGCGGCATCGCGTGTTTGACCGCGAGGAAGGGGCCGATCAGATTGACGCGCAGAACCTCCTGCCAATGCTCGACCGTCTGCTCCGCGAGCGGCACGAGCCCGCCGGAGACGCCGGCATTGGCCCAGATCACGTCGAGCCGGCCGTGCGACTTCACCGCCTTGTCGATGACGGCCATGGCATCCTTCTCGGAACCCGCGTCGGCCATCGTCGCCTCTGCGGTGCCGCCGGCGCGCTTGATCTCTTCGACCGTCTCCTTCACGCTCTCGGTGCGATCGACCGCGATCAGTCTTGCGCCCTCTTTCGTGAACAGCAGCGAGGCGGCGCGGCCGATGCCGCTGCCCGCGCCGGTGATGATGACGGATTTGCCTTGCAGGCGGCCCATGCGTTTCTCTCCCCATGTTCGCGCGCGGTGCTTGCCGCGCGACGGAATTTCAAAAAAGATTTCAAGACGCTGAAGTCTTCAGACGCGTTCGCTCCTGACGTACAGCGAAATCGAACGGGATGGAAGGGTTTCGATGATGTCCGATTCCAGCAAGCCCACGTGGTCACGACGCGATGGTGGTGGGTCCGTCACGCGCCGGTGCGCAATGACGGCGGCAACATCTACGGTCAGCAGGATCTCGCCTGCGACACCAGCGACGTGGAGGTGTTCGAGGCGGTCGCAAAGATCCTGCCGCGCAACGCGGTCTGGTACTCGAGCAACCTGATGCGCACGCATCAGACGGCGGAAGCGATCTGGGCGGCAGGCTTTCCGAAGCCCGCCAACATGAGTTGGGAAGCGGACTTCGCCGAGCAGAATCTCGGCCACTGGCAGGGCATGAACCGGGCCGCGTTCATCGCGAGCCGGCCCGCGGGCTCGAGCTGGTTCGCCGACATCAACGAGCCCGCACCCAGCGGCGAAAGCTTCATGGATATCTACAACCGCACCTGCCGCACCATCGAACGGATCGATCGCGCTCGGGCGGGACAGGACATCATCGCTGTTCCCATGGCGGCACGATCAAGGCGGCGTTGGGGCTCGCGCTCGGCGGCCAGCCGGACAAGGGGTTGTCCTTCGACATCGACAATTGCTCGGTGACGCGGCTCGATCTCTTCACGACGCCCGAGCGCGGCGTCTAGCGCTTGCCGGTGGTGAACCAGCGGCCGTGGATCGCGGACGACAGGCACAACGCGATGCATCAGCCGGCAGGGCCGGAAGTCAAGAACCTCGCTTGAGCCATTGCCGCCGAGCGCGGCCGTGGCTAAAGCTTGCGATCAAATCAACGTCGTCAATTCTGGGAGAGAAACATGATCCTTGTTCGACATGAAGGGAAAAGTTGCCGTCATCACGGGATCGACGCGCGGCATCGGGCTTGCGATCGCAGAGCGCACGGCCGAGCACGGCGCCAAGGTCGTGATCTCCTCGCGCAAGGCCGACGTCTGCGAGGAGGTGGGGAAGGGGATCAAAGACAGGTTCGGCAAGGGTACGGCGGTCGCGATTGCCGCCAACATCTCCTCGAAGGAGAACTTGCAAAACCTCGTCGACGAGAGCAACCGCGCCTTCGGCAGGATCGACGTGCTGGTTTGCAACGCCGCTTCGAACCCGTATTACGGTCCGCTCGCCGCCATCTCCGATGATCAGTTTCGAAAAATCCTCGACAACAACATCGTCGCCAACAACTGGCTGATTTCGATGGTAGTGCCGCAGATGATCGAGCGCAAGGACGGCTCGGTGATCATCGTCTCCTCGATCGGCGGCCTCGAAGGCTCGACCATTCTCGGCGCCTACGCGATCTCCAAGGCTGCCGACATGCAGCTCGCGCGGAACCTCGCCTGCGAATACGGCAAGCACAACATCCGCGTGAACTGCATCGCGCCAGGCCTGATCAAGACCGATTTCGCCAAAGCACTGTGGGACAATCCGGAGAACCTGAAGGCCTCGACCTCGCGCTCGCCGCTCCCGCGCATCGGCATCCCGAGATCGACGGTGCCGCCGTGTTCCTGGGATCGAAGGCCGGCGACTTCATGACCGGCCAGACCACGGTCATCGACGGCGGTGCGACGATTAGTTGATTGTCTCGCGTCCCGGACGATTGCAGTGCACAGTACCGCACTGCTGAGCCGGCAACTGTTATGTTGACGGAGCGATCTTATAGGGCTTTCTGTCGCGCATCGTGGCGTTGAGGATGGTCAGCAGCTTCCTGGCGACAGCAATGAGGGCGAGTTTGGCTGGTTTGCCGGCCATTTTGGCTGTCGGCAGCCAGGAGGCCTACGTTCAGGCATCTCAACGCGCTCGCTCGAAGATCTGCTCAAGGCACGAGCATGAGCGCGTCCAAGAGCTAGGTCAGCCAGATCGACAAGATCGCCTTCACCGCGGGTCAGATAGTCATGAAAGGGAATCTGCTCTCTGAGGGCTCTCTTCTGTGACCTTCCCCAGGGACCGGGGCTTATAGCTGTAATGCGGATACGTTGCTGCGACCTTTCGCAACCACAGGATGAATTGGTATTCAAACAAGCGACCACATCACCGATAGGATCTCCAAGACCAACCGTTGCGGGTGTCCAGCTCGTTCCGAACTGAGTGTTCATCTCAGGCCGAAATACGCCACAAGCGGCGGAATTCCACATGGCTCTGAAGCCATCCGCGTCCGCCGTCGATGAGGTCCAGCTCGGCGACTGCGGGCGCGGCGCGAGCCTTTAGCGCTTGATCAACTCCAATCGGGCTCGCGCGCCAGGGCCGAGCCGCCGCGGAAAGTCGCACAGTGCACAGTGTGCATCTGCGCTGCGATGATCGACGGGTATTGTCTCGGAGGAGTAAACGTCTAGCCCTCCAGCCGTGGCCGGCTGGAGGGCCACAGGTGATGAGGCTTGTCAGTCGTCCGTGGAGAACCTGGATTTCAGCTCGGGACGAGTTGAAGTCGGAAGATGAGACGGACGAGGATTTGGTGCAATAGAAGCTCCAGCCAGCGGATTGATGCGACGAAGTTGTAGCCGGTGGCGGCGAGGACGGTATTGATGGCATCGAACTCTAAGCGGCAAGCTGAGGCCGTCAGGCGGCGTGGTTCCATGGCATAAGCGCGTCGAGTTCGCTGCTCGGCCAACCGTTGGCGATACGCTGAAGCGTTACGGCGAGCCAGGCGAACGGATCGACGTTGTTCATCTTCGCCGTCTGCAGCAGTGTTGCGATAGTCGTCCAGGTTTGTCCGCTGCCGGCGAAGAGGCTGTTCTTTCTCGTGATTGTTTGTGGCCGGATGGCGCGTTCGACGATGTTGGAGTCGAGCTCGATGCGGCCATCGGTCAGAAAGCGTTCGAAGATGGCACGGCGCGAGACGGCATAGCGGATCGCCTCGGCCAATTTTGATTTGCCGGAGATCCGCCG
>NZ_JAUMTJ010000101.1:0-19386 GCF_032654765.1 Bradyrhizobium sp. 33ap4 | reverse complement strand
CCGCCCGGAATTACCGGGCCGTCGTCACTCTCGCTGCCATCGTCCTATGGCTGCGATAAGTGTCCACACCACCTAGTGCGAAAGCAGGGACGACACCGAATATGTGGTTCGGCCGGTGAGTCATACCTCCGCATTCTCGCGACATGATCTGCCCGAGCTTTGCGCTTCCCTTGCGCCCCGTTCTCGATCGGCCTTATCTGCGAGCATGCAGATCAAGGACGAACGCCCCGAAGATGCCGCCGCGATCAGCCGCATCACGGCGGCAGCATTCGCAACAGCGCCGCACAGCAGCGGCACCGAAGCCCGCATCGTCGAGGCGCTGCGCCAGGCTGACGCGCTGACGATTTCTCTGGTCGCTGTATCCGACGACGGCAGCATCTTCGGCCACGTCGCGTTCTCGCCGGTCCGGATCGAAGGTGTAGTAGGACGTTGGTATGGGCTTGGCCCGGTCTCGGTCGCACCCGACCTGCAACGGCAGGGCACCGGCGGCGCGCTGATCCGCGCGGGACTTGCTCGCCTCGCGGCGATGAATGCTGACGGCTGCGTCCTGCTCGGCGATCCCGCCTATTACAGCCGCTTCGGCTTTGTCAGCGATCCCGCGCTGACCTATGGCGGCGAGCCCAGCCCGTACTTTCAGCGGCTGGTGCTGAAGGGCGATCCGCCGAAGGGGGATGTGAAGTACCATGCGGCGTTCGATGTGACGTGATCAGGTACCGCCTCAAGACAACGTGGCTCACGGCAGAGTCATTTCCTCGATCCGCGCCGGCACCGCGCCAAAATCGCTGAACCGGGCCCAGTTCGGCCGTATCCGCACATAGCCGATGTTCGGCCATGTCTCGCGCTCCGGCCCGTCGGGCCACGCCGCGAAATACACCTGCTTGCAGGCGATGAGCTCCGCGCCGCTCGGGAAGTCTGCGATGCCCTCGACCTGTGCGGTCTGTTCGGCGTCCCAACCGATCACCAATGCCGCGCGCGGATCGGCGCGGAGGTTCTGGTATTTGCGCGAGGTGGTCAGCGTGTCGAAGAAGATCTCGAGATTGTCGCTGACCGCGATCCCGACGACCGCCGCCTGGGGCGCGCCGTCGTGAGCCGTGCTGACCACCGCGAGCCGATGCACCCGCAGGAAGGCGAGAAGCTCGGCGCGCGTCATGATCTACCTTTTCTTCCACCCGCCCCGCTTGCCTGGCGCGCCGCCGCTCGACCGCGGCGACGGGCCGAACTCCGGCCCCGACTGCCGCGAGTCGGTCGGCTGGATGATGCGGCTCGTGGTGCCGAACGGCTTGGCGGGCAGCGCGCCGCTGGGGCGGAAGGGCAGCGATTCCGGGCCGTGCATCTCGTCGAGATCGGGCTTGTGGATGCGTGAGCCGGACTTGCCGCCGCGGCTCGCCTTGAGCGAGGTCTGCGCCGACTTGTTCTTCAATGCGCTGACCGGCAGGTTGGCGGCATCGCCGTATTTTCTTGTGCCGGCATAGGCGCCGGCCTGCTTCTGCACGTTGCGCTGCTTGGCGGTGGGGTCGTCGACCACGGCCATCTCGGTGGCGCGCAGCCGTTTGACCTCGTCGCGCAGTCGCGCGGCCTCCTCGAAGTTCAAATCGGCCGCGGCCTCGCGCATCCGCGTTTCGAGATCGCTCAGCACGGCCTCGAAATTATGCCCGATACTGATGACGTCGTCGGCGATGCCGCCGTCGCCGATCTCGACCAGCACGTGGTCGCGCTCGTAGACGGAGTTGAGGATGTCGCCGATCGACTTCTTCACGCTCTCCGGCGTGATGCCGTTGGCCTCGTTGTACTCGACCTGCTTCTCGCGGCGCCGCGTGGTCTCGGCCATCGCGCGCTCCATCGAGCCGGTCATGCTGTCGGCATAGAGGATCACCTTGCCGTCGACGTTGCGCGCGGCACGGCCGATGGTCTGGATCAGCGAGGTCTCGCTGCGCAGGAAGCCTTCCTTGTCGGCATCGAGGATCGCGACCAGCGCGCATTCGGGAATGTCGAGGCCCTCGCGCAACAGGTTGATGCCGACCAGCGCGTCGAATGCGCCGAGCCTGAGGTCGCGGATGATCTCGATGCGCTCGATGGTGTCGATATCCGAGTGCATGTAGCGGACGCGGATGCCCTGCTCGTGCAGATATTCGGTGAGGTCCTCCGCCATGCGCTTGGTGAGCACCGTGATCAGCGAGCGATAGCCGGCCGCCGCGGTGGCGCGCACCTCGCCGACGAGATCGTCGACCTGGGTGCGGGCAGGGCGGATGTCCACGGGAGGATCGATGAGGCCGGTCGGACGGATCACCTGCTCGACGAACACGCCGCCGCTTTCGTTCAGCTCCCAGCCGCTCGGCGTCGCCGACACCGCAACCGTCTGCGGCCGCATCATGTCCCACTCCTCGAAGCGGAGCGGCCGGTTGTCCATGCAGGAGGGCAGGCGGAAGCCGTATTCGGCGAGCGTAGCCTTGCGGCGGAAGTCGCCGCGGAACATGGCGCCGATCTGCGGCACGGTGACGTGGCTCTCGTCGGCGAAGATCAGCGCGTTGTCCGGTACATATTCGAACAGCGTCGGCGGCGGCTCGCCGGGGCGGCGCCCGGTGAGATAGCGCGAATAGTTCTCGATGCCGGCGCAGCTTCCGGTCGCCTCCATCATCTCGAGATCGAAGGTGGTGCGCTGCTCGAGTCGCTGTGCCTCCAAGAGGCGGCCCTGGTCGTTGAGCTGGTCGAGGCGCTGCTTCAACTCCGATTTGATCGACTTGATCGCCTGCACCAGCGTCGGGCGCGGCGTCACATAGTGCGAGTTGGCGTACATCTTGATGAATTCGAGCTCGTCCTGCTTGTGGCCGGTGAGCGGATCGAACTCCTCGATGGTTTCGATGGTGTCGCCGAACAGGTTCACCCGCCAGGCGCGGTCCTCATAGTGCGCCGGGAAGATGTCGATGACGTCGCCGCGGACGCGGAAGGTGCCGCGGGTGAAGTCGGCCTGGGTGCGCTTGTACTGGAGAGCAACGAGGTCGGCGATGAGCTGCCGCTGATCGATGCGCTCGCCCTTCTTCAAGGCGAAGGTCATCGCGGTGTAGGTCTCGACCGAGCCGATACCGTAGATGCAGGACACGGAAGCGACGATGATGACGTCGTCGCGCTCGAGCAGCGCGCGCGTCGCCGAGTGGCGCATGCGGTCGATCTGCTCGTTGATCGAGGAATCCTTCTCGATATAGGTGTCGGTGCGCGGGACGTAGGCTTCCGGCTGGTAGTAGTCGTAATAGCTGACGAAATACTCGACCGCGTTGTCGGGGAAGAAGTTCTTGAACTCGCCATAGAGCTGGGCGGCCAGCGTCTTGTTCGGCGCCAGGATCAGCGCCGGGCGCTGCGTCGCCTCGATCACCTTGGCCATGGTGTAGGTCTTGCCCGAGCCGGTGACGCCGAGCAGCACCTGGGTGCGGTCGTTGCGGTCGATGCCCTCGACCAGCTCGGCGATCGCGGTCGGCTGGTCGCCTTTCGGCTGGTAGTCGGACTTGATCTCGAAGCGCACGCCGCCTTCGGATTTTTCCGGGCGCGGCGGGCGGTGCGGGGTCCACACCCGCATCGAGCCGTCGTCCTTGCGGAATTCCGGGCGGCCGTCGCGGATCAGGTTCTCCAGCGCGTCGGCAGTCGCCTTGACGCCGAGCGCCTCCATCTTGCTGCGCGGCGGCCGCGCCAGGGCTTCGTCGTCGTCCTCGGCGGTCGGCAGGCCGAGCTGCCGCGCCAGTTCCGGATCGAGGGTCGGGATCGTGGCCGAGGTTCCGTAATTGGCCTGCGGGGCCTCCTCGAGCCCGGAAGCATCGCGCTTCGCGACGCCCTCGCTGGTCTCGCGCGTCGACGCCCGCGCGCGATGCGCGGCGGCCTCGCCGCCGGCGCGACGGTCCCAGGAATTGTCCGGCGGCGGCTGCAGGCCGGTGCCCGAACCCATGCCGGCATCGCCGCGGTTGATCGCCGGATTGAGCAATTCGGCAAGCGCGGGCCCGATCGGGAGGACCTCGGGCCGGTGTGCTTTGGATTTGGGGGTTTTGCCGGGCTTTTTCGGAGTGTTCGGTGTCTTCGCCATGCCCCGAATATGGGACGAGTCCGGCAGCGAGAAAAGGGCAAACGGCGGCCGGATCGCTGCTCGGGCAAGGCTGCTGACAGCAGGGTGTCAGCAGGCGGCGGCTTCGCGGACTTTACGCCCGCGGCAGGTCGACGATGTCGAGATGGATCCCGCCGCAGCCGTCGCAGCGCATGGTCCAGTATTCGGCGGCGCGGCCGGGGATCACGCGCAGCAGCGAAAGCGATGCGGCACATTCCGGGCAGCTGGTGCGGACCTGCGCCGGCCAGACCGGATCCGGCTCGCATTGCGGGACGGCGGCGACCACGACGTTACCGGTCACGCCGACGCTTCGGCCGCCGGCATTGTCATGCCATAGCGTTGCGGGAACCGGTCGATAGCCCGCTTCGCGTCGGCGATCGCCGCATCCGGATCGGACCACGCAAAGCCGATGTCGAGCGTCGGAAACAGCATGCCATCGATGACGACCGGCCTTTGATCGACCCGTTGAACCCTGGCGTGCCATTGCCCCTTCCCCACTTCGAACGACTTGATCTCAAAACCGCTGTAAATCATGTGCGACCTCGAAATGCCCTTCTCATAGGAAGCACGAGCGCGTTGCGCTAAATGTGAAGCAGTTCACAACTCGCCGTGTTTATTTCCGCGCAGCAAAGGAACCCGGAGCTAGCCGCGGCCGGCGATGTGGTCGGCGAGCACCGCGGCATCGTCGCCGACGCCTGACAGGAACGAGGATTTCATCTTCGACAGCCATTGCAGGCCGAGGAAATAGAGGCCCGGCACGTCGGAGACGCCATGGCGGTGGCGCGGGGCCCCGGCGGCATCCAGCACCGGTATGTCGATCCAGTTCAGATCGAGACCGTAGCCGGTGGCCCAGATCACGCTCCTGATCCGCGCGGCGCGCAGGTCGATCGCGTCGAGCGGCGCGGTGAGGCACGGCGGATCGGGCAGGCGGAGGCGCGCCAAGGGATCATCGGGATGATCGAGGCCGCGCGCCGCGACGAAGTCGTCGACGATCCCGAGGAACGTCGCGTAATAGGCGTCGCCATTGGCGATGTTGGCGGCGAGATCGGGCGCGATCTCGAGCACGCCGTCGCGCGCCGCCGTCACGCGGCCGAGCAGGGTCACGCCGCCGGCGGCGAAGCGGCGGAAATCGACGGTGTGGCCGCCATGGGCGCCGGAAATCACCGGCAGCAGCCGCGACGGGCCGCGCTGCTCGACCGGCGTCCGGTCGATGCCCATCTCGGCCAGCCACCAGATCAGGTCGCGGCCGCGATAGCGGCGCGGCAGGCGGTTGTGACGTCCGACCGAGAGGAAGACCTCGCGGCCGGCGCGCATCAGCTCTTCGGCGATCTGCGCGCCCGAGGCGCCGGCACCGACCACCAGCACTGCGCCGTCAGGCAATTGCGCCGGATTTTTGTAGCCGGCGGCATCGATCTGGAACAGGCCGGGATGCTCGCGCAGCAGCGCGGGCCGCAGCGGCCGTTGATAGGGACCGGTGGCGATGACGACGTTGCGGGCTGCGATGCTGCCGCCGGCAAATTCGGCGAGGAAACCGCCGGCGTCGTGGCGCAGCCTGGTGACCGCGACACCGCAGCGGATCGGCGGCGCGACGAACGCGGCGTAGTCCTCGATGAAGGCGATGATGGCGGCGGTGTCCGAGAAGCCGTCGGGATCGCTGTGCGGAAACGCGAAATCCGGCAGCCGCACCGACCAGTTCGGAAACTGGAACATGAGGCCGTCCCAGCGTTCGCTGCGCCAGCGCTCGGCGATGCGCCCCCGCTCCAGCACCAGATGGGCGATGCCGCGCTGCTTCAGCCGATGGCTCATGGTGAGCCCGGCCTGGCCGCCGCCGATCACCAGCGTATCGACGGTCTCGTCAGGCACTGCGCGATCCCTTGCGGCGGGCCGCGGGCTCCGCCGCGGCGCGGATGATCCAGCGCCGGAACGCGGCGAAATCGCGCTGTTCGGCGTGGAAGCCGCGATAGACCAGATACCAGCGCATGCCCTTCGGCACGCTGAGCGCAAACGGCGCCACCAGCCGGCCGGCGGCGAGATCGTCGTCGATATAGGGCCGGATGCCCATCGCGATGCCGAGCCCGTCGCTAGCTGCCTGCAGCGCCTGGCCGTAAAACTGGAATTCCGGCCCGCGCGCGGTCAGGCGCGGCACGCCCGCGGCCTTCAGCCAGGACGGCCAATCGTCGGGCGAATGCGCGACGCGGATCAGGCTCGGGCCCTTGAGGTCGGCGGGGCGCTTCAGGGTGTTGGCGAGCCGCGCCGTGCACACCGGCATCAGGTCGGCGGCAAACAGCGGCTCGGCGACGAGGCCTGGCCACTGGCCGTCGCCGAGCTGGATGCCGCAGCTCCAGTCGTCGGCGAAAGGCACCGCCATGCCGCCGGTCGTGATCCGCACCTCGATGTCGGGCTCCGCTTTGCGGAACTCGGCAAGGTGCGGGATCATCCATTTCAGCGCAAAGGTCGGTCCGACGCCGACGGTCAGCACCCGCGCGCTCGCGGATGCCGTGACCTGCGCGGTGAGGCTCGCCAGCGCGTCGAAGATCGGCGTCAGCCCGCCCTGATAGGCGCGGCCCGCCGGAGTGGTGACGAGGCGGTTGGCCTTGCGCTCGAACAGCGCGACGCCGAGCCGCTCCTCGAGCAGATGCACCATCCGGCTGATCGCGGCGGCCGAGACATTGAGCTCGCTGCCCGCCGCCGCGAAGCTGCCGGTCCGCGCCGCGGCTTCGAACGCCTTGATGCCGTTGAGAAAGAGCAGCCGCCGCATGAACCCTCAGGAAAACTGATGCAAGGTCAAGATAACTCAGTTTGCCGGAAGAGGCCAAGCGGCGCAGAAATACCGGAGACAATGAATCCCTGCTGATCCCGGCGAGGACCACATGACAGAGACCACAGACGCCCTGGTGCTCGATCTCGTGGAATGGGTGGCGCGCGGGCCGCGGCGCTATACCGAGGTGCTCGAGGTCTGGCGCACCTCATGCCCGCGGCTGACGATCTGGGAGGACGCCGTTGACCGCGGCTATGTCGCGCGCCGTCCCTCGGTTGAGGGCATGCGGGTAACGGTGACGGAAACCGGTGAGACATTCTTGCGCGCGCATGGGCGGATACATTGAGTCCGGCGATTTGTCCGATCCGCCTGCCGAACTGCTTTCTTCACCTCACCCGCAAGCGGGAGAGGGGGCGCAGTATTGACGCGGCTGGAATTGCCAATCTCTGATGTCAGCGTACCGGTTCGGCGAGCCGTGGCCGGATGATCTCGACCATCCGGTCGGCTGATGTCCCCGGCGGAAAGAAGCCGAGATAATTGCCCTCGCGGTCCATCAAATAGATGTAGGCGGTGTGATCGACGGTATAGTCGCCGGCATCCTTCAGCGGCACCCGCGCGAAGTAGACCTTGTAGGCATCAGCGAGCTTGCGGATCGCATCACCGCTGCCGGTCAGTCCGATCAGGCGCGGGTGGAACATCGGCACGTACTCCGCGAGGTGGGCCGCGGTGTCGCGCTCGGGATCGACCGTGATGAAGATCGGTTGAACCTGGTCGCCGTCGCGGCCGAGCTTGTCGAGCGCCAGGGCGATCGCTTGCAGATCGGTCGGGCAGACGTCTGGGCAGGTGGTGAAGCCGAAATAGATCAGCATCAGCTTGCCGCGAAACTCCTTGTCGGTGCGTTCATGGCCGGCCTGATCGGTCAGCGCGAACGGGCCGCCGACCGGCTCCCTGTTCCACATCAGGATGTCCATGATCTCGGCGGCCGAGCGCGCCGATTGCGGCGGCGCATCGCCCGCCAGCACCGGCGCCAGCGTCAGCCACAGGCCGGCGCCGGCGTAAGCGAAGCCGCGCAGGACCGGCGCGATCATATGCCGAAGGAGAGGCGGCTGCCCGTCGTCGTGACCAGCACCTTGTCGCCCATCTGCGCGGTCGCCTCCTGCACGAAGTTGAGCCCGGAGCAGTGCATCGGGATCAGCACGTCGGGGTCGAGCTTCCTGATCTCGGCGACCACCTCGGTGAGGTAATCCTTCGGCGCCGGCCCGAGATGGAAGCCGCCGACGATGGCGTGCACCTTCTGGATGCCGGAGACCTCCTGTGCCTGCTTCACCGAATTGACGATGCCGACATGGCCGCAGGACGAGATCACGACGAGGCCGAAGTCCCGCACGTTGAAGCAGGTGGCGTGCTCATGGATGTGCTCGTCGGGCACGATCTTGCCGTCCATCTCGGCCGGCAGATAGTGGCTGGCATTGCAGCCGAGCCCGTCCTTGATGCCGAACTCGACCCAGGTCTGCGGCAGCACACGCTCGATGCTGCGGCGGGTGATCTTGCCGGTGGTGAAGGCATGGCCCGCGATCACGGTCGGGGTCTCGCACAGCACCGTGGTGACGCGCTGCGCCGCGAGCTGGCGGCGATCGAGCGTGCCGAAATCGTTGAACTGGCCCTTGGTCGGCGTTGCGCTGACGCGGTGGCAGAAATTGTCCTCGCCGCCGGCATAGAGCTTCACGTCGGCCGGTAGTTTATCACGGAATTTGTCGAGGAAGCCGTTGAGGCCGCCGAAATGGTCGTAGTGGCCGTGGCTCACGATCAGCCCATCGAGCTTCGCCGGATCGACGCCGACCAGCGCCATGTTGTTGAGCAGCACCTCCGGCGTGTAGCCGTAGTCGAGCATCAGCGTGCGCTGTGCGCCCTTGGCTTCCGACTCCAGCCACAGCGACAGGCCCCATTCATTGTGCAGCGACTTCTGGTAGTCGGCGGAGCGCGGCGGCGGCGCGATGGTGACGCCGCCGGCCTGCTTCGGCTTGAAGAACAAATCGAAGCTGGAATCGACCAGCACGCGGATCGAGAGCTTGTCGACGGTCGGCACCTCGATCGGTGCGGCGCTCGCGATCTCGACGCAGGAGAAGGCGCCCGCGGCTGCGGCGCCGGCGAGCGCCGCCGAACCTTTCAGGAAATCACGTCGTGCCAAATCCCGCGTCATCGCAATCCCCCGTGTTTTGAAAACTTTTCAATACCAAACACGTTGAGCCTAGGAGCAATCGGGACGCGGCTCAATCGGGCATTTGCGCTGCTTGCAGATCACATTCGCGCGCGGTGCAATGCGGGCGCCATTGACTTGGCTGCGGTTATGCGTCCAACTCCATGCATTCGCATCTTTCTCGCCGATGCACGACATCGGCAGTCCCTGGCAATGCAGGATCACGCCCATGATCGACCTTCACTACTGGTCCACGCCGAACGGTCACAAGATAACGATGTTCCTTGAGGAAACCGGATTGGAGTACAGGATTTTCCCGGTGAACATCGGCAAGGGCGATCAGTTCAAGCCGGATTTTTTGCAGATCGCGCCGAACAACCGCATCCCCGCAATCCTCGATCACGCGCCGAAGGGCGGCGGCAAGCCGCTACAGCTGTTCGAGTCCGGCGCGATCCTGCTCTATCTCGCCGAGAAGACCGGACAATTCCTGCCGGCCGATATCCATGGCCGCTATGACGCGATCCAGTGGACGTTCTGGCAGATGGGCGGGCTCGGGCCGATGGCCGGGCAGAACCACCATTTCCGCAACTACGCCGTCGAGAAGCTGCCTTACGCGATCGACCGCTATGTCAACGAGACCAACCGGCTCTACGGCGTGCTCAACAAGCGGCTCGCCGACCGCGAATTCGTCGCCGGCGACTACTCGATCGCCGACATGGCGAGCTATCCCTGGGTCGTGCCCTACAAGAACCAGGGCCAGGAGATCGACGATTTCCCGCATCTGAAGCGCTGGCTGGAGACGATCGGCAAGCGCCCGGCGACCGTGCGCGCCTATGCCAAGGCGAAGGAGGTCAATCCGAATTTCGGCCAGCCCGCGATCCGCACCGAGGAAGAGCGCAAGTTGCTGTTCGGGCAGACCGCGGCGGTGGTGCGGTAGGGCGAACTCCTCCGTCATTGCGAGGAGCGAAGCGACGAAGCAATCCATCTTTCCGCGTATGCGGGTCGATGGATTGCTTCGCTTCGCTCGCAATGACGGATGTAGCACTCGCGGGTTTTCAAGCCCCGACATACCTCGCCAGCCGCCGTTCCTTCCACGCCGCGAGCCCCTCGGCGAGATCGCGGCCCGGCACCAGCGCGGCGAACTGCTCGCTCTCGACCAAAAGGCCCTCGGCAATCGGCATGTTGAGCCCGCGCGTCACAGCGGTGATGGTGCCGGCGACGGCGCCGGGCGAATGCCTGGTGATGCGGCCGGCGAGCTCGCGCGCGGCCGTCAGCAATTGATCGTGCGGCACGATCTGATTGACCAGCCCGATCTCACGCGCATGCTCGGGCGGAAACGGATCGCCTGCGAGGAGCAGCTCCAGGGCGCGCTTGCGTCCGGCCAGCCGCGGCAGCCGCTGCGTGCCGCCGAAGGTCGGGGGCATGCCGAGCTTGATCTCGGGTTTTGCAAATAGCGCGCGGTCGCTGGCGACAGCGAGATGCACCGCCTCGGTGATCTCGCAGCCGCCGCCGAAGGCGAGCCCGTTGATCGCGGCGATCACGGGCTTCTTGAATGCCTCGAGCCGCGCGGTCATGGCCTGGCCGCGGCGGACGAAGTCGCGCACCGCGACGGCGGAGCCCTGCTTGACGCTCTCGGAAAACTGCTTGATGTCGGCGCCGGCCGAGAAGGCCCGCTCGCCGGCCCCGGTCAAAATCACGGCGCGCACCTCAGCGTCGCCCTCGATGCGGTCGAGCGCGGCCATCAGCTGATCGATCAGCGCGTAGTTCAGCGCGTTGAGCTGCTCCGGACGGTTCAGGGTGATCAGGGCGATCGTGTCGGTGATCTCGAGCAGGATGGGGGCGGGCATGATGCAGTCTCCAGCAATTGTGTGTCGGGCCGAATGTAGGGCCAGCCGCAATTTGTGTATATTCACTGGTTAGTATACATAGCGCCATGCCCAGACCCTCCGAGCCCACCCGCGAGCGCATCGTCCAGGCGGCGAGCGCGCTGTTCTACAATGAAGGCATTCGCCGCGTCAGCGTCGACGAGGTCGCCGCCAAGGCCGGCCTCACCAAGCGCACGCTGTACTATCACTTCAAGAGCAAGGACGATCTGGTCGCTGCCTATCTCGCCGCGCGCGACCAGCCCAATCTCGCGCTGTTCCGAAAGTGGTTCGCGGAGGCCGAGGGTGGCCTGCCGGTGAAGGTCGAGGCGATCTTCAGGAACCTCGCGCGCTCGGCGCGGCATCCGAAGTGGAAGGGCTGCGGCTTCCTGCGCACCTCCGCCGAACTCGCCAACATGCCCGGGCATCCCGCGATCAGGATCGGCGCCGCGCACAAGAAGAAGTTCGAGGACTGGCTGCGCGCGACCTTCGCGGAGCAGGGCATCGCCGATCCGCTCAAACTGGCGCGGCAGATCCTCTTGCTGCTGGACGGATCGTTCGCCGTGGTGCTGCTGCATCGCGACCCGAGCTACATGGAGACCGCCGGCGAGGCCGCGCGCACACTGATCGAGACGGCGCTGGGGAAGCAGGGCGTAAGCGGGGTTAGGACATGACGAGAGTAGGTTGAATGGTAGTCGCGAAGGCGGTGCGCTCCCTGCCCCGCAAGCGGGAGAGGTGCAGCAGCCTGCGGCGAGCCGTCTCGCAATGACGGCTAAAGCGCGCCGCGCTCCTGCAGCAGCGCCAGCACGGCGTTGAGGTCCGGCAACACGGCTGCGCATTTCGCGCGGGTCTCGTCGGTCGGCGGCGCCATGTCCGGCACCATCAGCGTGATCGCGCCGGCGGCGTGGGCGGCGGCGACGCCGTGGTTGGAGTCTTCCACCGCGATGCAGGACGCCGGCCTCACGCCGAGCCGCGCGGCGGCCTTGAGATAGAGCTCGGGATCCGGCTTGCCCTGCGCGACATCGTCAAGCGTCAGCAGCGTGTCGAAGCGCGCGCGAATGCCGGCGAGGGTGAGGTTGCGTTCGGCCGAACGGCGCGATGACGAGGTGACGATCGCCATCGGGCGCTCCGCAAGCGCGAGCGCATCGAGCAGAGCGAGCGTGCCTGATTTGAGCGGCAGGCCCGACCGCATCATCCGATCGCGATGTTCGAGAAACGCTTGGTTGACGTCCGCGAGCGGAAACGCCGCGCCGTAATGGTCGCGCAGCATCGCCTCGCAGACCGGGCCGGGAAGCCCGACCATGGAGTGGCACAGCGCGACGACGTCGTCGGTGTAGCCGCACACGTTCAGCGCCGCGACCAGGCTGTCGAAGTAAACCTTCTCGGTGTCGAGCAGCGTGCCGTCCATGTCGAGCAGGACGGCGTCGACGGTCCAGCGTGCGTTCACGTGGCGCTCACCGCTGCTTGCTGTTCCGCGAGCTTCCGCAAGCATGCGGGGCACAGGCAGTCGCCGCCGTCGGTCGGCATCGGCAGGCGAAAACTCTCATCGCAGCACCAGCATGCTCCGGTGAGCGAGCAGGAAAATTCGCTGCCGCATGCCGTGCAGGCAAGCTGGCGCGGAGATGCTGGTTTGGAACGATCGTTTGACGAGAGGTCCATTCTAACCGCGATTTAATGCGCGAATTAATCTCGGGTTCATCCCGGACCGCGCTATGATGCCAGGCAACTGATATAGCCGGGATAGGCCGTTAAGGGAATTCTGATGGCCCGTGATTCGCAAGCCGCGCTGGTTGCTCTCAACCGGTTTGGATTCGGTGCCCGCGGCGGGGCGTCCGGCGACTTCATCAACGCCGCCTCCGATCCGCGCGGTTTCGTGCTGGCGGAACTGGCGCGTCCGAACGGCGCGCTGCTCGAAGTGCCGGGCCTGCTCTCGACGCCGGAGCTCGGCAAGCAGGTGTTCGACTATCAGTTCGAGATCCAGCAGGCGCGCAATGCCGCGAAGGTCGCGCAGCAAGGCGCGAGCGAGACACCGCCGCAAGGGTCCGACGCAAAGCCGGCGCAGCGGCGCAATCTGTCGCTGTCCACTGCCGCCAAGGAGATCGCCGGCAAGGATCCGGCGATGCAGGCGCAGGGCGCCGATGGCGCCAACGCGGCGATGACGCCGTCGGCTCCGATGCAGCCTCCGACGATGCAGACGGTGCCCGGTCCCCCCAAGCCGCCGGCGCAACCGCTCAACATCATCCAGAAGACGTTCCGCGCCGAGGCGCTGGCGCGCCTGCAGCGCGGCGTGGTCGCCGATTGCGGCTTCGTCGAACGGCTCGTGGTGTTCTGGTCCAACCACTTCTGCGTCTCCGCCAACAAGGGCGCGCTGGCGCGGATGTGGGCCGGCTCGTTCGAGCGCGAGGCGATCCGTCCGCATGTGCTCGGCCGCTTCCCGGACATGCTGAAGGCCGTCGAGCAGCATCCGGCGATGCTGTTCTTTCTCGACAACCAGCAATCGCTCGGCCCGGAGTCGCGCGCCGGCATCAACCGCAATCGCGGCCTGAACGAGAATCTCGCGCGCGAGATCATGGAGCTGCATACGCTCGGCGTCGGCGGCGGCTACACCCAGGACGATGTGACGGCGCTGGCGCGCGTCATCACCGGCTGGACCTTTGCCGGCCGCCGTGGGCAGTTAGGTGTGCCCGGCAGCTTCGTGTTCAACGCCAATGCGCACCAGCCCGGACCGCAGCAGGTGCTCGGCAAGAGCTACGCGCAGGCGGGCGTCGCGCAGGGCGAGGCGGTGCTGGCGGACATCGCGCGGCATCCCTCGACCGCAAAATTCATCGCGACCAAGTTCGCGCGCCACTTCGTCGCCGACGATCCGCCGCCGGCGCTGGTGGCGAGGCTGCAGGATATGTTCACGAAAACGGACGGCGATCTCAGGGCGCTGGCCACCGCGCTCGTTCAGTCCAGCGAGGCCTGGCACGCGCCGCTGACAAAGATGCGTTCGCCTTACGAATTCCTGGTCGCCTCCGGCCGCCTGCTGGCGCGCAATCCCGAGGATCCGAGCCGCTATCTCAATGGCCTCAATGTGCTCGGCCAGCCGCTGTGGTCGCCGGCCGGGCCGAACGGATTTTCGGACACCGCCGCGGCCTGGGCGGCGCCTGAAGGCATCAAGCTCAGGCTCGACATTTCGGCGCAAGTCGCCTCCCAGCTCGCCGACCGGTTCGACCCGCGCGACCTGCTCGAGCTCATTGCCGCCGATGCAGCCTCGCCCGAGACGCGGCGCACCATCGAGCGCGCGGAATCGCGGCAGCAGGCGCTGGCGCTGCTGTTGATGTCGCCCGAGTTCCAGAGGAGATGACGATGGAATGCTCCGAGAGCCTGATGCTGCAGGCGACGTCGCGGCGCGCGCTGCTGCTCGGCGGCGCCTCCTTTGCGGCCTGGGCCTACCTCCCGAAATTCGCGCGCGCCGCCGATGGCCGCGATCCGCGCTTCGTCACCATCATCCTGCGCGGTGCACTCGACGGCCTCGCCACGGTCGCACCGGTCGGCGATCCTGATTATGCCGGCTTGCACGGCGCGATCGCGCTGCGCCCCGATGGCCCGAACGCGGCGGTGATGCTGGATCAGTTCTTCGCCCTGCATCCGGCGATGCCGGAATTTTCGCGGATGTATCGCGCCAAGCAGGCCGCGGTGGTTCACGCGGTGGCGACCTCCTATCGCGATCGCTCGCATTTCGACGGTCAGGACGTGCTGGAAAGCGGCTTCCCCGGTCCGGGCCGCGTGCAGTCCGGCTGGCTCAATCGCGCGCTGGAGGCCTTGCCGAAAGGCGAGCGGGTGACGAGCGCGCTCGCGGTCGGCCCGACCACGCCGCTGGTGCTGCGCGGCGCGGCGCCGACCGTCGGCTGGGCCCCGACCGCGCTACCGCAAGCCGCCGACGACACCGCGATGCGGCTGCTCGATCTCTATCAGCACCGCGATCCGGCGCTGGCGAGCGCGCTGACGCAAGGCTTGCAGCTCGAGAAGCAGGTGCAGGGCGAGGAGATGAAGCCGAAGCCCGGGGCGGGCGGCGTGGCGGCGATGCGCCTCGTGGCGCGGGGCGCCGCGAAATTGATGGCGGCCGACGACGGCCCGAGGATCGGCGCGCTCGCCTTCGACGGCTGGGATACCCATGCCAATGAAGGCGGGCCGGTCGGCCGCCTCGCGCAACTGCTCGGCGGCCTCGACGGCGCGCTGGCGGAATTCCAGAGCGGCCTCGGCGCGCGCTGGCGCGACACCGTGATCGTGGTCGCGACCGAGTTCGGCCGCACCGCGCGCATCAACGGCACCGAGGGCACCGACCACGGCACCGGCACCATCGCGCTGCTCGCCGGCGGCGCGGTGAATGGCGGCCGCATGATCACCGACTGGCCCGGCCTCAAGCCCGCCAATCTCTACCAGGCCCGCGACCTCGCCCCGACCACCGACCTGCGCGCCGTGATCAAGGGCGTGCTGCACGACCAGTTCGGCCTCGGCGAGCGCGTGCTGGCCGATGCCGTGTTTCCGGACAGCGCCCCGGTAAAGCCGATGAAGGGGCTGGTGGCTTGACTTCCTCAACCTCTCCCCGCTCTTTGCGGGGAGAGGTCGGAAGCGACGCATCGCGTTGCTTCCGGGTGAGGGGCAGGGCAATGCGTGGCCGCAAGGAAACACCTATCCGACTCGCGAAAGGGCTGCGCGCCAATCAAACGGACGCGGAGACCGTGCTTTGGAATCGCATCCGCAATCGCCAGATTGATGGCCATAAGTTCGCACGGCAGGTGCCGGTCGGGAGTTACATTTGCGACTTCGTCTGCCGCGAGCGACGGCTCGTGATCGAAGTGGATGGCGGTCAGCACGCGGACTCAGCTGCAGACGTGGTCCGGGACTGGTATCTCACCGGGGAGGGCTATCGCGTGCTTCGCTTCTGGAACAACGATGTGCTCGGCAACGTCGAGGGTGTGTTGATTACAATTCAGACTGAGTTGCGCGGATAGATGCCCCTCACCCCAACCCTCTCCCCGTAAAGGACGGGGAGAGGGAGCGGAGAGAGTGCCGTTCGCTTCACGCCTTCGTTATCCCATCGATCTCCGCCATCTCCTCCGCGGAGAGCTTCCAGCTGATCGCCTTGGCGTTCTGCTCGATCTGCTCGGGACGCGTCGCCCCGGCGATGACGCTTGCGACTTGCGGGCGGGCGGCGAGCCAGGAGAAGGCGAGCTCGAGCATGGCGTGGCCGCGCTCCCTGGCAAACGCCTGCAGCTTCTCGACGATGTCCTCGTTGCGCGGCGTGACGTAGCGATCCTTCAGGGCCGGCGCCTTGGCGAAGCGGGTATCGGCGGGTGCAGCGGCGCCGCGCTGGTACTTGCCGGTCAACAGGCCGCTGGCGAGCGGGAAGAACGGCAGCAGGCCGAGATTGTATTGCTGCGCCGCCGGCAGCAGGTCCTTCTCGATGCCGCGCACCAGGAGGCTGTATTCGTCCTGGCAGGACACGAAGCGGTTCATGTTCATCTGGCGCGCGACGTACTCGGCTTCGGCGATCCGCCAGGCCGGGAAGTTGGAGTTGCCGATGTAGCGCACCTTGCCCTGGCGGACGAGATCGTCCGCGCGCGCAGCGTCTCGTCGATCGGGGTGAGCGGATCGTAGTCGTGCTGCTGGTAGAGATCGATATAGTCGGTCTTCAGGCGAGTGAGGCTCGCTTCGACCGCCGACATGATGTAGCGCCGCGAGGCGCCCTGCTTGGTGCCGTCGGTCGCCATCGGCTTGGAGAATTTGGTGGCGAGCACGATGTCCTTGCGGCGGTCGCCCAGCACGGTGCCGAGCACGGTCTCCGAGCCGCCCATGCCGGCATAGATGTCGGCGGTGTCGAACAGCGTGATGCCGAGATCGATCGCCTTGTGGATCACCTTGCGCGAGGTCTCGAGGTCGGTGCGCTGGCCGAAATTGTTGCAGCCGAGGCCGACCGCGGACACGCGCAGCCCGGAGCCGCCGAGATTACGAATTTCCATGAGACAATCCTGTGGGATAGGCGAGCGGTGCCGCGTATTGTGACAAGCACACTAGGGCCCGGCAAGGTGCCGTCCTACCGCCGATCACGCATGACGATGTCGCAAAATGAGATGCCGCAAAAAAAGCGGTCCCGGTCAGACGCGGCGACTGACGGGGACCGCTTGGCGAAGATCTGAGACGGGGGGCCTGATCTGCGCGAGCGGAAGCCTAGCCGGGCTTTGTAACGTGCCGGTGACACCTCTGTTCAATCCACAGGCCGCGAAGATCCGCTCAGACAATCTTGCGATAGATGACGAAGCCCGGCTTGTCTGCGACCTTGTCATAAAGCTGCATCGCGGTGTGGTTGGTCTCATGCGTCTGCCAGTAGACGCGTGGCGATCCCGCGAGCCTGGCCTGCGCGTAAACCCCGTTGATCAACGCGCGGCCAACGCCCTTGCCGCGTGCGGCTTCGCTGGTGAACAGATCCTGCAAATAGCAGGTTGGCGCGATCGCCGTGGTCGAGCGGTGAAACAGATAATGCGTCAGCCCGAGCAATCTGCCGCCGGCGTCGGCGACCAGCGCGTGCACCGGCTCATAGGCATCGAAGAAGCGTTCCCACGTCATCGCGGTGATCTCGGGCGCGAGCGCGGTCGGCCCGGATCGCTCATAGAAGGCATTGTAGCCGTCCCACAGAGGAAGCCACTGGGCGTAGTCGTCGCGGGTGACGAAGCGGATGGTGACGTCGTCGGCCATGGAGGATTCCTGGATGATCCTGCGTTGCGGGCGATGTCTCCGCACCGCTCGCAAGGTTCTACCGTCGCTATCTCGCAGGATCAATTGCGGACGAGGTCGCGCCTCACTCGGCGGCGCGCAGCAGCCGCGCCAGACGGCGCTCGCGCCCGGCGCGCTGGGCCCGATATTCATCGGCCTTGGCGGGATCGTCGGTGTGCCGCACGAGGTCGGTGACCGGCGTGTAGCTCAGCATGCGGCCGCCGTCCGGCAGTGCGGTGCAGCTGAAGCGCAGCACCTGGCCGTCGGCGAGGTTGAGATTGATCGGCGTGGAGTCGCCGGCGCGCATCATCGCGATGCGCTCGGCGATGAACGCGCTCAGCTCGTCTTCCGGCAGTTCATAGGCGCCGGTGTCGCGGCCGTGATACATCAGCGCGACGAAGGGCGGCTTGCTCTCGGCCTGCGCATCCGACAGCGCGAAATAGTCGCGGAAGGCGCGGTTGATGAATTCGGCGCGGGTGTCGGCGTCGAGCAGCACGATGCCGATGTCGACCTGGTCGAGCGCGGCTGCGAGCCGCTCCGCGGTGGCGTGATGCTGCTGGTCCGCGGCAAAGGCGTCGATCCATTTCTGCCGTAGCATTCCGGTGATCACGGCGGTGCCGGCCGCGGTCGCCGCCAGCATCAGCATCCGCGCGACGTCGGCGGTGTCGTAACCGGGCAGCGCGCGATGATTGAGGAAGAACAGCGCCGAGGCGGCCACCGCGATCGCGGCGGAGATCAGCCCGGAGGTGATGCCGCTGATCGAGCTCGCAAGCGCCACGATGCAGACGAACAGCGGCGCGGGATTGGGGACGGCGACAACGAGGCGATCGAGCAGGAAGGCGGCGGATGCCGTGATCGCCGTCAGGGCCGGACCTGAAATTGCACGCCAGTCGAACCGCATGCGCGTTCTCGCTATCTATCAAACGAACGATAAAGCCGCAGTTTGACGACAGGGCCGCAACCGCGCCGGCATTTCCGTCCCGACCGTTAAGCGGGCGTTGCGGGGGCCGAACCAGCTTTCGCTGCTTTCAAATCAAATGATATGCAGATCGGCACGGAACCCGGTTCCGTGCCTGCGGGTTACCGCGTGCTTTGCTTGCAAGAGGACATTCGATGCCCGCCATTTCGCCGTCGCTGCTGCCGATCCTGATGCTGTTCGCCTCGAACGTCTTCATGACCTTCGCCTGGTACGGCCATCTCAAGTTCAAGGATCATTCGCTCCCCATCGTGATCCTGGTGAGCTGGGGCATCGCCTTCTTCGAATACTGGCTGGCGGTGCCGGCCAATCGCTGGGGCAGCGCGGTCTACTCGGCGGCGCAGCTCAAGACCATGCAGGAGGTGATCACGCTGGTCGTGTTCGCCGCCTTCTCGGTGTTGTACCTGAAGGAGCCGCTGGGCTGGAATCACGCGCTCGGATTTGCCTTCATCGCCGCCGGCGCGTTTCTGATCTTCCACAAATGGGGCTAATGCTTCACCTCGCCCCGTGTGCGGGGAGAGGTCGGAACGCATCGTTAGATGCGTTCCGGGTGAGGGGGACTCTCCGCAAATGCAGCGATCTCCGAATACGCGGAAAGAGCCCCTCACCCCAACCCTCTCCCCGTAAGAACGGGGCGAGGGAGCACACTGCCGCCGCGGTTCGACCTGATCTCATTGCGCTTTAGTCTTACTGAGTCAGAAAGCCGCGATCTGGAGGGTTGAGAATCGCATATTAAGGGAGATTCAACGTGGT
>NZ_JAUMTJ010000100.1:0-19484 GCF_032654765.1 Bradyrhizobium sp. 33ap4 | reverse complement strand
TCGTGCCGCCAGAGAACTTGCCGATCCTAAGCTGGCTCGGTATCAAACCGTCAAAATCACTGTGACGAGCCACTAGTGGCGGTCGCTGCCTGCACGATTCAACTGCGTGGTGGAGACGAGTCTCCGCTGGCATCGAAGGGGAAGCAGACGACCGATGCAACCAGCTCCGACCTCGAACGCTGTCGCGGCGTCACGCCGGAGGAAACAGCGGGTTATCGCCATTGCCAGCAAGTTTGGGCCGAAAACCGGCGCCGCTTCTTTGGCAAGAAAGACAGCGTTGTAGCTCCCGCCCACGATGACTCGGCCAGTTCGACGCTTGCCCCAAAGGATCAGAGCCGTATCCCGCAGGGATCTCCGAACCTGGCTACACCTGAGGCGAGCAAACCATGACTGGTACGGGGATCATTGACCAGTTCCTGGAAACGTTCACGCGTTATATCGACAACGGCTTCGGGCTGCTCGGCAGTGATGTCGGATATCTCGCAACGACTCTTGCGGCGATCGACATCACCCTCGCAGCGTTGTTTTGGAGTTGGGGAACGGACGAGGACATCATCGCGCGCCTCGTCAAGAAGACGCTCTTCGTGGGGGTCTTTGCCTACCTCATCGGCAACTGGAACAGCCTGGCGCGTATCGTCTTCGAGAGCTTTGCCGGTCTTGGACTGAAAGCATCGGGTGCAAGCCTGTCCGCATCCGATTTCCTGCGACCTGGAAAGATCGCGCAAGTCGGACTCGACGCCGGCCGACCGTTGCTCGATTCGATCTCCAACCTCATGGGCTACATCAGCTTCTTTGAGAATTTCGTCCAGATTGTCGTTCTCCTGTTCGCTTGGGTCGTGGTGTTGCTTGCCTTCTTCATTCTGGCGATCCAGCTCTTTGTCACGCTGATCGAATTTAAACTCACGACGCTGGCCGGTTTCGTGCTCATTCCCTTTGGTTTGTTTGGCAAGACTGCCTTCGCAGCAGAGCGGGTCCTCGGCAATGTCATCTCTTCAGGGATAAAGGTCCTGGTCCTGGCCGTCATCATCGGCATCGGCTCGACCTTGTTCTCTCAATTCACCACCGGCTTCGGCGGCGCCCAGCCGACCATTGAAGACGCGATGACCCTGGTGCTCGCGGCACTCTCCTTGCTCGGCCTCGGTATCTTCGGTCCGGGTATCGCAAACGGCCTTGTGTCAGGCGGACCACAGCTCGGCGCCGGCGCCGCAATTGGAACAGGCGTTGCTGCCGGCGGCATTGTTGCGGCGGGCGCGGGACTTGCCGCGGGCGGCGCTGGTCTCGCTGGCGGCGCGATTGCCGGCGCCGCGCGTAGTGGCGGTGCTGCCATGAGCGGAGCATCAGCGGCCTACCGCAGCGGCGGCATTGCCGGCGTCGCGGAAGCCGGCGCTTCGGCCGCCATGAGCCCGTTGCGTCGTGCAACGGCTGCGGCTGGTGGAGGTGGGCAAGCCGGCGCGCAGGCCACCAGCACTTCGGCCGAAGGGCAGCCCGATTGGGCGCGGCGCATGAAGCCTGCCGAGACCATTCGGCACGGTGCGTCGGCGGCC
Source organism: Bradyrhizobium sp. 33ap4 (assembly GCF_032654765.1). Taxonomy (NCBI): domain Bacteria; kingdom Pseudomonadati; phylum Pseudomonadota; class Alphaproteobacteria; order Hyphomicrobiales; family Nitrobacteraceae; genus Bradyrhizobium; species Bradyrhizobium sp. 33ap4. Next base: position 17,940 of record NZ_JAUMTJ010000100.1, on the reverse strand, counting down.
GGCCACGCGGTCCGCTCAGGCGATCACGGTGGCAGCGGCTCTTCCGTCGATTTGTCTGAAGGAGAGCGCTGACACGCAGCCATTGCACCTCGCCACCCGCTGCGCGGGCCACTCAAAGGCGGATACCGCACGACTCGAAACCCATCACTTGATCTCAAGGGCAACTTTCGATGTTCAAACGACCTTCCGTTCATTACGGGCGCATGCCCGAACCGGTTACGCCGTATCAAAAGGCAGCGCAGGTTTGGGACGAACGCATTGGATCTGCCCGCGCGCAGGCCAAGAATTGGCGCTTGATGGCCTTCGGTTGCTTAATGCTATCGGCTGGTCTCGCAGGTAGCCTTGTTTGGCAATCGAGCCAAGGCTCGATCACGCCCTGGGTGGTTGAAGTGGATCATCTCGGCCAGGCCCAAAGGGTTGCGCCGGCCAACATCGGCTATCAACCTACTGACGCTCAGATCGCTTACCATCTGGCGCGCTTCATTGAGGACGTCAGAGGCCTGCCAGCCGACGGCATCGTTCTGCGCCAGAATTGGCTCCGGGCCTATGATTTTACGACGGATCGTGGCGCGGCTGCACTGAACGACTATGCGCGCACCAATGACCCCTTCGCCAAGTTGGGGAAGGCCCAAATCTCGGTGGATGTCTCGAGCGTCATTCGCGCGTCGTCGGAGAGCTTTCGGGTCGCCTGGACTCAACGCACCTACGACAACGGTTCGTTGAGCTCGACCGAGCGCTGGACTGCAATTCTCTCGATCGTGATCGAGACGCCGCGCGATGCCGAACGACTGCGCAAGAATCCCCTTGGAGTCTATGTCCGCGCCATCAACTGGTCAAAGGAGTTGAGTCAGTGACCAAGACGCCGTCTGACGTTTATTCGAAGCATCCTATCGTGCGCAGTGGGTTCAATTCGAGTCGGTCCGACCTGGTGGCCGCGAAGCGAGCACTTCTACCTGCTCTTCTGTTTTGTTCGTCGGCGCTCGGTGGGTGCGCGACCTACATACCGCCACAGATCAGCTATGATGCGGAAGTTCCTTCGATGCCAGCATCGCCAGCGCCTCCGGACGACAAGTCGCAACCGCTACACGTTCCGCCCCTCTGGAGGCCGGCTCTCGGGGGCAAGGCGGCCGGGAAGGAAGAGCCTGAACCCGTGAGCCGGATTGAGACGGCAAACAGCGCAGCCCGGGTCGAACCGCGCAAGCGGGGGTATTTCAACGCAGCGCAGATCTATGCCTACAGCCCCGGGGCGCTTTATCAGATTTACGCCGCCCCGGGACAGATTACGGATATAGCGCTTGAGGAGGGAGAGCAGCTGACCGGATCTGGGCCGATCGCCGCCGGAGATACCGTGCGCTGGGTCGTTGGCGATACCGAAAGCGGAAGCGGCGATACGCGCCGGGTCCATATCCTCGTCAAGCCGACCCGCGCATCGATCGAGACCAATCTTGTGGTCAATACAGACCGGCGCACCTACCTGATCGAGCTCCGCTCGCGCGAGCGGCCATACATGCCATCGGTTGCCTGGTACTATCCGGAAACAATGCGCGAACGATCGCGTGCAGTCGCTCTGAGACCCATCCTTCCGGAGCCCGCGCAACGCATTTCCCGCTACGCAATTGAAGGCGACAGCCCGCCGTGGCGGCCGCTGGCCGTCTATGACGATGGCCGCAAGGTCTATGTCGAATTCCCTCAGGGCATCGTGCAAGGCGAGATGCCACCGCTCTTTATCATCGGTTCAGACGGCAAGACCGAACTTGCCAATTACCGCGCCTACGGCAACCTCCTGATCGTCGATCGGCTGTTCGCGGCTGCCGAACTGCGGCTTGGCGGTGAGCACCAGCAGAAAGTCAGGATTGTCAGGAAAGACGGGAGGCCGTCGTCATGAATACCGAGGACGGAAACGATCGCGATCAGGCGACTCAGCCGCAGGCGCGAGACGGGCAATCCGGAAGTTTCCGCTTGAGAGCAGAGCATGCGCGCGTGACACGGTTGTCACGGAAGGTTCTGACCGGCGGGAGCGCGGTTATCATGCTCGTGATTGGCGGAACTGTTTTGTGGTCGCTGCAGAGTAACCGCTCCCCAAACCATGCGGCCGAGGAGCTTTACAGCACAGACCATCATAATGTGGCCGACGGGATCGCGACGCTGCCGAAGGACTACACGGGCGCTCCACGCCAATCGATTCCGCTGCTCGGTCCGCCACTCCCTGGGGACCTTGGACGGCCGATCCTTGCTGCTCAGGGGCGGTCGCCAACCATCGGCTCAGATCCAGAACAGCAGCGCCGAGACCAAGAGACTGAAGCAGCCCGCATCAGCCGCTTGTTCGCTGCGAACAATGGTGGTGAAATGCGCGCGCCCGCCGCTGCGGCCGCTGGAACCGACCGCGTCGCGTCTCCAAGCGCGACGAACTCTGCCGATGACGGATCGGCGCAGAACGGTCAGGACCGGAAGCTTGCCTTCGCGAACGCTTCTGTGGACCGTCGCACGGTCAGCCCGGACCGCATCAGCGGGCCGGCTTCGCCATACATCTTGCAGGCTGGGACGGTCATTCCGGGAGCCCTAATCACTGGGATTCGATCAGACCTCCCAGGTCCGGTCACAGCGCAGGTAACTGAGAATATTTTTGACACGCCGACAGGCCGCTTTCTGCTTGTGCCCCAGGGAGCGCGTCTAATCGGTATGTACGATAGTCAGGTCACGTTCGGTCAGTCGCGCGTCCTGCTGGTTTGGACGCGGCTGATCATGCCGAACGGACGTTCTATCGTTCTTGAGCGGCAGCCTGGCACTGATAACGCAGGCTATGCGGGTCTGGAAGACCAAGTCGACAATCACTGGGCAGAACTATTCCAGGCTGCGGCACTATCGACGCTTCTAGCTGTTGGGACGGAACTAGGCGCGGGCTCCGACACAAATAGCAACGACAGCGCAATTATCCAAGCATTGCGACACGGGGCCTCCGACTCACTGAATCAAACGGGACAGCAGGTCGTTCGCCGCAGTCTCGGCATCCAGCCTACCCTGACCGTGCGACCTGGCTTTCCGGTTCGTGTTCTGGTCAATCGTGACCTCATACTTGCGCCGTATGGAAAGTGACAACATGCCAAAGCTCAAAATAGCGGACCTTCCAGACGATAAGCCGGTCAAAGTGAGTACGGAGCTGCCGGCGGCCGTGCATCGTGACCTCATTGCATATGCAGAAGCCCTTAGGCGTCAAGGTGGTCAAGCGGTCGAACCGACTAAGCTCATCGCGCCCATGTTGGCGCGCTTTATGGCCACGGATCGAGGGTTTTCTAAACTGAAACGTGAGGGCCACGTACCGGCCACTGGCGAAGGGAAGTGATGCTCAAGGTTTCTCGACAGTTGAGATATCGTTTAGCGTTCCCACGTCCGCCCCAAACAACTCCGGCAGCCAGGCTTTGTCCACTTTCGGATGCGAGGGCGCTTTCGTTGATCACTTCATGCGCGGTACGCTTCTCCGGCCATCCACGCTGACGGGCACGTCTCCATCGATCGTGGCCCGACGTACGACGCGATGCTGGTCCCCGTAATCGTTGACCGCGTAATGCTGCGTCGCGCGGTTATCCCATATCGCGATATCGCCCTCTAACCAGTTCCACCGCACAGTGTTTTCGGGCGCGGTGATATGAGACTGGAACACCTCGAACAGCTTTTGTCCGTCGTATTTGGGCACCCCAATAAAGTGCTTCACCAAGGCGCCGAGTACTAGCGTCCGCTCGCCTGTTTCGGGATGGACACGCACGACGGGATGCTCAGTCTCAAAAATCCTGCTGGTGAACACATCGTCAAAGTGTTTCTTGTCAACGTCACGGACGCGCGCGATCCCAGCGTAATCGAAAACGTTGCTGTGAACAGCCCATAGCTCATCGGCAAGCCGTTGTAGCGGGGGCGGCAGGTCAAGGTAAGCGGCAGCTGTGTTCGACCACACGGTATCGCCTCCGAACGTTGGCATTACAACGGCTCGCAAGACCAAAATCTTGGGATAGGCTTCGGCGAAGGTCCCATCGGCATGCCAAACATCGGCGCGACCGCCGCCGCGAGTGGAGTCCAGTTCGAGGAGCGACGCCGTTCCCTTGGCAGCACCGAGCATCGGATGCGGCACTAGCTTTCCGAGACGAGCGGCAAAGCGCTCCTGCTCGGCGTCGTTGAGATGTCCTTGATTGCGAAAGAAGATAACCTTGTGCTCGAGCAACAAGCTGTTAATTGCGACGATCGTGTGGTCCGGTAGATCGCCCGATAGCTCGATATTTTTGACTTCGGCACCGATGCGCGCTGCACGTTTCACAACATCGCTGCCCGGAATGACGTCACCGATCAAAGCCGCTGTGCTCATGTCGTTTTTCCAAGGCCTTTCAGTTTCTTCCCCGCCCCTTGGTAACGAATGATCTGCAGCAAGCATCATGCCAGGCGAAAGACCGAACATGTAGCGCCAGATGGCACTAAGCGGATCGTGATATTTGGCACGAGCTGTCGGACTTGATCCGCGGTTCGACCGAGTAAAAGAACTCGGCTTTCGATCTCACTCTTCGAATATCATCGGATCGTGAAGACGAAGCGGATAGCAGCAGCGGGCGAACGGCGGATCTTCAGCTGTGTTCTTATGGTCACTTAACTGCGCTGAATAATGCAATGCTTTTGCAAAACCGGCAATAATTCATGATGGTCATGAATCATGTAGTCGGGCCCTGCGGCGCACAGGCGCGCTTCGGAAACAAATCCCCCCGTGATCGATACGTTAATAAGACCGAGATTGCGGGCAATCTCGGTCTCAACTGGCATGTCACCTACGATGACGGTTCTTTCTGGGGATAGATCATTGGCCTGCATATACAAACGCAGCCGTTCTTCCTTGCTCATGCTCCTAAACTGGGTAGCGCGGCTCTCAAATGCCAAGATATCCCTAACTTGAGTCTTGATTCCGAGTCTTCGCACTTGTGTGCGGATCGGTTCAACAATGTGATTGCTAACGATGACGGTTTGAACTGATCTCTGATCAAGAGCGAGCAAAACGTTTCGTGCGCCCTTGCGTAAGGCCGCGTTGCGCGCCAAAAATTCGTAGGCATCGTGGAAAATGGCGCTGTCGTTACTATTCACGACTTCGATTTCATCTTCCGACATGTCTAGGTTGCGGAAAAGAACCGAAAGAGGGAGTTCGAACTCCTCTCGAAGCCTGTGCATATCGACGGCTGCGCGACCGAAGCGGCTCAGAATTGCATTAATGGTTTGCAGCACGGCATTGGCATCATCGAGCAGCGTACCATTCCAGTCGAAAACAACGGCGGATTTCATGCGTGAACCTAGACAAGTAATCGTGCGATATTCTCGTGTTCGAGACTGGCTGTTTTGTTGGTCCGGTGCGGTCCTAGTGGGTTAGGCCCATACAGAGTTGTCAGGGGAGCAACGCGCGCCAGTGCGCTCAACGGGCGGACCGTGATTCCGAGGCGAGATGGAGGCGGAGGGCGTGAGCATTGCTGCTTTGACGGCTCTATTTCTGGATCGATTTGCTTGAAGCAATGGTCATGCCAGCCGGCCATCAAGGCCGAATGGGCTTTCGTCGGTCTGAACGCGTGCTAGGCGCGCTGTACTGGACATGACACGAGATTGTGCCTCTGTCAGAATACGGACACGAGTCTACAAGGTCCGGTAAGTGCGGGCCGATTGATCCGCTCGTGAAATTCGGGCGCAATTGATACTGGGGTAGTCCCTCCGTGATCTGTCCGGCTAGTGAGGCGAATGGGCTTCTACCTGAGTCGCTAAGTCGAAAGTCGGGGGCGTCAACGACTTTCCATTGAGAGGACTGGAGCAATGCTCAATTGTCGCCCATCCTATCTAGTGCCAGCAACCACTGATGCGACGAGGAAAAAAATGTCTTGAGCGGCGCAACGGCTAGACTGATGCCGCTGTTCTCTGTGAGAACTGCACATGTAAGATCGCTATGTGTCGACCGCCGCTGTTGGTAACGGCCATGCATGGTATCGTCTCAGGCCTGAACTAGGATAAGAGGCGCAACTTCCTGGTCCCGCGCCAGTTTGCTCGCGGCTAGGCCGGTGGCGACACCAATGCGATCAGGCATGGGGCGATTTTGGCTCATCTTGCGCTTGCTTTCGACCTTGGTGATCGGGATGCGTACGCCGACGATTTCACGCAACTGGGCGGCAATGAAATCCACGGGAGCATCGCTGACGGCCCAAGGTGTCGCACGTGACGTTTCATGGATATTCGTAAGGCGCGTCACGATGTCAAGCAGGCGATCGGGATCCTCGAAGAACCCAATCGGCCCATGGGCATGGACCGCGATGTAATTCCATGTCGGCACCACGTGCTCAGCTTGTCGTTTACTGGGATACCAGGATGGCGTCACGTAAGCTTCCGGGCCAGTAAAGATCGCCATCGCATCTCCGATCGTGGCGGTGCGCCATTGCGGATTGCGCTTCGCAAGGTGCCCGTACAGCGTGCCGTGCTCGCCTTCGCTCTCATCGAGGAAGAGGGGAAGCGGCGTCGCAAGGGGCCCGCCCGACGTGGCCGTGATCAGGTTGGCCAATCGGGCGCAGCGGATTGTCGCTCGAATGTTCTCGAGGTCGTCATCTCGAAAGGGGCATGGTATATACATGGAAGGCTCTCGGTGGAGGTCGTCGAGATAACCCAGGTCAATGTGCGAGAAAACTGCCAGTTTCAGTCGGCCCCTTGGAGGTTCGCCGTTGGATCCGCCCGCCTTGCTCGTGGCTTGGCCGCCTCGTGATCGCCCGCTGACGTGCTCCTGGGGCCGTGATGTAACCGAGCAAGGCAATTATGACGCGACAGTCCGGTTCCATGGGGCGCTCGCTTTCATTCGCCGCTCTGAACATCTGAGTTTCCTCGGACAAGCGAGCCGGACTGCTGCTTACCGATTGGTGCGTGCCACGTTCAACTTGGAACTTGCCAACAGCCGGCTTACTGAGAGCAGAGCGGACAGCGGTGCTGATAACTTTCCATCTGGCTGCGCTGACAACTCCCTCAACGCCACCTCGATATCTCTTATGGCACTTGCGGTGGGCGAACTTTATGAATGTCGGAGGTTCCGATCAGCTTGATCTAATCGAGCTGAAGTGCGGGAGGGACAACCCGTTATGGACGATGGTCTATTTTACTTAAGCCACAGTGTGTTCGAGGCGAAGGGGTGGTGTCATGAGCGAGTTTAATTCAGCGCAGGAAGCGTTCTGTTCGGCCTTTGCTTATCGCGATTGCGGCGATCCTTTTGTTTTTCTGATCACGTTCAATCATCGGCCATCCGCTGTTCGATTGTCACTCCCTCGCGTCCGCCAAACCTTGGTATGCGCCGACGCCGCTAAGACGGCCTTGCTCCGTTCCGTTACTGGAGTTAACGCTGGGCCATTGGTTTGGCTTAAGGGTATACAGTGAGCGACGTTCGCGAATTTATCGACTTCTGGATCGAGAATAGCGTTCATGCCGTCGAGCAGTATCGGACTCCCGGCGCGTCGCAGGATGTGGCCGAACTCACTCAGCGCCTTGTCGAGGCAGCCAAAGAGCAGGATATTTCTGAAGCCGACTTGCAGGCTGAGATGAACGATATCTCTGAGTACATTGGAGAGCGACTCAGGGCTGCAAATAGGGCTGAGCGCGAACGGCGCACGCCCACCTAGGAGAGCGAAGTCCGCTTACCTACCAGCCGGTAAACCGGCTCAATGCGACGTTCCTCAACATCCGCTGCTGCTCAGCCATAAAGCTGCCACCATCCGATTACGCGAACACCGTGACAGCCGCCGCTCAGCTATTCGCCTTCAAGGCCCTTGAGGGACATCATGGCATTGAGGTTCTTAATGGCGGTGTTGCGCTCGCTCAGTTGCCGCGTAATTTTGCCGTCTACCCGCTTGAAAAACCCGAACGGCGTTACACGAGAGTTGCCGTGCAAGGCCAACATTGTGAATTGTTCCGGGGGTCGTCAGCTTATCGACAGCTAAGGCCCATAGCATGGGAAGGTCTCTAGCTAGACTGACAAGTCCGGCTTGATTTGCCTAGATCTGGCAGAGGAGGATCGGATGGATTGCTTTGACAATATCAACAGCTTCGACGACCCAGATCTCACGCAGACGTCTTTGCGCCGGCAGCAAGTGCTGGGGTGGGCGAGTGAGGCTCGGTGTTTGACGATCCTGGATCAAAGCCGCTGTAGTTGACCGCCTCTTCATTGTTCGTCGGTGGCACCCCAGACGGCCGGCTTCGAGAGCTGCCGTTGCGGCGTCTTCCTCTGGTGGAGCTGTGTCTTTCCTCGAGTGCGGCCGCATGCAGCTTTTTGGCCGTTTCCGGCATCTATGAAATTGGTAATGCAAGCAATGAAGAAGTCAGCGATACGAGAGCTTTCCCTGGTCTGCAAAGTGTGCGTTCTGACCATTGGGGTCCTGGTCTCCTCAGCAGCGGGCGCAACTGACGATTTGATGAGCGCTGCCAGGGAGGCTTTCAAACCGATTCCTTCGGTCGTCCCTGCGATAAAGGACAACACAGTCACCCACGAAAAGGTCGAACTTGGCAAGACGCTGTTCTTCGATCCGAGGCTATCGGCAAGCGGGATCATTAGCTGCAATACGTGCCATAACCTTGGCGCGGGCGGCGTAGATGCCGGTCCAACGTCAGTGGGTCATGGCTGGCAGCGAGGTCCACGTCGGGCACCTACCGTCTATAACGCAGTATTCAATGTGGCGCAGTTCTGGGATGGGCGCGCGGCAGATCTCAAGGCGCAAGCCACAGGCCCCATCCAGGCGAGTGTCGAAATGAATGCCACGCCGGACAGGGTACTCAACACGTTGAATTCGATGACCGACTATGTCGTCATGTTTCAGAAAGCGTTCCCGAATGAGGCGAGGCCCGTCACCTTTGACAATTCCGCCAAGGCGATCGAGGCTTTCGAAGCGACTCTGATTACACCTGCTGCCCCGTTTGATCAGTACCTGAAGGGCGATGAGCATGCTCTCGATGATCAGCAGAAGGCGGGACTAAAGCTATTCATGGAAAAAGGATGCTCGTCTTGCCATAATGGAATCAACGTCGGTGGACAGGATTACTTCCCGTTCGGCGTGGTTGAAAGGCCGGACGGAACGCTGCTGCCATCCGCCGACAAGGGCCGTTTTGCGGTTACCAAGGTAGCCAGCGACGAATACGTTTTCCGCGCCGCGCCGTTGCGCAACGTCGCGTTGCGGGCACCGTACTTCCATTCGGGCCAGGCCTGGAGCCTTAAGCAAGCGGTTGGCGTGATGAGTGAGACCCAGCTCGGCGCGAAGCTTAGCGATAAAGAGGAAAACGACATTGTAGCGTTTCTAAATTCGTTAACTGGGCAGCTGCCCAAGATCGAATATCCGAGACTGCCCACGCGTAGCGATGCGACGCCACGGCCCTCTCTAGACAAATAGGGCCGATAAGCCGGATGCCGTGCGTCCTTGGTTCAATCGATATTCAAAGTGTGCGCGTCGCTAAGTGTGCCCAATCTCAATTGTTGTTGTCCAGGCGACTACACATCCCAGTTCGCCTCGCCTCAGCGACGCATCATGCGGCGCGTTTGTCCCAAGCCTCGAGTGGTCGTTCTGACTCCGCGACAAAAACGGCTTGCTGTCGATGAGATGAACTTTGCTGAGTTAAATCGCTAAATCCTGCTACGTCCTTGTTACCGAAAGCTCGTCGCTGTCGAGTGTTGGACCGTCTCCAGATCAGCATCCTCGAACCGTTCGCATGGTCTCAAACATACTGTACCAATCTGAGGTAATCGTCTGTAAGGACTGGTGAACGGATGGAAGAAGCTGCGTCGTGAAGGAAAGTATTCAGAGTCCTGCTAGCGCGAATGCGGCCTTCGAAAGATAGCCTTGCCGGCTTGCGAGTACGGAGGGTGTTCAATTCGGAACTGACGAGGTCAGCCGCGAGACAATCTGAGGCCGAGAACGAACCAGTAGACATGACGGCTTGTGCCAGTCCTAATGTGGTGAGCCAACCCGCATAGATTAGTACGGCGCCATCTGTCTCATTGAGTCCAGAGAGTTCCTCAATTGCAGCAGCGTGGAATGGTGCCGCATCAAGAGACAGAAAAAGATCAGCTATTTCGTCACGTGTGGCTCGAGAGAGAAGGCAGCGGCCGAGATGTGATAGGAGCGTCTCAGTCGGCCCCTCGAAGATGCGGAGAATGCGAGCGTCTCGATAGATTTTAGCTACAGGAGTCCCCTCATCGTAACCGCGGCCACCTAACAGTTGGACGCATTGATCGGCAACGAGGCCGCACCACTCCGAGGACAAAACCTTCGTTGCTGACGCAAGGTGGACGTTCGGTGCGCCCTGCGCTGAGACAAGTCGGCAGGATGCACCCAGCATTGCCTTCACGACTTCCCGTCGGAGTACCATCTGTCCAAATGACTGCTCGATATAGCTGTTCTCGATCATGCGCAGCTTGCCTAGTCGACGACGGCTTGCATATGAGGCTGCGACCTGAATAGCACGCTCAAGGGCTCCAAGACCCATAGCAGCCACACCGATGCGCCCGCGGTTCATACTAGATGCTGCTGCTCCCCAGCCGTCTTGATCGCGAGAGAGAACGTAAGCGCTCGGCAGCTCGACATCGTGGAACTCTAGGGTGTTTTGAATAATACCGCGCAGACCGAGTGTGCGATGCTCGTGCGTGACCTTTAGGCCCGGAGCCTGCCTATCAACTAGAACGCCAACGACCCGTCCTTTCGCATTGGGACCAGCGGCTCGCGCAAAACAAACGATCCAACGAGCCCAGTCAGCGAGGCCGATCCAGATTTTGCGGCCAGAGATGCGAACTCTATCTTCATGCATGAAGGCCGACGCTTCTATATGTCGCGGGGCAGAGCCAGCTCCAGGCTCTGTTAAAGCGAAAGCGCAAAGATCGCCGCGTGTTGCGCCCCACATGACCTGCCTTTGTTCAGGGATGTGCGGTGCCGCTTCGATGCAGGGCAGGGCCAGAAAGTTATGGATCACGAGGGTAGAGGCAGCAGAGACATCGAAGGATGCAGTCGCGGAGATGAGGTCGATGGCCTCTTGCAAAGGAAGGGCTAACCCACCGTGCTCTGTTGGTGTAGTGAGCCCGAATAGCCCATGTCTTGCCAATACGCTGTGTAGGGTCGGAGGGAATGCCCGACGGTCATCCGCGTCTGCAAAATTCAACTGACTGAGGTCATCGATCAAACGGGAATATAAGGTAGTAGCTGCACCAAAGTCAGATGTGCGCTCCTGCGCCTCCTCGCATAAGGGGTAAGCTTGAGTGTACATATCCATAAAGCCAGATTGATTGCGCGCGTGCGTTATGACAATCATCTTCGTGGCTGGCTCGAATAGACATTGGTATAGGTGAATGCGAGCGAAGCATATGCAGATTACCCAGATTGGGAGTCATCGCCAGGGCTGCGCGGCGGGCGTCAAGCTGCATCTTGCAGACTAACCCATCGAGGGCGTGTTCGCGACCGTGCGATACGCTCCAGGGACTCGTCGCGTCGAGATCGTGCGGTGCTGCACGGTACTCGCGATGTCGCGCCGGAACTCCGACAGGAGGAATCTCCTTGAGCTGCACATACCGATTGTTCGTCAGTTCTCCAACGTGACTCCCGCCGTCTTGATCGCGTCGTACCTTTTGGAATTCCTCGGGGCCCTTGACGAGCCGGCGCTTGCGGTCGGCTTGCTCCTCCGAACTGGCAGTGGTGTCCGCAACTTTGTCGATCGCTTTGCCGGCCATGTCGCGAGCGCGCTGGCGTTGGCTTTCAGTCTTGGGCCGCACTGCGGTTGACGACGTCGACGCGATCTGGAGCAGCCTGCGGATCGCCTCGGGGCGGGAAGGCTCATCGGCCTGCTTCTCGATCCACTTGTCGATCGCCTCGAGCTCTATGCGGTCTTATTGCCGACGTGAGCTTGCGTAAAAGTAAGCGGGCAATGGTGACATTGTCGGCGTAGCCGTGGATCTCGACGTCCAGCATGCGTGGCTAAGAATCAATGCTGGCAACTGGAATAATGATGTCTCGGCCAATCCCGCAACCGTCTCAAATGGCATCGATTTCTCTTCGATCCCCTCAACCGGCGCCTGGCATGCGTTCTACGGCGGAAATTATCCGGGCGTCAGTTCAACGGCAAACTTCGGAGCTTCTGCCTTCGCTCACGCGGTCCCGAGCGGCTTTTCGTCTTGGGACGCATTGGCGGTGTTGTAGGAGTTTGCTAGCGTCGATTGCTGGGGGTCTGAAATAGAAATGCAGTGGAGCGCTCTCGGCCTACAGATATTGCCGCACGGTTGCCGGCGGCCGATCACGATGGCTCTCGTTGTCGGCCTGGTGTTCGGCGCCTACATGGCGATTGCGGATGGACTGGCCTTCCGTAAAGTCATTCCGCCAGAGCAGGCCGCGCTGGTGCTTGTTACTCAGCGACGGTCCTGATCATACCTTTCTCGGCGCGTGCTGTATTCGAGGAGGTGATCTTCCGCCTGATCGTGATGTCCGCGTTAGCCTGGCTCTTCGCGATCGCCGCCGGTCGCCCGCGGTTATCGTGCTACTGGGGCGCGATCCTCAGGGCTGCCTTGGTGGCCTATCCCCTATATTATCTGTCGTATCTGATGACTCTTGATCCGACGCCCCTGAGTTGGGTTCGTGGCGCTTCATGGGTGCGGCGGCTTACTCTGGGGCTATCTCTATTGGCGCCATGGCCTTGCGGCCTCGATCGCGGGGCACGTTAGCGCGCACCTTTCGCTGCAGCCGCTGTTAGGCTTCCTGTTCGGCTAGGCCGACCGGCCAGGACACGATATTTCGAGACTCACGGCGCAGCTTTTTTGGGGCCGCTATCCTCTGCGATCGCGCCTGCTGAACATGCTTAGAAACCCGCGCGGCAGCCGCGGAAATTCACATCTGGTTGGTGCTACAAAGGCAACCATATCGCTTGTGTGGCGCGAGCTGCGGTCCTAGTTTTGTGATCGCTCAATGGCTTGAATGAGATGATGCAGATAATCGTCATTTCGGGAGGAGCGCAATGGCCAACTCGCTCATTGTGCGCAAGGACCATCTACCTCAAGCACAGAAGATACATCGGGCGGCACAATACGTCCGAATGTCCACTGACCTCCAGAAATACTCGACCGAAAACCAAGCGGCTGTTATCGCAGCTTACGCCGCCATTCATGGGCTCACACTCGTTCGCACCTACCGCGACGATGGCGAAAGCGGTCTTAAAATCGAGAAGCGAGCCGGTTTGACCGCGCTGATCCGTGACGTCCAGTCTGGCGAAGCTGACTTCGGTCACCTGCTGATCCTGGATGTTAGTCGCTGGGGACGGTTTCAAGACGTCGACGAGAGCGCGCACTATGAATTCCTCTGTCGGAAGGCAGGCATCAAGGTAGCCTATTGCGCCGAGCAATTCGACAATGATGGCAGCCTTCTGTCGAGCATTGTCAAAAATATTAAGCGGGTGATGGCGGCGGAGTACAGCCGGGAGCTTTCAGGTAAGGTCCATGCGGGAGCTTTGCGGTTGGCGGGGCTAGGCTTCAAGATGGGCGGCTCAGCCCCCTATGGATTGCAGCGACTGGTCCTAGACGAACACTCAACTCCAAAGGGATTTCTTGGCCGGGGCGAGCGCAAATTTCTGGCGTCAGATCGTGTACGACTTTGCCGGGGAACGCCGGATCAGACGAAGGTCGTGAGATGGATCTACGAGCAGTATCTGAGTGGAAAATCGCCAAGAGGTATCGCGCGCGAACTCAATCGGCGAGGCATTGTAAACAGCCGAGGCGCTCCGTGGTGCAAGAATGCGATATGTGATCTTCTTCGAAACGAAGCATATATCGGTACTTCCATTTATAATCGCACGACGGAAAAGCTGGAGACAAAGAGAGCGCGTAACCCACAGTCCCTCTGGATCAGGAAGGAAGGCATCATCGAGCCTACTGTCGAGCGAAACGTGTTCCTGCGCGTGCAGAAGGTTATGGCGGCACGGCGGCTCATCAAAATCCCAGAGGAGGAAATGCTGCTGAGGCTTCGAAAGCTGCTGATGAAGAAGGGCAAGCTGAGTTCAAGGATTATCAACGAGTGCCCCGGCATGCCCTCAGTCACCTCGTTTTCGGTTCATTTCGGCACGCTTAAAAACGTTTATCGACTGATTGGCTACACGGGCAATCAACACTATTGGGACAAACTCGCCGCGCACAAGCAATGGGTCGAATTTCATCTTCAAAATGCAGCTCGTCTTCGTGTTGCCCTCGAACAGGCAGGCTCGTTTGCTAGACTTGATCGCTCAGCCAAGTGTTTGAGGTTGGATAAGGCTGAGAACGTCAGCTTTCGGGTCGCCAGATGGTGCAAATATGGGGGCCGAGTTGTACGCTGGATGATGCGTAATCGCGTGCGACGGCTAGAGGGGTGGGTGATTATTTTGAGAATGGACGAGAACAACCAATCGTCCCTCGATTATCTTCTGCTGCCGTCGGCATCGCTGTTGTTTAATGGCCCTTGGTTTCGGCTCTCTGAAGAATCTCGGGCGGTGCACAACATTGAGCGCTTCGATACTTTTGACGAATTATCTCGATCGCTCGTTAAGAGGCTCTGCAAAATAACGCGTGCCACTCGATACAAGTCGAAAAAGGCGGTGGTCGATATGTCCAAGCCGAAGAGGGGACGCCCGCGAGCCACCTAAGCCAGCGCGCGCACCGGCTGTACCAGGAAGGTACGGGTAATCGTCCCGCTACATGCCCGGAAGATAGGTATTAGAAGCCGGTTTGCGAGTTCCGCATACACCAATGGCGCATTATCTTGCCCGCGCCAAGTTGCGGAAGCTATGTGGACGCAGCGGTGCACGCTGCACGCTAGCGCAACTAAAGCACCAGCGCCGGCTATGGGGCGCTGGTGCTTTTTGGGTCAGCCGATGCCTTTGGCGAAGTTGATGACCTCGCCCCAGTCCAGTCGAGGTCGACCCAACCGACCTTGCCGCAAGCGCTGCACTTGAGTGCGCCGAGATTTCAGCCCAGTCCCAATCGGGCAAGTCGGCAAGCTTCAGCCGGCCGTTGTGGTGATAAGGCGGACGGGACCAAACTAAAGATATGCAAGCCTGGTCCGCTCACTTCCGCGCCGCTATTCGAGCAGCAACCGAATTGAAGTTCGGGACTTCCCTCTAAGGTTGAAGGCTTGGTAGGCTGGCCCCGTTCTGGCGGAGGGTTCGCCTATGGATGGTTTCATTCTTTATTTGAGCCTTATGGGCATCGGCATTTTGATTTATCTGGTTGTGCGCAATGAGCGCGGCATGATGGCTTCCGAGGCCGAAGCCGTGGCCACGCAGGCTGCCTCTAAGCTCGGCGTTGAAATTGCGGAAATCAAGAAGAGATCACGATCACAAGCTGGGGCACGTTCTCCCGATTCGGCTTAGGGCTCGAGATCCTTATCGAGGCGATCGCGCTGTTCGGCGCGACCTCCATCTTTCAGCAAATTCAGGCCGGCGTCGCCTTCATCGGTACCACGATTGTTTGCGGCCTTGGCGTGGCTATGGGGCGAAGGCGAACTTACCGTGTCTACCGAACCGAGTCGAAGACTGAGTCCCCCTTACAGGAGTAGCTGTGTCAGAAGAGACGAATTGACCAATCGTCTTCCTGTCGGGCGACCGGAATTTTATGCGGGCACGGTCATGACGGAAGTCGACGGGCCAAATGTCCGCATTGTTTACGGCGCGCAAATGATCAGCGCTCGATCAGCACGCACCACGCAACTGAAAAGCCATTGCATCTGGCCGCCCCTCATCGCCCAACGAAGTGCGAGCGGCGGCGGAATTGGCAGTTTTCCGCGAGACGAGCTTAGCTCCAACCAACACGGCTGCCTGCAATCTCAATTAAGGCACCTGGTGATCGAATCACGAAGATAAATCATTCAGCCCGCCAGTTCACGCCGGCGGGTTTTCCCTTGGCGCAATTTCCATTGTTTTGAGTGGTCGACGGCGGCGCGCGCTATGTTCAGTCATGGCTTTCACCGCCTCATCTTCGTCGGCGCAAAAAGCGATGCTTCGCCGATCGGCAAACACGAGCCACTGGCGAAGCCCAACTTCCCTGATGACGTACTCGGTCATTTTCGAGCGTCCTGCAGCGAATGAACTGCATCTTATGCAAACGACGTTGCTGTTCCATTAATCAGAATCCGGCCCAGGCGGTGAGCGCGCACCGAAAGGGACAAGCTTTTGTCGGTCTTTCTTTTCGAATGGGAAGGGAAGGCGAGTTCGCCGAGGGTGCCATCGAAGGGCGTGGCGCTCGCCGTGCTGGTCGCCGGCCTTCTCGACAGGCCGCTTCCGGATCGTCTGCCTGATTGGGTGGCCGACTGGATCTAATTAAAAACCTGTCTCGGAAATGACGCCGCCGGTCTCAAAAATACACGCCCGGCGGCGTTTCCTTCCTGAACTGGGACGCTGAAATCCCCCAGCACCAAGCAAACTGCAGGGGCTGTGCCACGGGCCAATGACGTGAAGCCGAACGCTCCGGCATCAAGTGCGCGTGATATGTGAGGCCATTCACACTCGATCATCGCTAATCGGCCTAGCACACGCATGGGTGGCGAGTCGGTGGCGGAGAATCGTGATGCCGTTTTTCAGCAGCCAAAGCTTGCCGTCAGCAGCCGCCGCTTCAGTGCTCAGTATTCTCATGGGAGCAGTTGCCTTTGCAGCAGTTGGTTATGTGGAGTGGTCATCAGGCGTTAATCTGATCCACTTCATCGACCGGACTGCCGCGGATGCCTCAACGCCGGCTCTACCGCTCAAGGGGCGAACAGGTTGCGAGCAGGGCAATAAGCCGCTGCCGGCGCTTTCTCTGCGGCTCGAATGACACCAGCCCCGATTAACCTCCCAAGGAACCTACGCCGCCGGGCTTGAAATGCAGCATCCCGGCGGCGCCCTGTTCTTCCAGCCCTGGGCCCTGAAATCCCCAGTATCCGTAGACTAGCAGTCCCGTGGACCGATCGACCGTTGTCTCGTTAGCACACGGTTAAGGAAGAAGAGCCGGCGCCAGGGCCCGTGCGCCAGCTCCTCCCGAAACGGTGACCGTGCGAATTCCCCAATCGGCCCCGTCCCACAGAGAAGCGTGAGCCGGTTTGGTTGCTGATTTGCTAACGGCTGTTTCGGTCTTTATCCTTGCGGGACCTGACGCTCAGCGCTTAGGTTTCCCGCATTAGGACCAAAGGGAGTTTTGTCTGTGGCTACAGGTACTGTGAAGTGGTTCAACCCGACGAAGGGTTACGGATTCATCCAGCCCGATGACGGAGGCAAGGATGTTTTTGTGCATATTTCTGCGGTCGAAAGGGCGGGGCTGAGCAGCCTAAATGAGGGCGCGAAAGTCAGCTACGAAGCGAAGGACAATCGCGGAAAAACATCCGCCGAAAATCTGCGGGTGGGGTGACGCACCAGGAACAAGGGGCAATGCCGGGAGTCATCATAAGCTCCCGCGATAGGTTGCCCCCCGACCGGGAGTTTAGAGCGGCCTTGGCGTTCCCCGCGCCAAGGCCGCTACCGTTATTGTATGGCATCGCAGCATGAAAAAGCGCGAGATAGCGAAGGGCATTGCCTGAGTTTTTTTTATCATTTTCGGCGAGCCGAGGGGCGGGCGGTAATCCCTAATGGTGCTGCTTAGGCGCGGAACGGGGCGGCAACGCTGGAAGTCATCTTGCTTCCGTTGTCAGCGCGCCCGACGGCGGGAGCTTGGAATGCGGCCCCGACGCGCCCGATGACCGTGTCGGGGTCGTCTGCTGGTGAGGCCACTGCCCTAGGAGGCGCAGCGCGGCTTCAGATTGGCGGTCAGGCCAATCGCCGCCGGCTTCTCGCCCGGTGTCCCCCCACAAATGCTTTTGATCGTTTGTGCTACTGGGTCGTCCGTGAAGAATGCGGATTGACTTGAGAAATAAGCAGAATTGGTCTTGATGTAGTATTCGATTTTGCAGGAAA
>NZ_JAUMTJ010000099.1:0-20142 GCF_032654765.1 Bradyrhizobium sp. 33ap4 | reverse complement strand
GCGACAACATCGGCCGCCTGCAATAATTGGCGACCACGGCCACGTCCGACCTATCCGTTTGCACACAACCAAGACCCAAAGCCGACGTAGGGCAGTAAAGCACCGAAGTCGGCCCGAAGCGCTCATCACCCTTCCGGCACGCCAGCGAGGCGCCAGCCTTCACACAAGCGCTGCAGCCCGGCAAGGTAAATTGGATTGTCGCTTTGTTGAGCTGCGAGCAAGCGACGAATGGTGAAACCTGAGTTGAGCGCAAGTCCCGTTCTCGCAGCAGTTCGCGCCTCATCGAGCGCGCCGGTCAAGGCCAAGGCAGCGGCGAGCGATATATGAGCGAGATGAAAGTTACGGTTCGCCTCGGTGCTTCGTCGCAGCCAACTGACGGCTTCGACGTCTGAACCAAGCAGCAGCTTGGCCACGCCCGCAAAACACGCCCACTGGTAAGCGAAAACGTCGCGAGGAGAGAGCCGTAAAGCTTCGAGTATATGGCCTTCGGTCTCGGTAGCGCGACCTATGTAGGATTTGGCGAAACCAAGGGCAGCATGAGCGTGGACCAAATTCGGAGCCAGCGCCAACGCATGTTCGAACTCACGGATGCCTTGGGCGGCCCGGTTCGTAAAGGTCTGGACCCAACCCCGAGCCATGTGGGCTGAGGCACTGTTCGGCCTAATCGACAATACCTTGTTCATCATCGCCTCGGCCGCCGCAAGCCGCGCGGGCCCATCATCCGTCGTAAAGCTACCTCCAACTACCGTATCAACATTTGCCAGACCAATCATTGCTTCGACGT
Source organism: Bradyrhizobium sp. 33ap4 (assembly GCF_032654765.1). Classification (NCBI taxonomy): domain Bacteria; kingdom Pseudomonadati; phylum Pseudomonadota; class Alphaproteobacteria; order Hyphomicrobiales; family Nitrobacteraceae; genus Bradyrhizobium; species Bradyrhizobium sp. 33ap4. The sequence continues at coordinate 19,358 of NZ_JAUMTJ010000099.1, read as the reverse complement.
TGCCGGGATCGAACTCCAGCGAGCGTTCGAAGAAGCCCCGCGCTTGCGTCACGCATTCAAGGCTAATCCCCTTCATGAACCAGGCCCGGCCCTGGAAGTACAAGTCCATCGCATCGGGATGCAGCGTACGCTCGGCTCGTCGCGCCTCAGCCTCGATGAGCTGGGCACCTAATGCACCGGCGAGCCTCGACACGATTTCGTCCTGCATATCGAACAGGTCGACGACAGGCTTCTCGAAGCGATCGGCCCAAAGATGCTGGCCGCTCCTGGCATCGATCAGCTGAACATTCATCCGAAGTCGCTTGCCGCTGCGTTGCACTGAGCCTTCGAGCACGTAGCGAACATTCAATTCGCGGCCGACTTGGCGGACATCGACAGCTCTGCCCTTGTATGAGACGGCGCTGTTCTGTGCCATTACGAATGAACCACCGATGCGCGACAGGTCCGTGGTCAGACTCTCGGTTATACCGTCCGCGAAATAGTCCTGCTCACGATCACCGCTCAGGTTCGCGAAGGGTAGCACGACGATGGATAGGCGCGGCGGCGCTTCGCCGGTTCGCTCAATTGGGCCAATCGTCTCATTTGCGGGCCTCCGGTCTTCCTTCACTGCGCCAACGAAGCGGAAACCTTTGCGCGGCAATGTTTTGATCAAGTGCTGTTTCTCGCCCGTGTCGCCGATTGCGCTCCGGGCGGCGTTCAGGCGAGTCGTTAGCGCGGCATCCGAGACGACGCGACCGTTCCAAACGGCGCCGACGAGGTCGTCTTTGCTGACGACGCGCTCCCTGTTCCGGATCAGGTATTCAATCAGGTCGAATACTTGGGGTGCGACAACGACCTCTTCCGTTGCGCGCTGCAGTTCGCGCCTGTCGGTATCCAATGCGTAATCCTCAAAAAGAAAACGCAAGCTGCATTCCCTCTCGCGGCCACCTCTGAAACCCAAAGAATAAGCTGCCCGTAAGGGAAATGTAAGCCAACTGTTAAGCGCGCCAGGGGATGTGCCCGCAGTCGATGCGATTCGCAGTGCAGTTGAAATCCAACGTAGCATGGCTGAGCATAATCCTAATGGGCCACAGGATCGGCGTATCGAATTTCGTATAGGCATCCACGTTGGTGACATCATATTCGATGACAACGACATTTTCGGGGACGGTGTAAACATCGCCGCGCGATTGGAAGGTATTTGTGACCCTGGTGGAATTTGCGTATCAGCTGTCGTCTATGATCAGGTGGATCGCAAGATCGATGTCTCTTTTGCGTCGCGGGGTCTGCAAAAACTGAAAAATATTGAGCGACCGGTGGACATCGAGGCGGTCGACGCTAGTCGGAGCGTCCCCTCGGCCCAGCAGGTACAATATTGTAGATCAATTGACGGTGTGCGACTGGCTTACTCGCGAGTTGGGACCGGGCCGCCTTTGGTAAAAACCGCAAACTGGCTTAGCCATCTGGAGCTCGATTGGGAATTGCCAATTTACCGCCACATGCTGGTAGAGCTTGCGAGGCGAAACACTCTTGTTCGTTACGACGCACGAGGAAGCGGCTTGTCCGATTGGGACGTAAGTGAAATGTCGCTTGATGCTTGGGTGATTGATCTAAAAGCTGTTGTTGATGCGTCCGGGTTGGAACGTTTTCCACTCTTCGGCTATTCACAAGGCTGCGCAGTCAGTGTGGCTTTCGCAAACCGCTACCCAAGCCGGAGCGGCTCGCGGCCGATACCGCTTATGGATCGGCGCCGATGCTGAACTGGCTGGTAGAGAAGGACATCGCGCCACACATTCCGGTCATCGACAAGTCAAAGCGCGAGGATGGCACCTTCTCGCGCAACGACTTTCGATATGATCCGGCCGGCGACGTCTACCACTGCCCAGGCGGAAAGCGGCTCGGGACAAGCGGCACAGCACACGAGGGCAAGACGCTCTTGTACCGCGCAAGCAAGCTCGACTGCGATGTTTGCCCGCTCAAACCGCAGTGCTGCCCAAAGGAGCCCTCACGCAAGATCCCGCGCGACGTCCATGAGCGCGCCCGAGACGTTGCACGCTCCTTCGCTGGCACCGAGGCCTTTGAACAGTCGCGACGTGAGCGAAAGAAGATTGAGATGCGGTTCGCACACCTGAAGCGCATCCTGAGGCTCGGCCGACTGCGACTGCGTGGCCCACGAGGCGCCCAGGATGAGTTTGTTCTGGCCGCCATCGCTCAGAACCTACGGCGGCTCGCGAGCCTGGTCGCGCGGCCGCCACCGGCACACACGGTGTACACCGCGTAGAGTTGCGTAGAGAGCGTCAGGGCCGGCAAACCAAAGCCGGTCGTCCTTGGCGAGATGGCCGAACAATCCATCGCGAGCAGCCGACTTTTGCAACAAAATCGGCGCATAGCTGACGGTCTGCATGACGATCGCGAACGTCGGCTCTTCGAGGTGAACCGGAAGTCACCCGGCTCGGTCGCTATGGGCGGCTTTTGACCCAAAATGGGAATCAAAGCTCGAGCGCAGGTGAATCACCGAACGCAGCAGCACGCGCCGTGCCGGGTTGCTCGCGGCCGCGCGTTGCGGTCGGGCAACACTTTCTGGAAAAGCGTAGCGCCTACGGCTTCCGCCCATTGCGCATTTCCATTTTGATCCGAATGATCGATGCCGTCGCGTGCTGGGCGGTGCAACAGGGCTCGGATCGAGCCTTTGGAGGCTACGGGGTGATGAACCCGCGGCGAATTGCGACTCCGGAGTTGTGCGGGACGGTCGTTCTCGCAGGTTGGCTCTTTGCCTGGCTTGCCGGCTCTGCCGGCATCGGGAACAGCGGCGCAGTGTCCATCGAGGACCTCGCACCATCTCTCGCCGCCAACGCCGAACTGGCTGATACGCGACAGGCCACGGCAGTCGACAACGTCAGCAAAGTGAATGCTGAAGCAGCGATGGCTGCAGAATCCCTAACGGGGCCGGCGTCCGACACGATGGCCCCGCCGCAGGCAGGTGTCATGGGTAACGCTGTCGCCAACGCCGATGCGGCGATGGCGGTTGAATCGGTGCCGGCGACGCCCCCTGATGCGACAGCAACCTCGAGCGAGCCGAAGTCAATCGTCGTGGCTGCCTTGCCGGATTCGTCGCAGACGCTGCCGGTCGAAACATCGCCGGTGAAAGCGGCGACGGCGAGCCCGCCTCCAGTGTCTGGTGACACCGAGGAGGCCGCGAGACCCCTGGATATTTTCGAGGAGTGCCTCGTCGTCGATGTCTGCATCGACCGGTACCTGTGGGCGCTCTACCAGCGGACGCCGAAGCAAGACACCATCAGCGTACAAGAGCAGCGGAAAGTGACCGTCAAGAAGAAGCGCAAGACGGTGACTGTCACCAGGACGTTCACCAGGCGCGTCGATAACGATTTCACGTGGAAGGATCCGAAGGCGGCGGAGCGAATGGGCATGCCGATGATCGACTACGTGATTGGAGGGGTGGATCGGAGCTTCAAACTCAAGCTGTTTCACGCGCTCTACGCGGCGGAGCAGGCCGGGTTGGCGCCCGGCATCACCAGCGCGTTCCGCGATGACTACCGTCAATCGATCGCGAGCGGCCTGAAGGCGGCGTCCGACAAGTCATACCATGGCGGGAGCTTCCGCGGCGGCTATGGCCACGGGCTTGCCGTCGATGTCGTGAGCGTCAGAGGCGCGACGCGGGCGGAGCGTTGGGTCTCCACCGAGGCCCTTTGGAAATGGATCGATGCGCGTGGACCGGATTTTGGAATCGGGCGACCGTATCTCGATCGAGATCCACCGCATGTCGCGCCGATCGACGGCAAGGAATACGCCGCTCACCGCGGCGGGACGAAAGCTCAGCACGCGGAAGCGGATCGCAAGAAGCGCGATCGGGGCGCTGGGCGGGTCATGGCGAAACGATCAAAGACCGCAAAGGCGTCGAAGGGGAGAACGATCTGATCGGGTTCAGCTGCGCCTTCCAACACGACGCGGGCAACAATGCCTAGCAATCCCATCATCGTGCAAAAATACGGAGGCGTCTGTCTCGAAACACCGGCAAGAATCCGCGCGGCCGCGAGCAGTGTCGCCGATTTGCATGGCCGTGGTCATCGTGTCGTGGCGATCGTTTCAGCGATGGGCAAGACCACCGATGAACTCGTCAGGATGGCCTATCAGGTCAGCCCGCACCCCAATCGCCGCGAACTCGATATGCTCTTGACCACCGGCGAGCGCATCAGCATGTCTTTGATGAGCATGGCGCTGTCTGATCTCGGCGTGCCGGCGATCAGCTTTACCGGCAGTCAGGCCGGTGTCATGACCGACGGGTCCCATTCCTCCGCACGCATTCTGGACGTGCGGCCCATTCGCGTGCGCGAAGAACTCGATCGTGGACGCATCGTGGTTTTGGCGGGCTTTCAGGGCGTGAACCCGCTGACCAAGGAAATCACGACGCTTGGCCGAGGTGGCAGCGATACCACCGCGGTCGCCATGGCTGCGGCGCTCAAGGCGGAGTGCTGCGAGATCATCAAGGAGGTCGACGGAGTTTGCTCGGCTGACCCGCGCATCGTCGCGGACGCAAAACCCTTGCGTCAGCTGGATTTCGCATCCCTGTCCGAAATGTGCTTCTGGGGCGCCAAGGTCCTGCACTTTCGCAGTGTGGAGCTGGCCCACAGCCAAAACGTGCCTTTGGTCCTGAGAAAATGGGGCGGCACTCGACACAGCACGCAAGTGATGAAGGAGGTCGCAGGCATGGAGAACGGAAAAGTCCTGGCCGTCAACTCGATGGCTCGCATCGAGCATGTGGAGATCGACTCGGCGGACCTCAATCAAGGCTTTGAGAAGTTCGCGCAGCATCTCCAGCAAAATGGCTTGCCTTGGCCGCAGCTCCTCGCCTCGGCTTTCACCGCCGAAAAGACCCGCATCATGATGACTTGCGATTCTGAGACACTCGACGCGTTGCTGCGCACACTGGAACGGAGCAAAGACCTGCGCAAACCGCGCGAGACGCTGAGTTCGGTCAGCCTCACTTGCTTCGGCGGCATTTCCTCGGACCTGCCATACAAGGCGGTTCAGATTCTGCAACGTCACGGAATCATCGCCGACAAGTATGTTTTGTCATCGCATTCAGTAAGCTTCTTTGTTCCGGTGGAGAGCCGTGAGGCCGCGGTCATGGCCTTGCATTCGCTGATCTAGTTGAAATTTGGCAAGGGACGACGTTGCCCGGCCTCGCCATCAATACCAGCCGCGCCGACTATCGCGTGGTGAAGGAGTTCCGGATGATGCGCTTCACCGGCGAGCGATGGCAGCCTTTCGGGCCGGTCGTCGCCGACTAGAGCCTTCCCCGTTCCGATTGAATCGGAACGGGATTCCATATCCATGGTTCAAACGCGTTTTCTTAACGCGAACCGGTACCGGCTTCGCTCCGGAGCGCTCGAGGCCGGATCATCGGATTGATCGATCGGCCTTCTCTGAGGAAATCCGAACCACTTATCAATGCCCGAGCCGCGCCTCCGTGCCGGCCAGCAGCCGCTGAATGTTGGCACGATGGCGCACGATCACGTAGATGCCGCCTGCGATCACCAGCAAGCGATAGGGCAACGGTTGCTCCAGGCCGCAGACGAGGACGATCGCCGTCAATGCCGCCAGCATCGAGCCGAGGGAGACAATCCGAAAGACAGCCACCACAGCGCCAAAGGCCGCCGCAGCGCCGAGGCCGACCGGCCAGGACATCGCCAGCAACACGCCGAGCCCGGTCGCAGCGGATTTGCCGCCGGTGAAATTCAGCCAGATCGAACGGCCGTGCCCCAGCAACACGGCAAGCCCGGCCAGGCAGACAGCCCAGGACACGCACGTTTGCGGATCAAGCGCTGCCGGCGGCCTGACGGATGGCAAGGTGTACAACCAGGGATAAAACCAGCGGGCGAACAGGATTGCTGCTACGCCTTTCAGCACGTCGACAAGGAGCACCGCCAATGCGGGCCACCTCCCGAGGGTTCGCAATACGTTCGTTGCCCCGGTGGATTTGGAGCCATGCTGGCGGATATCGATGCCCCTCAGCAGCTTCCCCGCCAGATACCCCGTCGGCGTCGAACCGAGCAGATAGGCGATCGCCAGTCCAGCCACAGCCGCGATCCAGAAGATCATGCCAGTCACCTCGATGCCCGCGGCGGCGATCAATCCTAACGCGGATGCCACCAGCGTCCGCCGATCACGACGCCTTCGGATGCGATCTTGCGATCGCCGGTCAGGTGCTCGCCGACCACATCGACATAGTCGAACGTCCCCTGCCGGACCAAGAGCAGCGTGGCGTCGCCGACGCTGCCCGGCTTGAGGCTGCCGAGCTCGGGCCGCCGCAACGCCATCGCGGCATTGACGGTGGACGCCGCGATCACGTCCGGCAGCGGCATCCCCATGCAGAGGAATTTCGACATCGTCGTCACCTGGTCGAATGCCGGGCCGTCGATGCAGAGCTGATGGATGTCGGAGGAGATGGTGTCGGGATAGAAGCCGTTGGCGAGCATCGCGCGCGCCGTCCTGAAGGCGAACGAGCCCTTGCCATGGCCGATGTCGAACAGCACGCCGCGCTCGCGCGCCTCCAGGACGACCTTCTTCACCGTGCCCTGCGCGGTCGCGGGCGTGTTGGGGAACGGACGGAACGCATGGGTCAGCACGTCGCCCGGACGCAGGCGCGCGAGCACCTCCTCATAGCTCGGCGGCGGATGGTCGATATGCGCCATCAGGGGCATGCCGACCTGCTCGGCAACCTCGAGCGCGATCTCGAGCGGCACCAGCCCCGAGGTGCCCGAGGCGAACAGGCCGACCCGCACCTTGATGCCGACGATCAGGTCGCGGTTCTTGTCGGCGACGCGCGCCGCGTCGATTGGATTCATCAGCCGCAGCTCCTCGCTCTCGCCGACCATCACGCGATCCGAGAAGCCGAAGATGCCGGCGTGCGAGATGTGCAGATAGGCGAGGATACGGACCTGGCTCGGCTCGATCACATGCTTGCGGAAGCCGGCAAAGTTGCCGGGGCCGGCGCTGCCGGTATCGACCGAGGTGGTGACGCCGGAGTTGCGGCAAAACTCCTCCGCATCGATGCCGAGCGAGGTGCCGCCCCAATAGACATGAGTGTGCAGGTCGATGATGCCCGGTGAGACGATCAGCCCCGAGACGTCGCGGACCTCGGTGGCGGGATCGGCTTGCAACTCACGGCCGAGCGCAGCGACCTTGCCCGCGGCAAAGCCGACATCGGTCACGGCATCGAGTTTCTGCGACGGGTCGATCACCCGTCCGCCGCGCAGGATCAAATCGAAAGGCATCGTGTTCTCCGGATTCGGTCCGGCACGATGGTCGACTTCGCCGGCGCCCGCAAGCCGCTCAACCGACCCGGGCCTGCTCAGAAACCGGCGCGGTCGCTGTCGCGCGATCCGCGCCCTCGTCGGCGACCATGTCCGATCCCTTGTCCGCTTCGTTGGCCGACGCGACGATGGCCGCAATGGCGGGATTATGCGCCGCCTCCGAGGCAGCAATGGTCTCGCGGGCCCAGCGGTACGAGGATTCGAAGATTTCCTGATGGCGGTCGAAATCGGTGACGTCGATGCCGTCGGGCGTCGGGGGACGCATCACCATGTCGAGCGGCGTGGTCGGCAGCGTATCATAGCGCTGATGCGCAACGAGGCTTCGCCACAGCACGTTGACGGCGCTCGGCGCGGCCGGAAGCAATTTCTTGCGGAACGGCGTCAGCAGCGACGCAAGCAGCTCAAGTCGCCCCGGCAGCGCGGCATAGTCGACGTCGAACATCTCGGTTGCCGGGTCGCCGAAATGGACCACCAGATTCGGTCCGCTCTTCATCTGGTGCATCTGCGCCAGCGGAACGTTGTCGACGAGGCATCCGTCGACCAGCATCGAGCCGTCCCTCGTATAGAACGGCGGCAGCAGACCGGGGATGGCGCTCGACGCCCGCACCGCGTGCCACAGCAGACCGGTGCGGATCAATTCGAGACTGTGCGTCGACAGATTGGTCGCGACCGCCGCGAACGGCCGCCAGCAGTCCTCGATCCGGCAATTGTGGCCGTACTGATCGGCGAGCGCGGCATCGAACGCCTTGTGGTCCAGCAAGGCGTAGCGCGGCCAGGTCGGGCGGCGGAAGCTGCGGCTGGAGACGAAGATCTCATGCGTGCCGCGCTCGAGATGCTCGGCGTCGTAGTTCTTGGCAAAGCCCGCCGCCATCGCCGAGCCGACGCTGGTGCCGACAAAGATGTCGAACATCGCGCCGCGCTCGCGAAACGCCTTGTAGACGCCGACATGCGCCGTGCCGAGGCTGCCGCCGCCGCCGGCGACAAATCCGACGGCGCGACCGCACAGGAAGCGAACCAGGCTGTCGATGTCGAGCTGGTCCTCGAGCGCGACGTGATGATGCATGAAGCAGGGCAGCCGCGCCAGCCACGCCGCGGTGCCGCTGACCTCGTGGCGCCTGACGTCATGAACCCGGACGAGGCGCCGCGTCGACGCCGGATGCACGGCGCAGGCGAAGCGTTCGATCTCCGTCAGATCGGGCGTCGGCGCATGGCCACGGCAGGCGAACACGACAAGGTCGGCCTGGCGGATGGTTTTCCGCGCCCACTCCGATGCGTCGGGACCACCGAAATAGGCCACCAGCGGCGCGTCGTACTCGATCCTGTTGAGCCAGTCGGCGACCTCGGATGCGTCGAGCGCGCGGCCCGGAAACATCGCCTGGACCCGCGCGAGGTCGACGATCTCGGCACCCGCAGCGGCAAGGCCTTCGCGCAACCTGTGCTCAAAGGCGGCAGGCACCGGTTCCCGTCCGCCCGGGATCAGCGCGACAGTGCGCGCCTTCGGCGACGCCCGGAGCGGCAACAGACGCGCGGTCTCGGTGGCAAACCGCCGCGCGAGCGCAGCCAGCAGCGCCTCGACGATCTCGGGCGTTTCCCGCGCCAGCGTCGTATAGGCGGCGCGCGTCAACACCAGCACGCTGGTGTCGCGGATCGCAATCACGTTGGCCGTGCGCGGGATATTGGCAAAGAACCCGATCTCGCCGACCAGTTCGCCGGCGCGAAGTTCCGCGATCGGTTCGGGATGACTGGTTCGGTACACCGCGAGCGCGCCATGCAGCACCAGGAACAGCGCGTCGGAGGCGCCGCCCTGCTCGACCAGCAGCTCGCCGCGCACGAGGTCGCGCCGGGTCATTGCGCCAAAGGCGATCAGCCGCTGCTCCGCGCTGAGGGTTCTGAACAGCGCGAAGTCCTCGGACACGTTTCCCCACGCAAACGTCGCGCTCGGCGGCACACGGTTCGAATGCATGATCCGATGTTAGCGCCGGGCCGTCGTCCCGGCGAGCGATATCAGGGCCCAATCGGCCGCACCCTGGACACAAATCCTTGGGAGCACTGCAGCAGGATTTGCAGCATCCGCGATCTGCTTCACCCGACCAATTCCGGCCACGGCACGATGGTCGACTTCACCGTCTTCATCGCCATTGCGTCGGCAACCGCGCGGGCGACGCCGTCTTCGGTGAACGGATAGATCGTCTGCATGTCGAGCCAGGGATATTTGTTGCGCGTGCGGTAGAGCATGTCGACGCCGAGCGGCAGGTCGTTGCCGGTAAAGCCCCAGGAGCCGAGCACGTTGAGATCCTTGGTGCAGATGCGGTGCCACGAGGTGTCGATCGAGCCGGCATCGGTGAACTGCCCCATCTCGACATAGGTGCCGCCGTCGCGCAGCATCTCGATGCCCTCGGGGCCGGCGGTCGGATGGCCCGAGCAGTCCATCACGAGGTCGGCGCCGAAACCGCCGACGATGTCACGCACCGCCTCGATGCGCTGCTCCGGCGTCTTGAGCTGCTCGATATCGACGGTCGCCTCGGCGCCGAACTTGCGCGCCAGCGCAAGGCGCGGCGCCTCCGGCGCGCCGACGCAGATCACGCGCCCCGCGCCCATTTCCTGCGCAGCGGCGACCGCGAGGATGCCGATCGGCCCGGAGCCCTGGATCACCACGGTGTCGCCCCAGCTGAAGCCGCCGGCGCGGGTGGCGCGGTTGAAGGCGCGGATGCAGGAGGTCAGAGGCTCGGAGAGCGCGCCGAGCCGCAGCGACATGTCGTCGGGCAATTTGTAGATCTTGGTGCCGGGCAGCATGTCGAGATCGACATAGACATATTCAGCCCAGCCGCCCCACATGTGCGGCGCCTTGTCGAAACCGAGATAGCGGCCGTAATAGACCGGCGTCAGGCATTTGTTGGCGCTCTCGGGATAATGGATGCAGTAGTAGCAGCGGCCGCACGGCATCAAAGGCGGGATCATCACCTTCGATCCCACCTGCAGCGGCTTGCTCATGAAATCCTCGGTGAACTCCGCGCCGCATTCCACGATCACGCCGCCGAGCTCATGGCCGAGCGTGAACGGCCACGGCAACGGCTTCGGCCAATGTCCCTTCAGGATGTGCAGATCGGTTCCGCAAACGCCACAGGCACCCACCTTGATCAAGGCCGCCTTTTTGCCGATTTCCGGCCATGGCACTGTCCGGATTACCGGCTTGGCTCCAGGTCCATCATGCGTGCAGACGCGGATCTGCTCCATCGGTTCGCTCTCCCTGTCCTTGTCGTTGGGCCGGGTTCGGCCGAGCCGAGTTTAAGTCAGGACGATTGGGATGTCATGAAGGCCTGTCATGAAGGCCTTGATGACAGACCTTGGCGGAACGAGGCGCTTCTCGTCCTGGCGGAGTATTTCCGCAAGGAGGCATCGATTGTGAAAGCAGCCGAGGGCGAATTGGCTGGTAGCATTGCGGGGAATGACACCATGAATCCTGGTATCGAAGGTATCGTCGGCATGTACGTCAAGTTGGGCGAACTGGACACGCTGCAACGGATGAAGGAGCATCGACAGGGCTTGCTGGACCAATGCGTCGATACGGCGAATTTCAGCTTCGATGTGACGAGATCGATCTACAGGAGCGACCTCGAGGTGATCGAGGCCGGCATCGAGAGTCTGTATGGCGAGATCACCGGCCATGTCGACGTCGTCAACGAAAAAAGGATTTCCGGCTGGGCGCTGTACAACCAACACCCCGACAAGAGGGTCGCGATCGATATCTACTTCAACGGCAATCTCGTTGGCGAAGTCGTCGCCGATCAGTTCCGCAACGATCTTCTCAAGCTCAACAAGGGCGATGGACACCATGCCTTCGTCTTCGTGCCGCCAAGCGAATCCTATCAGCCGCCGCTGCAGATTGAGGTCCGCGCGGCGAAACGAAAGATGCTGAAAGCCGTGGCTGTTGAACCACCAGCGGCGGCAGTCGAACCGGAAACGGCTGTCGAACCGGAAATGGACGCCGAGGCCAAATAACCTCACCGCGCCGCTTCCGCGTGCCGCCACCCGGCTGAAGCCGCCGCAGACGCCAATATGGGCTGCGACATGACGGACGTGCGCGGCCGATTGACAGCGACGATCGCTTCACCGCAACCTGCGATGCAACCTCAGGTGACGGAATGAAGCCGCAACCCGGCTCGGAGCGAATCTTCGTGGACGCCAGCACCGATCCGCTGGACGGGCGCGTGCGATGGGCGCCGGCGAAGTCGCTGTGGCTTGGCGGCATGACCGCGGTCGCGATCGTCCTCGGGCCGCTGCTGTTCACGTGGAGCGCGTTCGCATTATTCATCGTCACCAGCGCGATCACGCTGTGCTTCGGGCATTCGGTCGGCATGCACCGCCGCCTGATCCATGCGAGCTTCGACTGTCCGCTGTGGCTGGAGAGGCTCTGCGTCTATCTCGGCACGCTGGTCGGGATGGCCGGCCCCTACGGCATGGTGCGGCTGCACGATATCCGCGACTGGGCGCAGCGCCAGACGGCGTGCCACGACTACTCCTGCCACCCCGCCGGTTTCTGGCGCGACGCGTGGTGGCAACTGCACTGTGCGCTGGTGCTGAAACACCCGCCCGAATGCCGGCTCGAACGGCGGCTCGCCGATGACCGTTTCTACGCCTTCGTCGAGCGGACCTGGATGTGGCAGCAATTGCCCTGGGCGATCCTGTTCCTCGCGATCGGCTCGTGGAGCTGGCTGGTCTGGGGCATCTGCGTCCGCGTCGCCGTCTGCGTCACCGGTCACTGGCTGATCGGTCATTACTCGCATCGCAAGGGCGGACAGACCTGGATCATCGAAGGCGTCGCGGCCCAGGGCTACAATGTCGGCATCGCGGGCCTGATCAGCATGGGCGAAAGCTGGCACAACAATCACCACGCCTATCCCGGCTCCGCGAAGCTCGGGCTGCTGCCGGGTCAGATCGACCTCGGCTGGTGGTTGATCAAGGCATTCGAAGCCGCAGGACTCGCGAGCAACATCAAGACGCCGGACGATCTTGCGCCCCGCCCGGGCGCGCGCCGCGTCGACGAACCAGGCAACGCCGATGCAGTCGCGCCGCGACATCGCGGCAGTGCATTGTTCCAGTAATCCGCAGCCGCGCATCTTCCGTTGCGGATCGAACGCCACGCAGCTATATACGCCGCGTCGGAAAAGGCAGACTTGGTTTGGTAAGCCCAAGTCCTTTCGGATCGAAGTCCTTTCTGGAACGAAAGACCTTTCGAAAACGAAAGCTCTGGTCTCCTGCCTCGTGCATGAGATCCCCACGACGAACACCGGACGCAGTCCAGGCGCCCAATGTTCGTCCGTGTGGTTCTCAACCCGACGAACCGCTCCGGTCGAACACCGACAAAGGAGCAGTTCATGCACGCCAGCCGCCCCCTTCCCCATGATGTCGTGATTGCCGGCGCCGGCCCGGTCGGCTTGATGCTCGCCTGCGAGCTGCGGCTCGCAGGGTGCTCGGTGCTGGTGCTGGAGCAGGCCGCCGACCCGCATTCGCCGCTGAAACGGCTCCCCTTCGGGATGCGCGGCCTTTCGGCGCCCAGCATCGAGGCGTTCTATCGTCGCGGGATGCTGGATGACATCGCGGCACGACAGCACGCAAAGGATGGCTCGGGCAGCAGCGCATCGAATGGCGCGCATTGGATGCAACAGCCGCGCCGCCCGGCCGGCCATTTTGCCGGCATCCAGTTCTTTCACGCTGATGTCGACACGTCGAAATGGCTGTTTCGTCTGCCGAGCCCGGCAGGCACCAGCATGGCGGTCGAGATGGAGGCGCTCGAATCCGCCCTCGCCGCGCGCGCAACCGCGATGGGGGTTGAGATCAGGCGCGGCACAGGCGTCGAGGCGTTCGAACAATCGGATGATGGCGTGATCGTTCGCGACGGTGCCGAGACGTTCCACGGACGCTGGCTGGTCGGCTGTGACGGCGGCCGCAGCATGGTGCGCAAGGCCGGCGGCTTTGAATTCGTCGGCACCGATCCCGAGTTCACCGGCTATTCGGTCGAGGTCGATATATCAGATGCGGACAAGCTCCGCACCGGCCGTCACTACACGCCGACGGGCATGTATACCTACGCACGGCCCGGCACGATCGCGATGGTGGAGTTCGACGGCGGCGCCTTCCACCGAACCCGGCCGATCACGCGCGAGCACGTGCAGGCGGTGCTGCGCCGCGTCTCCGGCACAGACATCACGTTGACGGCGGTCCGGCTTGCCACCACCTGGACCGATCGCGCCTGTCAGGCGACGGATTACCGCAAGGGCCGCGTGCTGCTCGCGGGCGATGCCGCGCATATTCATTCTCCGCTCGGCGGCCAGGGGCTCAATCTCGGGCTTGGCGACGCGATGAACCTCGGCTGGAAGCTCGCGGCCACGATCCGCGGCGACGCACCGGTGGACCTGCTCGACAGCTACTCGCGTGAGCGGCATCCGGTGGGCGCGCAGGTGCTGGACTGGTCGCGCGCCCAGGTCGCGCTGATGCGGCCAAGCCGCAGTTCGCGCGCGCTCGAAGCCATCATCCGCGACCTGATCGCGACATCAGACGGCGCGACCTACTTTGCCGAGCGCGTGTGGGGCGTTTCGCTGCGCTATGATCTTGGCGGCAACCATCCGCTGGCGGGCCGCAGCGCGCCCGACTTCGAGCTCGCCCGCGGCACGAAGCTCGGCGAACTGCTCAGGAACGGGCGCGGCCTGCTGCTGGACTTTGATCGGCGCGCGCCCCTGCGAGCGCTTGCCGATCGCTGGCATGGGCGGATCGGCTATGTCGCAAGCGACGCGCGGGATCGGCTGGGCCTTAATGCCGTGCTCGTACGCCCCGACGGCTTCGTCGCATGGGCCGCCGACACCGCCCCCCACGTCGATGAAGCCGCTCAGGTCATGTCGCGGTGGTTCGGCGAACCTGATGTGCGGCCCTGCCCCTTCCACTCACACTTCTCTTGCACCGTGTGCGAGTTCCCTGCCTCAACCGTAACGCCCCGTTAACCCTATCAGCCTTAGGGTCGTCGGGGCTCCGAATGGACGGTGGCCGGGTTTGTCGTGATGTCGTTTGCACAGAAGAAAACTACCGTCGTCCCCGTAGCCGAGGAGCGGCGGCGCTTCCAGCGCGTCAAGGTGCACCTGCTCGGCCGCTACATGCTGCCCGACCGGCGCGAGTTTCCCTGCCAGATTATCAACATGTCGCCGGGCGGCCTCGCTTTGCTGGCGCCGGGCATCGGCAATGTCGGCGACCGTGTGATCGCCTATCTCGACCATATCGGCCGGGTCGAGGGACGCATCACCCGCATCATCGACAACGGCTTTGCGATGACGATCGGCGCCACCGCACGCAAGCGCGACAAGCTCGCCGCACAGCTGACCTGGCTCGCCAACCGCGACATCCTCAATCTGCCCGAGGATCGCCGCCACGACCGTATCGTGCCGCGCAACCCGATCGCCCTGCTGACCCAGGAAGACGGCACGCGGATGACCTGCCGCATCATCGACCTTTCCTTGTCCGGTGCTGCGATTGCTGCCGAGAACCGCCCGCCGCTGAAATCGCTCGTGATGCTCGGGCGGGTACAGTCCCGCGTGGTGCGAAATCTCGAGGAAGGCTTCGCGCTCGAGTTCGTCCACGAGCAATCGGCGGAAACGCTCGAAGAGAGCGTTACCGCGAGGTAAAGCGAAAAACCGCTCAAGACCCCTTTTTTTGCCCGCGAAGGCGGCCACCGGTGCACCGGTGGCCGCCTTCGGCGCATTTGGCCCGGTGAAAATCGGCGGTTAACGGCCGCAGCGTTTGGCGCAACAAACCGCGCTGGCGCAGCGCGCGCGGCGTTAATGCATAAAATTTGAATCAATTGCAGTTGTTTCAAATTTTACGCGAATTCGATTCAAGTACAGTTCGAATTCGCCGCAGGTTTTACCAGTATTCGCGTCAAATCTACTTTGCGTACTTAGCGGCGGCGCAAAAGCTTTGTGCGAAACGTGGTCCCAACAAGAAGAACGGGGGCCACGATGTTTGGGTTCAGGGGACAGGGGAAAGGTTTGGCGGTTGCCGCCATTCTGTTTGCGACGTGCGTGTCGGCCAAGGCCGGCGACGTGGTCTACGCCAGCCTGGGCGACGTTGCGCGTTCGCCGATCGGCTGGGTCGAATTCTGTGCCGACAATCCGGGCGAATGCCGCGGCGGCGCGACGCAACCACGCGACATCGTGTTGTCGCAGACCGCTTGGCGGGACCTCGTACGGGTCAACAAGTGGGTCAACGAATCCATCAAGCCGATGACCGACATGGATCATTGGGGCGTGATCGAGAAATGGTCGTTGCCATCCGACGGTTACGGCGACTGCGAGGACTACGTGCTCCTGAAGCGCAAGATGCTGATGGACGCCGGCTGGCCCCGCGAGGCGCTGTTGATCACGGTGGTCCGCGACAAGAAGGGCGAAGGCCACGCGGTGCTGACGGTGAAGACCGACAAGGGCGAGTTCGTGCTCGATAACCAGAACGAGAGCATCGTCGCCTGGACCGACACTGGCTACCGCTTCGTCAAGCGGCAGTCGCAGGGCGATCCCAATGTGTGGGTCTCGCTCGGTGACAACCGCCCTGCAGTTGCAACGGCAAGCTCGCGCTGAGCAGAACAGGAAATTTCGAGTTCGCGATCCGGTCACATCCCCACCCCTCCCCGTCCCAGACCGGTTCGCGCGCGGCCACCCTTCCCCCAAAGGGTGGCCGCACCTTTTTTGAGCGGCGTCGATCGACGCCTGGTGTGCTGAATGCGAAGTTCGTGCGATTTCGCGGCAGCCACTTTCACGAAGTTTGCTAGTTCCTTATCGAATCCGAAGTTCGCTCCGAAGGTGCGGCAAATGATGCGAACTTCGGATTCGGGACACTAGAAGAACCGCTCGAGAAACGCCGCGGTCTCGTCTGAGATGCCGACGATCTTGTTGGTGGCCTGGCGATAGAATTTGAAATTCAGCTCGGTCTCGGGCCGGCCGTCGCCCCAATCCTTGAAGCGCTTGAGTTGCTCGCGCCCGAGCAACCGCGCCGCGGATGCGGTGCGTCTGACCGTGATGCTGACGCGCGGCGTCTGCCTGATGACGCCGACCTTGCGGGGTGTCGCGTCGGCCGACGCGACGATCGCGCGGGCGATCAGGCCGTTGCCGCCCTCGTTCTCGCTCGCGAACACGAACACGATGTCATCGGCCGCGATGTGCTTGCCGCCATACATGGTCTTCTGCGCGGTGAAGGTGAACACCTTCGCCCACGCATTTCGGATCTCGGTCTTGATCGCAAACGCCATCGCCTTCCTTCACCGGCTCGCTTTGCCATCCGCGTCGGCGGCTTGACATCCTAGCATCGGCGATATTGAATTCAATTCAATTCAGCAAATGGTGCCACGATGGACGCGGCGAGCCTGGGGACACGAGAACGGCTGCTCTCGGCAGCGCAGGCCGAGCTCATCGAGGGCCATGGGCACCTCGAGATGCAGGCCGTCGCAAGGCGGGCGCAGGTCTCGGTCGGGCTCGCCTACCATCACTTCGGATCGAAGGCCGGCCTGATCGCCGCCGTGGTCGAAGGCTTCTATGAACAACTTGATGCGGCGGCGTTCGGCGGTGCCAAGCTGTCCGCCACGGACTGGGCGGACCGGGAAAAGGAACGGATCGGCGCCTATGTCGCCTTTCACTATGACCACCCGTTTGCGCCCCTCGTGATCGGACCGCTCAGCCGCGCGCCCGAGGTGCTCGATGTCGAGACCGCCTTCACCGGCCGGCAGCTTGACGCCGGCGCCCGCATGATCGAAGCGGCCCAGCGCGACGGGATCGTGCCCGGCGGCATCGACCCTCACCTCACCATCGCGCTGATGATCGGCGGCATCCGCCAGGCGCTGATCGGCGCGCTCATGAACGAAAGACGGCCGGATCCGGCAAGGCTGACCGGCGACATCTGGGCCTTCATGGCCGCCGCGCTGGGCTTGCCTGCCAAACCCCTGTCCGCGCGGCCAAGGGCCACGCGGCGCAGCCGCAACTAAGCTTCAGCCAAAACCCGAACATCGATGGCCATCTTGTTCAATCCGCACGATTTTCACGCACCGCAATCGTCCTACAGCAAGCCGGATCTGCTGCGCTCGAGCGAAGGCGGCTATTTCGGCCCGGGCAATGCGCAGCTGCCGGCACCGCCGATGCTGATGATGGACCGCATTACCGAGATCAGCCTGGACGGCGGCGCGTTCGGCAAGGGCCACGTCGTCGGCGAACTCGAGATTGCGCCGGACCACTGGTTCTTCGCCTGTCACTTTGCCGCCGACCCCGTGATGCCCGGATGCCTCGGCCTCGACGCCATGTGGCAGATCATCGGCTTCTGGCTCGGCTGGTCGGGCTCGCCCGGCAAGGGCCGCGCGCTCGGGGTCGGCGAGGTCAAGTTCAGGGGGCACATCATGCCCGATGTCAGGCTGGTGCGCTATGAGGTCGACATACGCCAGGCCAGGCGCGGCCGGCTGGTGCTCGGCATCGCCGACGGCCGGGTGCTCGCCGACGGCGCTTGCGTCTATCTGGCGAAGGACATGCGGGTCGGCCTGATCGCGCCCAAGGGCTGAATTCGGGGAGCTTGAGTTCGGGTCGGCCAGAGGCCGATCATGCCTCGAGCAGGCCGGGCAGCACGGCCGAAAACTAACATATGATACAAATTTCGCTGCTGCCGCAGGGGTCTACACACCCCCCGGTTTTGCCCGCGCCGGGGTTTGTGCTATTTCGAACCTTTCAATTGATGTCCGGTTGTTGGTCGCATGGTCGAACTTGCCCCCCGGAATTCACAAGCCAGCAGCCTCATTGGCGTGCAGCCGATCGCGATCGGCGCCGTGGCGCTGGTGCTCGTGCTGTTCGGGATCGGCTCGATCGCACTGTGGCGCGCCTACACCGGCAACGTGCCGGAGACCGACCGCATGGTGGCCGCGCGGCAGTTGCAGGCGCGGACCGCGCAGGTCTCCGAGGCCCTGGTGGAAAAGACCAAGGGCATGGAGGTGACCCAGCAGGAATCCATCGACCAGCTGCAGGAGGTGCAGGACCAGCTGCAGACCATGCGCAAGCAGTTCGCCTTGCAGGCGGCCGATGCCAAGAGGCTCTCCGACCAGGTCGCCGCGCTGACCGAACAGGTCGAGGGTTTGCGCCAGTCGCTGGCGAGCGCGCAGGCCAACGAGCCGGCCGCCGAGCCCGCGCCGCGCAAGCGCTCGAAGGCCACCCGTAGCGCCAACCGAAAGCGCCACAGGTCGCGCGGTTGACGCCCCCGCAGACCCCGCCCCACTCAGGTGACCAGCCATAAAAATGCGCCAAATCCCGAGCAAGATCATCATCTAACGGGGAACTTTCGCGCTCGAGGGTTGCCGGCGGCGGCCGATCATGAGTGCCCGTTACCGTGAATTAATCCTGACTTTGTGAACTGGTTCACATATCGGCCTTCGAATCCGAGTCATCTTCGAGTGACCGGATGGCGTGAGCCGATTTCAATATCCGGGGCTGGCAAGGTCGTTGACGGTATACTACGTCGACGGCCTTGTTTTTTGGGGTCCTTGAATCCCGCTCGGGACCGCCCGGCAGGAAAGCTCCGACTCGAAATCCCGAAGGCGGCCCTCGCCGCGCGAAAGATGCAGACCGCCTGAAGAAATACGGCGTGCTCGGCTGACAACTCTGGGTGCGCAGCGTCACCGCGGCCAAAGCCGCGGCGAACGGAATTGCCGCCCTATTCGGTGCGATCGCGCAAGACGCGACCACCTCGCAGTCGCAGCCGCGCAAGCTTCGGCTCGAGCTCGCGCAGCATGTAGATCAGCGCAACGGCAAGGCTCGCAACAACCACCATGAGCAGCAATGTCAGGTCAGGAATGGTCAGCATCTTGGATGTCCTCTGGGCCCGGCTTCAATCGCAGCCGGACCATTGGTTTTCGCGGCGCGCTCACGCACGGACTGCTGCAAGGCGGTGCAAGCTGCATACCAGTGTCCCGAATCCGAAGTTCGCATCATTTGCCGCACCTTCGGAGCGAACTTCGGATTCGATAAGGACACTAGCAAA